>QYPH01000054.1 GCA_007279905.1 Actinomycetota bacterium | reverse complement strand
GGGTCGAACGCTTGCAGGTCGAGCGCATTCATGTCGACTTGTGTAGCGAGTTCTGGATACGCAGTGAGCAAGACTTGGAATCCGCGATCGAGCAAAAACCCATCTACGTTGTCGGTGCGCACACGTCCACCGACCGCATCCGAAGATTCGACAATCACAACACTCAATCCACTCTGTTGAATCTGTCGTGCAGCAGCCAGACCAGACAGACCAGCGCCGATGACAACGACATCGACCTGAGCGGGGAGCAACATGTGCCTAGTTTATTTTTTGAGCAACGCGCGCAAGGCCACTTCAAGTGTTGGATGCACGAATTGGTAACCGCTGGCATTGAGCGCCACAGGGATAACTCGTTGTCCTGTAAATAGCAATGCATCAGCAAGCTCTCCGCCAAGTATTGCTTTCGGTGCAAACGGCGGGATTGGAAGAAAGGCTGGGCGCTTGACAACTCGTGCGAGCGTGCTCGTGAACTCGGCATTCGTTACCGGGTTTGGCGCAGTGAGGTTGACAGCGCCTCTTACGTTGGCAGTCAGCAGGTGTTCGATTGCACCGACTTCGTCATCAATCGAGATCCAACTCTGCCACTGCTTGCCATTGCCAAACTTGCCGCCCAGACCAAGTTGAAATAAGGGCAGTTGCTTTTTGAGCGCACCACCCTGCGGGGTGAGCACAATGCCGGTGCGCAACAATACGGTACGAACTCCAGCATCGAATGCAGGCTTTGCCTCATGCTCCCATTGCTCGCAAACGTCGGCAAGAAAACTTGTGCCATGGGTGCTGACCTCGGTGAGTTGCTCTTCGCCACGCGGGCCGTAAATGCCTATTGCCGAACCCGACAAAAACACTGAGGGTTTTTGGTTCATGCTGGCAATTGTGGTTGCGAGCAAATTGGTGGTGATAGTGCGACTCTCCAAAATCTCGCGCTTATACGACGCTGTCCATCGCTTGTCACCGATGCCGGCACCAGAAAGATGAATAACAGCATCGGTCCCTTCGAGAGCAGATGCACTGAGTTCACCGGCCTTTGGGTTCCACATTATTTCACCAGTGACGGCGGCGCGACGAACAAGTCGCACAACGTCATGGCCGTGCTGTTGCAGTTGTGAGACGAGACTTTTGCCGATGAGCCCACTGGCTCCAGAGATCACAATTTTCATGTAGTCAGACTACGCAAAAATTTAAGGAATGACGATAGGCACCGATGTGACAACTGTATTTGGCCTAAACAACAAACGGGCCTTAATTGCAAGCGCCGATTGATTGTGGAGCCATTGGGATCGCACGCTGGTAACAAACTCGGGGATGATGACCGTAATCAGGTCATCGTCGTATTCGGCATCTAGTTCGTTAATTCGAATGAGGATCGGCTCGGTGAGATCGCGATATTCAGAAGTAATTGTCTGCAGTTCGACGTCCGACAAGTTGTACTTAATCCAAGCCTCGTCAATCTTTTGGCGGTCTTCTGCGTGCTCAATGACTGAGATCGCAATGAGTCGGTCTGGGCGCAGGCTTTGTGCATAGCGAACTGCTTGCATCGTGCCTTGATTAACGGACCCGACAAGGACGATGACGAAGTGTGTGTGGAATGGGGCAACGTAGTCGTCGCTTGGAAGCAAGAATGATCTGACGCGGGTGTAGTGACGATTAATACCTTTAAATCCAATCATCATGATCGGAATCAAGATTGCAGGAATCCATGCGCCGTCGGTAAATTTGACAACAACGAAAATGCCTGCAACGAAAAATGTGGTGACTGATCCAACCGCGTTGATCGCCATGTGGACTTTCCACTTGGCTTCACGATGCTTGTAGTGATGGACAACCATTCCTGCTTGGCTGAGCGTGAAACCCGTGAATACACCAACTGCATACAAGGGAATCAGTGCGCTGATCTGCCCTTTGAATGCGACTAGCAATCCAATGGATGCGAAACTGAGAAAGATTACGCCGTTCGAAAAAACCAAACGATCTCCGCGATTGGAAAACTGGCGGGGCAGGTAGTTGTCTTTGGCGATAAGCGAAGAAAGTCGTGGAAAGTCTGCATACGAGGTGTTTGCCGCCAGAATTAAAATCGCAAAAGTCGCAAACTGTGTGACATAGAAGAAAATATTTCGTCCGCCATACACCTGTTCGGCCAACTGTGCGAGAACGGTGTTGGGAATTTTGCCCTCATGATCTTTTACTGGTTGAAGGTGTTGGGCCAAGATGCTGAGTCCAAAGAAGCAAGATCCGAGAATCACTGCCATCCAGATCAGTGTGGTACTTGCATTGCGTGACTCTGGCTTTTTGAATGCAGGTACACCATTAGAAACTGCTTCAACGCCAGTGAGAGCGACTGCACCAGACGAAAACGCTTTGAGAAAATAGAAAGCAGTGACGGATCCCTGCATCTCCAAAAGATGTTGTGCCTCGCCGCTGTGTTCGATCGGTGGAAGATGCTGCACAAAGACTCTGTAAAGGCCAACAACAATCAGGGCGATCAAGGAAAGCACGTAGAGGTAGGTCGGTGGAGCAAATAGTGCACCCGACTCTTTCAGCCCACGTAGGTTGGCGACCATCATCAAAAGCACAAAGCCGATGCAGATCTGAACACGGTGAGGAGCAAGGCCGTTGAATGCCGAAATAATCGCCGCAACTCCACCTGCTACCGATACGCAGACGGTCAATACATAATCAATAAGTAGTGAGGCACCGGCGACCAGACCGGGGTATTCGCCGAGATTTTCCTTTGAAACGATGTATGAGCCGCCGCCGTTTGGGTAAGCAAAAATAGTTTGTCGATAACTGATCACCACGATTGTTAGTAGCGCAATGACAATCAGCGAAATAGGAACAAGCATTGAATAGGCAGCCATTCCCACTGCGCCTAGCGACAAAAAGACGATCAGGATTTCCTCGGTTGCATATGCAGTAGAGGAGATTGCGTCACTTGCAAAAACTGGAAGAGCAACTTTCTTGCTCAGGCGTTGATGGGCGTCTTCGGATGTGGGGATCGGTTTACCGATGAGGAACCGCTTTATCGCACTGGATTTGGTAGATGTAGCCATAAGCGATATGAAGCCTGCCACACGGGAGCCTCTAGCAGCGAGTAATTCGCCTACGCTGTTTGACTGTCAAGGAAACTAGGAGACCGAAGTGCATGTAGTCATAGTTGGATGCGGGCGGGTTGGCTCGACTTTGGGTCGAGAGCTCACCGCTGCTGGTCATACGGTGGCCGTTATTGATCGTAAACCTGAAGCGTTTTCGCGGCTCGGCGAATCGTTCACTGGTCAGAAGATCACCGGAATTGGTTTTGATCGTGATGTGCTCATTGAGGCTGGCATCGAACGAGCTGGTGCGCTCGCGTCAGTAACCAATGGTGACAACTCAAATATTTTGATCGCCCGCGTTGCTCGCGAAGAGTTTGGGATTGAGCGAGTAGTGGCGCGCATCTATGATCCGAAGCGCGCCGAAATTTATGAGCGACTTGGTATCGCGACCGTTGCGACAGTTAAGTGGACGTCAGAGCGCATTTTGCGACGCATCTTGCCAGAATTGCCAGCGGTTGAATGGACAGACCCGAGTGCTTCGGTCGTGCTTGTTGAGCGAGAGATGCCAAAACATTTGATAGGCCAACGAGTTACAACTATTGGAACAGCATCAGCCCGTGTTGTTGCTGTGCGCAGACTCGGCTCGGCAATGATTCCAAATGCTGACACCATTGTTCAAGAAGGTGATGTTGTGTATGTCGCATCAGAGATTGCTTCGCTGAGCCAATTTGATGCAAGCCTTGCATCAGCACCAAACGGAAAGGGTCACTGAACATGAAAGTGGTCATTGCGGGTGGGGGCAGTGTTGGCAGGTTTACTGCACAACAACTTTTTGAATCTGGACATGAAGTAACAATTATCGAAAGCGATCGCGCAGTCGTGCGCGAGTATGGGCAGTCGAGCACAACAACTGGAGTCAAGTGGCATCAAGGCGATGCATGCGATGTGACAGTGCTTGCAGCGGCCGGAGTAACACTTGCTGATGTTGTTGCGTCTGTAACTGGTGACGACGAAGACAACCTTGTGGTATCGCTCTTGGCAAAGCAAGAGTTCGGCGTGCCACGCGTGGTTGCTCGCGTCAACAACCCAAACAACTATTGGATGTTTAATGACATGTGGGGCGTAGATGTTTCGGTGTCGACGCCACACCTCATCACGAGCCTGGTGCAAGAAGCAGTGACTGTCGGAGCATTTGTGCGCTTGATGCAACTTAAGGGTGGCAAAGCAGAACTCGTTGAGGTCACATTGGCAGAGTCATCACCCGCCAAAGATAAAGCACTTTCAGAATTGCAGTTTCCACGCAGCGCAACTGTTGTTGCAATTGTGCGCGACGAGCGCGTGATGGTGCCCGACAAAGCAACGGTGTTGCGCGTGGGCGACGAAGTAATGGCGCTGATCTCTGAAGACGCCGAAGCCGCAGTGCAAAAAATATTGGTTGGCTAGTTAGCCGTCACAACCGAAATTTTATTCTGCTCCGTGCGGCAGCAGCGTGTAGACAGGGTTTAAAAACACTGTGTTGTTGCGTTCCTGATACGCAACACCTTCAACTGCGATGCATCCACCGTGTTCGATGCCGGCGATGTGGCGACGACCACTGAAAATAACAGTGACCTGACCTGTCCCATCGTTGATCACAATTTCCATTGATGGGATACCAGACCTTGGTTTCATCGTCATGCGCTTCACTTCGCCACACACTTTGACCTTGGTGCGGACAACAACTTCTCCGAGCGGTGTCAGATTGAGGTCGATGAATTTGTCGACGAGACGTTCGGCATCCAACTCTCTAATGCCTTTGTTGGCCGCCTTCATCATATTTTTCAGACCCATCAGGATCCCCCCAACTTATTGAGCATCGCCGTCAAGGTTACTTCGTCCATTGCACCCACATTTGTTTCGGATGTTCCATCTTGTCGGATAAACACCCAAGCTGGTTGATAAGGCACTTCGAACTGCGCAAAAATTAGACCATCATTATCTTTGATGTTTGCAAATGTGAGTTGGTGCTTGGTGACGAACTCCTGCATTGATTGTTCTGATCCATTCCATGCCACACCAATGATGTGTACTTTGCCTGCAAGTTGTTTGTTTGCCACCTCGACCGAGGGTGCTTCATAGTTGCACGTGGTTCAACCAGGCGCCCAAAACCACAGTGCAACAGGAGACTTCTGTAATTCGGATTGCAAATTGATTTCGCCACCGCCAACAAGGGTCGCATTGAAATCAGTCGTTGATGTTGCTGTTGATGTTGATTGCGATTGACTCACCGAATCAGTTGTCTGAGTGGTCGTATCGGCTCCGCATGAAATGGCGGTAAGAGCAAGAATGCCTATCAACACTGCTTTGATCGATACTCGCATGTGACTGATAGTACTCAAACAAACAAAGGCGCGCTGATCTAGGCTTGTTGGAGTATGAGTACTCGTAAATTGATTTTGTGGGCGCTGATATGTGGCGTAGTGATTCTGATTGCGGGCACCGCAAAGTTGTTTCAAACGTCACAGAAACCAGTTGAAGTGCAGCTGCTTGCATTGGGTGATTCGGTGACGCTTGGCGATATGACT
>QYPH01000022.1 GCA_007279905.1 Actinomycetota bacterium | reverse complement strand
GTCAAATTGTCAGCCAAACTGTCAGCGCGATTGTCAGCGAATACGAAAGCAAATTCAATCGGCATGACGCAAAGCAACACTGTCGGTGTTGTTGTCGCGTATGGCCACATCATTGCCACCAGTGTCTTGCAGGTGATGCCGATGATCAATATTCATTATTCGCTGTTGCCAAGATGGCGTGGTGCAGCACCGGTAGAGCGCGCAATTCTTGCTGGTGACAAAGTGACAGGAGTGTGCATCATGCAGGTCGTTGAACAGCTGGATGCTGGCGACATTCTGGCTTCGGCGAGTACTCCAATTGCTAGCAGTGACACTGTTGCGTCGCTGCGAGAGAGGCTCGGCGACTTGGCACTGCCATTGCTCGTGCAAGTTTTGACTGATGGTCCGAGTTTCGCAGTAGCGCAACACGGTGACATTGTTGTTGCATCAAAGATCACCAGCAACGATCTACAGATTGATTGGTCTCAAGATGCACAGTGTGCAGATCGCCAGGTGCGTGTCGGCGGTGCTTTTGCGATGTTGCACAACAAGCGACTCAAAATTCACTCGCTCAATATCTGCGCGCCGCCAACGAGCTGGAGCACAGATGCGGCTATGAATACGAGCGGAGCAATTCGCGTTGTCGACGGCCGTGTATTGGTTGCGTGCGCCCATGGCTGTGTGGAGTTGGTGGAGGTTCAGCCAGAAGGTAAATCGCGCATCGCTGCTCTTGATTGGTCGCTGGGTGCACGTTTCGACACAAACAGCAGGTTTGACTCATGAACGGTGTCGTTGAAAGTTTTGATAGTCACCGAGGTCTTGGGTACATCACTGCAGATGGAGAGCAGTATCTTTTTCACTGCGCCGAGATCGTAGACGGAACACGTGAAATTGAAATTGGTGCTCACGTACGATTTGTTGTCGCCCACAGGTTTGGCAACCAAGAGGCGTCAGAGATCGCCAAGCTCTAGTTTTCTTGGCTCCCCGAAGGCAATACCGCGCCCTTGATCTGTACAAAAGCCAGTCTGATATTTCCTAGTGCATCAGACAATGTCGCGTGTTCATCGCCGAGCCGTGTTCCGAGTCCTTCCACCAAGCATGCGACTGCATCAATGGCAAGTGCTGCCTCGACCAGGTGCGGAGGCTCGGCCGACAAATGGATGGCCGCAAGTTCATAGAGGCCCATGATGTGGTTGACTATCACCACATGCGCTGGTGCCTCACCCAAACGTTCTCGGGCATCGGCAAGCGCTTCGGCAGCGTCTTCGAGTTGGGTTTCTGGTTTGTTCTGATCGGTGGGGAGTTGACTCATCTGCGATACGCTAATAGCCCAAGTGGGGAACTTTGTTCCTCCACCTGACCACAAGATTTCAGTACACATATCGTCTTACAGGACGTGAAGTGATGCTGGCAAGTGCGTTTGGGTCGGTAGTGCTGGTGAGGCGTAAGCCCCAGTGCTTCGGCTTTCGCGCGCCTGCCAACATCTTGGATCGTTGAGCAAGACGTCATCAACTACAGGAGGCCACACCGCTTGCATAAAAGAGTCCAGCCATAGCACCGCCAATTAACGAACCACGGTACAACGAACGAATTCGCGCCCGCGAAGTTCGCCTCGTTGATGCAGATGGTTCACAAGTTGGAGTCGTATCGATCGTCGAAGCACTCGCAAGAGCCCGTGTCGCAGAACTCGATCTCGTTGAAGTAGCTGCTCAAGCAGATCCGCCCGTATGTCGCATTATGGACTACGGAAAGTTCCGTTACGAAGAAGCGCAACGAATCAAGGAATCGCGCAAGAAGACAATTCAGATCACGATGAAAGAGGTGAAGTTCAAGCCGAAGATTGGCAAAGGTGACTTCAATACCAAAGTGCGCCACATCCACGAGTTTCTCGAGGAAGGTCACAAGGTCAAGGTCACCCTGCAATTCAGAGGGCGTGAAATGGCTCACCCGGAGTTGGGAACAAAAATTCTTGACGCGGTGATCGAAGATTTAGGTCAACTTGCTCGCGTGGACACCATGGCGAGATTAGAAGGCCGAAATATGACGATGGTGCTCTCGCCGGAAAAGAAAGCGGTCAAAAAACCAAGTACAAAACCAGCAGCACCGGCATCGACACCGAAACCGGCAGCGACAACAACGGCACCAGTCCCAACGACTGCACCTGTTGAAGAAGCGCCAGTACCACAAGTCGAAGTAGTAGCAGAAGTAGTAGCCGAAGCTGCAGCCGAATAATTTTTATCCACAAACACTCTCGACAGAAATACTAGGAGACACACAATGCCAAAGATGAAAACATCAAAGACAACGGCCAAGCGTTTCAAGACGACTGGCACCGGCAAGTTGCGACGTCAGCAATCAATGCGCCAGCACTTGTTTGAACACAAAGCTTCTACTCGCACCCGTCGTCTCGACGGATCCGTTGACGTTCACTCCGGTGACGTCAAGCGCATCAAGCGCTTGCTGGGAATGCGTTAGAAAATTAAGTTCTCTCAATATCGACTGAATCAACAACTTGACGAAAGGGTTTTAACATGGCACGCGTAAAAAGAGCAGTACATGCAAGAAAGAAACACAAGGCAATTCTCGAGAAGGCAAAGGGCTACTACGGCGATCGAAGCCGCACGTTCCGTTCGGCCAACGAACAAGTTCTTCACTCCGGTCAGTATGCGTTTCGTGACCGCCGTGCAAAGAAGGGCGAGTTTCGCAGTTTGTGGATTGCCCGCATCAACGCTGGATGTCGCCAAAACGACTTCACATACAGCCGTTTGATTGCAGGACTAACAAAAGCTGGAGTAGTTGTCGATCGCAAGATCATGGCAGACCTCGCAGTTCATGATGAAGTGGCCTTCAAGGCTCTAGTAGAAACCGCCAGAGGGGCTCTCGTCTGAGCGAGGTTCGTCTCGGTTTTACACATCCACGTGTCCAACGTCTGCGTCGACTGACAAGTCGGCGCAGCGAACGGATCGAAGAGGGCTGTTTTGTAGTTGAAGGTCCGATGTTGATCGCTGAAGCGATTAGTGCGGGTTGGCACATCGAAGAACAGTTTGTTGCGCCCGACGGAATGGCGGTGTTGGGGAGTGATACCCCAGTTCACATTCTTGACAATGGAGTGCTCGAACGAGTTGCATCTACGACGACCCCGCAGCCAGTTATTGCGATCGTGAAGAGGCGTACGTTTGGCATGGATGCAATTGCCAAAGCATCCTGGGTGGTTGTTGCCGACGGCATCTCTGATCCAGGGAATCTGGGCACAATCTTTCGCTCGGCTGAAGCGGCCGGTGCTGCTGCTGTTGTGCTGACGCCCGGAACGGTTGAAGCATTCAATCCCAAAGTCGTTCGTGCATCTGCTGGCTCAATGTTTTACGTGCCAATCGTTGAAGATGTCAAGACCTACAAGTTGCAGGCCGCTGGCTTTCGTGTCATCGGCACGTCTTCGCATGACCAAGAGGGAAGTATTGACTTCACCGAAGCCAACTTTACTGATCGGGTCGCAATCGTGGTCGGCAACGAAGCACATGGACTTGGCAATACCGAAAGTATTGATCAGTGGGTGATGGTGCCACATCGGGGTCGTAGCGAGAGTCTCAATGTTGCTATGGCAGCGACATTGGTGTGCTTCGAGGTTGCTAAACAACGGGATCACGCTTCTCGCAACGAGTAAAGTAGTGAAGATATGTCTAGTGAAGCGACTTTCGATCTCGGCGCCCAAGTAGAGGCAGCCCGTTCGTTGGCGTTGAGTGCAATTGCCAATGCCCCTGATGCAGCCGCAGTTTCCAAGATCGGAAGCGATTTAGCAAATAAAAAGAGTGCCCTCAATACGCTTCGATCTGGACTGGGCAAGATTCAAGACCAAGAGGCCCGCAAGATGGCCGGTCAACTGATCAATGAGAGTGCTCAAGAGATAGATCGAGCGCTCCAACAGCGGATTGCCGAGTTCTTGATCATTGAGCGAGCAGCACAGGTTGCCGGTGAGGGGATTGATCTCACCGAGTTTGTTTCGCCAAATCGTCGTGGTTATTCGCACATTGTCACGCAAGCAATGGAGCGACTTGAAGATGTGTTTATCGGTCTCGGATTTCAAGTTGCCGAAGGACCAGAAGTGGAAACTGATTTTTATAACTTCGAGGCGTTAAACATGCCGCGGACGCATCCTGCTCGAAGTGAGTTTGACACCATGTTTATCGAACCGTTTTCTGTCGAACATGAAGCAAATACGGTGTTGCTGCGCACACATACTTCGCCTGTGCAGATTCGCGTAATGCAGACGTGGGAGCCACCAATATATGCGGTGATGCCTGGCAGAGTTTTTAGACGCGATACTCCTGATGCAACACATATGCCCGTATTTCATCAGATCGAAGGTCTTGTGATCGATCGTGACATCACCTTCGCGCACTTGGCTGGGATCATCGAGTCGTTCACAAAAGCTTTTTTCGGCAATGAATTCACAAGCAGGCTGCGACCGTCGTTTTTTCCGTTTACCGAGCCATCAGCCGAATTTGATATCAAGCGCCACAATGGTGACTGGATCGAACTCGGTGGTTGTGGCATGGTGCATCCAAATGTGTTGCGAGCCGGCGGCATCGACCCCGACGTATTTACTGGATTCGCATTTGGATTTGGCATTGATCGCATGGCAAAAGAGCGACACAATGTAGAAGACATTCGCGAGATGTACACCAATGATTTGCGATTCCTGAGGCAGTTCTCATGAAAATTTTGCATTCATGGCTGAATGAATTTGCTGATTTTGGTACAGATGTTGATGCGATCGCGGAGTCAATCACCAAACTTGGCCTCGCTGTCGAAGGCATTGAAATAGTTGGTTTGCCTGTCGCAGGCGTTGTCGTTGCCAAGGTGCTGCGCACCGAACGTCATCCCGACGCGGCAAAAGTGCATCGCGTCTATGTCGATGCTGGTGACGGTGTTGAAAAGCATGTGTGGTGTGGTGCATTCAATATGCAGCCGGGCGATCTGATTCCGCTCGCCACACTTGGTACCCAAATGCCCGATGGTCGAGTCATCGGTCAGCGTGGAATCTTGGGAATTGATAGCGAAGGAATGTTGTGCTCTGGCACAGAATTGGGACTGAGCGCTGATGCGACAGGCATCATGATCTTGCCCAGTCACCTTGAGTTGGGTACAGACGTGTTTAGCGCGTTGGGCATAACCAAAGACGTCGTTTTTGATTTGGATGTGACACGCAATCGACCAGACTGCACCGGCTATCTCGGTGTTGCTCGCGATCTCGCAGCTCATCTCGGTTTGTCTTTGTTGCCTCACAAAGACGCAGCGATTGCGTCCGGCAAAAAGCACAGCATTCCTGTAGACATTCGCGCCACTGATCGTTGTGGCAGATTCAGTGTCACGGTGATGAGTGGTGTTGTGGTGACCGACTCGCCAGCGTGGATTGCCCAGCGATTGAGTCGGGCAGGAATGCGGTCGATCAACAATGTTGTCGATGTTTCAAACTTGGTCAATCTCGAGTTGAATCAGCCAAACCATGCATACGACTTGAACACGGTGGCAGACGGATTTATTGTGCGTTGTGCCAACGACACAGAAGCGATAACGACACTGGATGACGCAAGCCGAACTCTTGGCCCACAAGATCTGTTGATCTGTGATGCCAAGGATCGCCCTGTTGGTATTGCAGGGATTATGGGTGGTGCGGGCTCACAAATTAGCTCATCAACTACTGCGATAGCGCTTGAAATTGCGTGGTTCGAACCATTAGGAATTGCTGCATCTGTTTCGCGTCTTTCTCTTCGCACAGAGGCTTCGCTCCGATTTGAACGAGGAGTAGACCCATATGGTTCTGATCTCGCTGTGGCACGTTTTGCACAGTTGTTGAGCCTCACGTGCCCCGATCTCGTGGTTCATGCTCAGGGCACAGACGCACGAACCGATGCACTGCCAGCACAAGACCGCAGTACTTCATTGCGACTTGATCAAATCAAACGTGTATTAGGGATTGATATCGATGTAGATCGTGTTCGCTCATTGATCGAACCAATCGGATTTGGAGTTTTGCAACCCGATACTTCCAATGCCGTCACAATTATTGTTCCATCGTGGAGACCAGATTGTTCTCAAGAGATTGATGTGATCGAGGAGATTGCTCGACATTATGGTTACGACGAAATTGGCAAGGTAGTTCCCAAGTCTCCTGTGCACGGCAGGCTGTCGGCCGTGCAACAGCGTCGACGCGGTGTACGCGATTTTGTTCTTTCACTTGGGGCATCGGAAGCAATGCCAAACCCATTTTTGGCACCAGGCGACTTGCTTCGGTGCGGTTTGTCAGAAGACAATGCATTGCGACTCGCAAATCCGCTTGTAGCGGAAGAAAGTGTGTTGCGAACTTCGTTGCGTCCAGGTTTGCTGCGAGCAATTGCGTACAACCAGTCGCATCGCATTAACGATGTTTCGTTATTCGAAGTGGGACATGTTTACCCTCAGGGTGTCGAGCAGTTGCCGGACGAGCACGAAGTTCTGTGTGTGGTGTTTGCTGAGGCAGATGCAACAAAGGCAATGGACTGTTGGTCTCAGATATCGCAATACTTGGGCATCGGAGCACAACTCTTCCAAGACGTTGCTCCTGGCGGATTTCACGGAACTCGTTCGGCGCAACTGAGGAGAGGCAAAATTGTGCTCGGTGCAGTGGGCGAGATTGATCCAACTGTTTTGGCTAATTACGGAGTCTTTGGGCGGGTTGCATGCGTCGAGATCAACTTGTCAATAGTGCTTGGCGAAACCCCAAAGGTCGCTCTCGCTCAAGTCGTCAGTAAATACCCGTCAAGCGACTTTGACCTTGCCTTTACTGTGCCACAAACAGTGGCTGCCGGATTATTGCTCAAGAGTTTGCGTCAAGCGGCAGGCAATTTGTTGGCAGAACTCGCACTGTTTGATATCTATCGAGGCAAAGGTGTGGTTGAAGGCTCACGAAGCCTGGCATACAGGTTGAGATTTCAGGCACCAGATCGAACCCTTGCGGACACTGAAATTGCCGATGCCAGGGCTCGATGCATTGCTGCGGCCCAGAAGCTCGGTGCAGAACTGCGCTAGTAGGGTCGTTGCATTGTTATGCATTATCATGTATGATTATGCAGTATGTTTTCCGTCGGGATAATTGGTGCATCTGGGTTTACTGGGGCAGAGCTACTACGTCTGTGCGCGCAACACCCCGAATTTGACGTTGTGTATGCCACTGGCGACAGCCAGGCCGGCACGCTGGCGAGCGCACTGTATCCATCACTCGCAGTTGCGTACCCAAATTTGGTATTTGAAGAATACGACATCGATCGTGCGCTCTCGTGTGACGTGGTGTTTTTGGGGCTTCCACACGAGGCGTCACTGCAGATTGTGCCGCAACTGTTTGGCAAGGTTCGTCTTGTCGTCGACCTATCGGCTGCATTTCGACTGACTGATCCAACTCTGTATCCAACGTGGTACGGGTTTGAGCATTCGTGTCCAGAGCTCATTGCCGATGCCGTCTATGGATTGCCAGAGATGTTTCGATCGCAACTCAAAACTGCGCGCTTAATTGCCACACCAGGTTGTTATGTCACTGCCGCAAGTTTGGCTCTTGCTCCATTAGTTCGTCAAGGCTTGATCCAGTCAACAGGTGTGATTGTCGATGCTGCTTCTGGTGTGAGCGGTGCGGGTCGGGCATTAAAGAACAACGCGATGTTTACGTCGGTTGATGAAGACTTCTCTGCGTATGGATTGCTCGATCATCGACACACGCCCGAGATGGAGCAAGTGACTGGCGCTCAAATATTGTTCACTCCACATCTTGCGCCTATGAATCGGGGAATTTTGGCAACTTGTTACGCGCGTCCAACGGTGGGCACCACTCCAACGACTGCATCGTTGTTGGCATCGTTGGCAAGGTCGTATAAGCGCGAGCCTTTTGTGGTGGTGAGACCAACTCCGCCTTCAACCAAGGCAACACTAGGTTCCAACTCTGCGCACCTTACGGCTCGTTTCGATCAGCGAACGGGCTATGTGGTGGTGCTATGCGCGATTGACAATTTGGCAAAAGGTGCTTCAGGTGGCGCGATACAAGCGGCCAATGTGGCTTTGGGTATTTCTGAAACGACTGGCTTGAGCAGTGTTGGTATGTATCCATGAGTCACGACACTTCACTACGACCAGTCATGGAGTCAACGCATGAGTTGACGGGTTCGATGCTCAGTGAGGCATTGCCGTATATTCAGCGTTTTGCCGGAAAAATTGTCGTTGTCAAATACGGCGGTAATGCACTTGCAGGTTCTAGCGATGTAGATGCGGCGAGCACATTTGCTCGAGACATTGCGCTCATGCATGCTGTTGGTATTAAGCCTGTTGTCGTACACGGCGGCGGCCCTCAGATCAGCGCACTCATGGAAAGGCTGGGCAAAAAGCCTGAATTCAAGAATGGACTTCGTGTCACTGATCAAGAGACGGTTGAAATTGCGAGCATGGTCTTGCTGGGAACTATTAATCCACAATTGGTTTCGGCAATCAATGTGCATGGTGCTCGTGCGGTTGGTGTGTCGGGCCAAGATGCAGGATTGTTGCAGGTTGTTCAGCGCGATCCCGAGCTTGGTTTTGTTGGTGATATCACGTCGGTTGATCCGACCGTGCTGTTGACGGCTCTTCACGACAACGCAATTCCGGTTGTTGCAACCATTGGCTGTGATACTGCTGGGCAGGCATACAACGTCAATGCCGACACTGCCGCTGCCGCCATCGCTGTAGCACTCGGAGCCGAGAAGTTGATCTATCTCACCGACATTGAGGGTTTGCGTGCGGAAAAGGATGACCCAACAAGCCTGGTGCGCAAAGCGACCGCCAGTCAGATATCCGAAATGTTGTCGAGCGGTTCGATCGATGGTGGAATGATTCCCAAAATGGAAAGTTGTGTTTCGGCTCTGCAACAAACAGTGCATGATTGCCACATTCTTGATGGGCGTATTGCGCACGTACTGCTGATCGAGTTGTTTACGATTGCTGGTGTCGGCACCATGATTTCTCAAGACAGCGACGTGAGATTATGAAACCAACGCATGCATTTTCTGGTTCGACAACTGCAACCCAATTGCTTGACGCACAGACTGATAGCAGTGCTGGTTACTGTCCATTCATTCCCGTATTTGGTGCTCCACAGGTGATGTTTGTTCGCGGTAGCGGAACTCAATTGTGGGACTCTACGGGCAAGCAGTATCTCGACTTCTTGTCGGGCATCTCGGTCACATCTCTTGGCCACAGTCACCCGGTAGTGACCGCTGCAATTTGTGAGCAAGCAGCGACGCTGATGCATGTCAGCAACTTCTTTTCCAACCCTGTCGCAACAGAAGCCGCCGTCATGGTTGACAAACTTCTTGGCGGTGGTGGGCAAGTGTTCTTTTGCAACTCTGGTGCAGAATCGATAGAAGCAGCGATCAAACTTGCTCGAAAATTTGGTGGGAGAGGCCGTCATACGGTGGTCAGTGCGCTCGGGAGCTTTCATGGTCGCACGCTTGCTGCGCTCGCCGCAACTGGTCAACCAGCAAAGCACGAAGGTTTTCAACCAATGCCAGAGGGTTTTCGCCACGTCGTGTTTGGTGATCTCGCCGCAATGGATATGGCTGTTGATGGAAGTGTTGCGGCTGTATTACTCGAAAGCGTGCAAGGTGAAGGCGGAGTAATTCCTGCAAGCGTTGAATATCTGCAAGCCGTAAGTGCCATGTGTAAGGAACGCGGAGTGTTGTTAATGATGGATGAAGTGCAGACTGGATTTGCGCGCACAGGTGATTGGTTTGGCTTTGAGCAATCAAAGATCAAGCCCGATGTGGTGACACTTGCAAAAGCAATGGGTAACGGGATGCCAATTGGAGCGATTTGGGCCAAACGTGAAGTTGCCTCGGTGTTTCAACCAGGAGACCACGGCAGCACCTTTAGCGGAACAGCAATTGCAACTGCAGCAGCTCGCGCCACGATCAACGTGATGATCGAAATGAATGCACCCCAAGTTGCT
>QYPH01000066.1 GCA_007279905.1 Actinomycetota bacterium | reverse complement strand
GAAACAGCCGACCTCATTGCTGACACGTATCACGAAGACTACGAATGGTTTGGTTTCGAGCGCCATAACTTCACAGCGCCATCAACTTCATTGGTGCTTAACCCGATCCAACAAGCTTTACTCAACAACTTGCGCGAGACCACCGAGCGACTGACAATCGTTTCTCGTGCTGCCTTCCACCGTGTTGGTTTTCGTTACGGACTCTCACAAATACGCAAATCGCTGTGGATACGCATCACCAATCCAAAAGGCAAGGGCGACACTCGTTTGTTGCAGTGGTAAGTTTGCGCATCATGAGTAACGAAATTGCACGAATAGGCATCGTCACCGTTTCGGATCGCGCATCTGCCGGTGTGTATGAAGACTTGGGTGGCCCTGCAATCAAAGATTTTCTCACCACACACCTGACCAATGAATGGATTGCGGTCAGTCGTGTGGTGCCCGACGAAGTTGCTGCAGTGTCAGGCGCGCTGATCGAGCTCGCAGATTCGGAAAACTGTTGTCTCATTGTGACCACGGGTGGCACTGGCCCAGCGCTTCGCGACATCACACCAGAAGCAACTGAAGCCGTGTGCACCAAAATGATGCCTGGCTTTGGAGAACTGATGCGTCAGGTGAGTTTGCTAGTGGTTCCAACGGCAATCTTGTCGCGACAAACAGCAGGCATCCGAGGATCGTCGTTGATTGTCAATCTGCCAGGTAAACCGAGCTCGATTGCCGAGTGCTTAACGGCCGTAATGCCAGCGATTCCCTATTGCGTCGACCTGATTGGTGGAGCCCACATTGAGGTCGGTGGCGGTCTGAACGCATTTAGACCAAAGCAAAAATAAAAACAACTTTGTACTCGTTGCTCTATTGCGCGTCGTAGGCCTGTCCGGCGGCCTTTGGTCCACGGCTGCGACCAACGAAGCCAGCAACGACAACCAGCGTTACAAGGTAAGGGGCCATCAACAAAAACTCTGAGGGTATTCCAGTGTCCAAGTTGGACATTTTCAATTGCATTGCTTCTGCAAGACCAAACACAAGCGCAGCGCTTAATGCACCAACCGGATGCCAGCGACCAAAGATCACCGCGGCGAGCGCAATAAAACCACGACCATTCGTAATGTTTTGGTCAAACCTGCCGACCATGCCGATCGGCCACCATGCTCCGCCGACTCCAGCAACCGCCCCTGCAATAAGTACGTTGCGGTAACGCAGTTTGATGACATCAACGCCGAGTGTGCCAGCGGCCTTTGGATATTCACCAATTGCGCGAGTGCGTAGTCCCCACTTGGTGTGATACAGACTCCATGTAGCAACAGCAACTGCGACGTAAGCGAAATACACAAACAAGGTTTGGGTAAAGAGTACAACTCCGATCACGGGAATGTCGCTCAGGAGTGGCAATGCAATAGGCCGAAAAGGAGCAAGAATGTTGTAGTCGGGGTGATCGGTCAACACGCGTGCTGCAAGAAAGCTCGTAAGCCCCAGGGCAAAGAAGTTGATAGCGAAACCAACGATCACCTGATCAACGCGGTATCGAATTGAAAAAACTGCCAAAATCGCAGAAAGTCCGACTCCCATTGCAATTGCTGCAATGATCCCAACCCACGGACCAAGCAGAGAGCCGGCAACCGCTCCAGCAAATGCAGAGCCCAACAGTTGACCCTCGATTGCGATGTTGATAATGCCACTTCGCTCGCACAAGATTCCTGCGATAGCGCCAAGAATGATCGGCACACTTCGCGTCACAGTGTCTTGCAACATGCCAGTAAGACTGAATGATCCACCCGAAGCGGCCCAAGCTAAAAACGAAACCACAAAAGTTGCTGCAGCAATACTCAAAACAACGTTGGTCCACTTGCCAAAACCCTTGAGCAATTGCGCTGCGCCGAGCGCGATCAAAACAACTGCCAACATACGCGCAAATGGCTGAGCAGGAATAACAAAAATGTAGGAATCGACAAGTTTGAAGCCTGCATCGCCTGGTCGATTACCGAGCACAAACGCAGCGACGATTCCGAGTACGACGAGCGTGAAACCAACGCTTCGCGCTTGCTTGCGTTGTTCGGCAGAAACGAGAGGAAGGACTACCGGATCGACAGTGCTCATGAACCCCATCCCCTAAATGTCTGGCCAGTAGATGAAGGCGCAACTTTGACGCGCCAAATTGCCTTGATCAATAACGGTGCAGCGATAAACATCACAATGAGTGCGCGCAACACGACGATGAGGTCGATTGGCACATCTGTATTTGCTTGCATCTGGCGTCCACCGGCCTGCAGAGCGCCAAACAACAGCGCGGCAAACAACGTTCCGACTGGAGAAGATCGTCCGAGAAGTGCAATTGCTATTGCATCGAAACCAATGTTGCCCGCAAAGTTTTGTGAGGCGTAGCCGTAGGTGCCCAACACTTCTGCCGAGCCTGCCAAACCTGCAAACGCTCCTGCAAACATCATTGCCATCACCGTAAGTCGCTTGGTGTGCATCCCCGCATACTGCGCAGCATCTGCATTCATTCCAAACGCGCGAAATTCAAAACCGGTTGTGCTTCGATTGAGAAACCACCAATACACAATGACGGCCAATATTGCTACGACGAACCCAGCGTGAGCGATCAAGTCTGGCCTGTTGTCCAGAAACCCAAAAAGACGCGGCAAGTGTCCGGGTGCCGTAACGAGTTTGGAAATTGGGTCTGTGCGATCTGCGCGTTGATACAGATTGGTTTTGAGCAACCACAACACCATGAATCCGGCCATGTTGTTGAGCATGATCGTGGTGATGACTTCGTGCGCACCTGTGCGTGCCTTTAAAATTCCGGGAATAGCGCCATACGCTGCACCGCCCAACGCGCCGGCCAACACCGCGAGCGGAACCTGAACATAACCGGGGCCATCCATCGCAAAGCCAACCCACAGTGCTGCCATGCCACCAGCAAGCATCTGGCCAGTTGCGCCAATATTGAAAAGACCAGCCTTGAACGCGACGGCTACCGAAAGCCCGCACAAAATAAGTGGCGTAGCACTATTGATTGTTGCAGAAATTGCGCGCAGTGAGCCGAAAGAGCCAACAACCAGTGCCCAGTAAGCGCTGCCGACAGTGCGAATCGCCCCAATGATGTCGCCGTTTTGCAGTTTGTCAATGTCGGACAAGATGATGATGAACGCACCAACAACCATCGCCGACAACACGGCAAGCAGTGTGATGCGAAATGAACTCGTACGTGCTATCCGCTCGGCAATTTTGCGCAAGGATGCAACAATTTTCATGCATTCACCGCACTTGCAGGTCGCGAACCGGCCATGTACAAACCAACGTCCATTGCTGATGTCGCCTTCGGATCGAGATCTGCAACAATTTTTCCTCGATACATCACAAGCAGTCTGTCAGAAAGTGCCATCACTTCATCAAGTTCGGTACTCACAATCAACACTGCCGTACCCGTGTCACGTTCTTTAATGATGCGCGAGTGAATGTACTCAATTGAGCCAACGTCAACACCACGAGTAGGTTGCGCCGCTATCGACAACCGAAGCGGACGACTGAGTTCTCGCGCAACAATCACTTTCTGTTGATTGCCGCCCGACAAAGTACTTGCTTCAATATCTGCACTAGGCGTACGAATGTCGTATTCGGTGATGAGACTCTCCGCCACTCGGTGCGCTGCAGGCCAATCCATCACGATTCCGTTACTGAACTCTTCGTCGTGGTACCTGGTTAATACCAAGTTCTCTGCAACGCTGAGTCCCCCAACCAAACCTTGCCGCTGGCGATCTTCCGGAACATGGGCAATGCCCTTCGAGTGCCGCTCGCGTGGCGATGCCGATGTGATGTCCTGGCCGTCTAACTCAACTCTTCCTCGGGTGGAGTGACGCAATCCAGTCAGTGCATCCACCAATTCGGTTTGGCCATTGCCTTGCACTCCAGCGATCCCCACGACCTCGCCCGCTCGCACGGTGAACGAAACATGATCCACCATTGTTCGACCGTCAGCATCAACAATCGAAAGATCCTTCACTTCGAGCACAACTTCACCTGGTGCATGAGGCTTTTTGTCAACAATGAGTTGCACTGGCCGACCAACCATCATTTCAGCAA
Source organism: Actinomycetota bacterium (assembly GCA_007279905.1). Lineage (GTDB taxonomy): Bacteria > Actinomycetota > Acidimicrobiia > Acidimicrobiales > Ilumatobacteraceae > UBA3006. The sequence goes on along the minus strand of QYPH01000066.1, from coordinate 4,466 downwards.
TCTGCGACTCGGTTGCACTCTTGGGATCGACCTCGCCGACTACTTGTCCGCGACGCAAGACAGCAATTCTGTCGGCAACATTGAGCGCTTCTTTCAGCTTGTGAGTAATAAATACCACACCGCGGCCAGCAGCGATCAACGTTTTGACAATTTCAAAAAACTCGATGATCTCTTTTGGAGTGAGCACCGCGGTTGGTTCGTCGAACACCACAACTTTGGCATCTCGAAGCAACACCTTGACGATTTCGACTCGCTGTTGCACACCGACTGGCAATTCTTCAATGATCGCGTCTGGATCAAGATTGAGGTTGTATCGATCTGAAACCTCACGCACCATCTCTCGGGCCTTATCAATATCCAAGCTGCCAAATCGACCTGTTGGTTCAACACCCAGCACCACGTTTTCGGCAACAGTGAATACCGGTACAAGCATGAAGTGTTGATGGACCATTCCAATTCCGGCAGCAATTGCATCGGCTGGTGAAGTGAACACAACCGGGCTTCCGTCGAGAAGGATCTGTCCCTCTTCTGCTTTATACATGCCGTACAGCACGTTCATCAGTGTTGATTTGCCGGCGCCATTTTCACCAATTAGACAAAGAACTTCGCCTGTCTTGAGCGTGAGATTGACATTGTCGTTAGCAATAACGCCAGGAAAACGCTTTGTGATTCCCCGAAGCTCTAGTTGCATGTGGCGCCCATCCCCATCTCGCAAAGACTAATACAAAACAAAACGGGGGCCGCTTTCGCGACCCCCGTTCGTTACTACTTACTTCGCTCGGTTGAGCGAAAAATTACTTGGTGACGATTGAACCGTCGATGATGCCTGCTGTGATTGCATCCAACTCAGCCTGCAACTCAGGAGTGATGGTTGACGTAATTGCTACGCCTACTCCACCGTTCTCCAAGGTGCCGAGGTAGTCAGTGCCGCCGCCTTCGCCATTGAGCGCGCTGCCCACTGCCGAAAGAACTGCTGCGTCAATCTTCTTCAAGACCGAACCGACATACACTTCTGCTTGAGTTGCGTTAGAAACGCTCATGTCAACGTCAACACCAATGATCTTGACCTTGCCCATTGATTCCATTGCGAATGCTGAAGCACCAAGACCCACTGGACCAGCCACTGGGAAGATGATGTCGGCGCCTTCGTCAGACTGACTCTTGGCAATGTTGCGACCATCGTCCAGGCTGTTGAAGTTTCCTGCAAATGTTCCGTCCTGCTTGGCAATGTCCCAACCAAGAACCTTGACTTTGGTTCCCTTTTGTGCGTTGTAATACTCAACGCCCTTAGCGAAACCTTGCATGAAGATGGACACTGGTGGAATGTTGATTCCGCCGAATGTGCCAACAATGCCTGTCTTGGTTGTTGCTGCTGCCATGTAACCAGCCAAGAATGACGGCTGATCTGTTGCGAAGGTGAGACCCTGCACGTTTGCAGCCGAAGTGTTGGAGTCAACAATTGCGAACTGAACGGTTGGGTTTGCTTCTGCTGCTGCCTTCGTTGCGTCTGCGAGCAAGAAGCCCACAGTTACGATGACATTGCAACCTTTGTCAATGAATGACTGCAAGTTTGGTGCGTAGTCGGCATCTGAAGCTGATTCGAGCACTTCTGTTGTGACGCCCAAAGAAGCTTCTGCTTGCAGAAGTCCTTCGTGTGCGATCTGGTTGAAACCCTTGTCGTCCACGCCACCGGTGTCGGTGACTTCACAGGCCAAGCCTGCTGGTTCGGCTGGCATCGTGTCTACTACTGCTGCTGCTGTTGTGTCTGATGACGAGCTCGAGCTACCGCATGCGGCAAGCGCGAACACTGCTACCAAACCAACAGCAAGACCTTTAATAGTCTGCTTTCTCATTTTTATTTTCTCCCTCTTACGCATCCACATAGATACGCATGTTTGTTGGTACAGAGATGATAGCCCAATGAGCAAGGTTTATTTTGTCTGAGTTCACCACGAGTCGACCATGGGGCGCTTTTTGGCCGTTCGGGCTTGTGTAACTGGGAATGCCCGCAGCAGAGACACCAATCTTGCGCGCGTCTCTGCAGGGTCAATGACATCGTCGATTTCGGTATGGCTCGCCATGTTGAGAGCCCCGCCCCTCTCGTAGGCCGCGGCGATAAGCCGTTGCTCGAGCGCCTCGCGCTCGGCTGCGCTGGCTGCTGCATCGAGTTCGCGTTTGAACCCCAGTCGAACTGCACCCTCTAACCCCATGCCACCGAATTCTCCAGTTGGCCAAGCCACAATCAATTCTTTGGCATGAAAACTTCCCCCTGCCATGGCCTGTGCGCCGAGTCCATATCCCTTGCGTAGCACCACGGTCAGCCAAGGGATCGTCACGCTCGCAGCAGTAACAAACAACCTTGCAAAATGCCGCACTTGTGCCCCTTCTTCGGCATCGACGCCAACCATAAAACCCGGCGTATCACACAACGAGATCAACGGAATATCAAATGCATCGCAGAGTTGCACAAATCGTGCCATTTTGTCGGCGCCCTGCACGTCGATCGCACCGCCAAGGTGCGCAGGGTTGTTGGCAATTACACCAACAGGTCTGCCTTCAATGCGGCCGAGTGCGGTAATGATGCCCACACCAAACTCGGCGCGTAGTTCGAGCACGCTGTCGATGTCGCACAACAATTCAATCACTTTGTGTACGTCATATATACGAGTGCGTTGTTCGGGCACCGTGTTGCGTAACAGTTCATCAGCATGGCGTGAGTAGCCAGATGTAGTGCCTTGAAAATACGACAGATATTTTTTTGCTGCAGCGACAGCGGCCTGCTCGTCGGCTACTCGAATATCAACGACGCCATTGCGCGACTGAGTACCGATTGGGCCGATGTCCGTTGGAGCAACGACCCCCAACCCTCCACCTAAGACCATGGCTGGTCCGGCCATACCGATGTTTGAGTTTTCGGTTGCAATGATTACGTCACAACAACCCAACAATGCAGCGTTACCTGCAAAGCAATAGCCAGAAGCGATGCCGACGAGTGGCACGAGCCCCGAGAGTTGTGCAAATGCGGCGAATGACATCACGTCCAAACCAGCCACGCCCGGTGCATCGGTGTCGCCTGGCCGTCCGCCGCCGCCTTCGGCAAACAACACGACCGGTAAACGCATCCGCTCAGCAATTTCAAATAATCGATCTTTTTTGCGATGATTAATAAAACCCTGAGTTCCAGCCAGCACCATGTAGTCGTAACTCAATACCGCACATCGAGATTTGTCACTGTCAAAAAGATTGCCGTTGATTGATGCGATCCCACCTACCAATCCATCTGCGGGTGTTTTCGCGATCAAATCTTCTTCGGTGCGCCTCTCGCGTTGGGCAGCAATGGCAAAACCCCCGTATTCCGAAAACGAATCGGCATCAACAAGGTCAGCAATGTTTTCGCGTGCTGTTCGTTGGCCGCGAGCATGGCGTTTTGCAACTGCCTCGGTGCGACTCGGATCAAGGGTTTGTGCCCGCCGCTTTTGATATGCCACCAAGTCGCTGCGCTCACCCGTGTTCACTTGTTGGCGAGCACCTGTCTCTGTGGCTACTACTTCGCCAGCCGCGTCTTCATCGACACGAACTAGCACTTGACCCACCGTGACAGTCTGACCAACGGTTACAAGGATCTCGTTCAGCACTCCAGAACAGTCAGCAACGATCGGGTGCTCCATCTTCATTGACTCGATGATGATCATCTCGACACCCACCGACACCTTCTGTCCGCTAGCGACACCTATCTTGACGATGGTTCCTACCAGTGGAGAAACGATGTTCATACAAACTTACGAACCGCAATCAACCGCGTCGAGTAGCCCAGTCGAGACATTGTAAATAGCGCCAACCACCACAAGATTTTTTGGTAGGAGCGGAAACGCACGGATGCTTATGACGTCACTGACGAGAGCACTGTGTTGATTATCAACAGTACGAAATTCGATGCTTCGGGTGTCGACACCGTGTTGTTTGTCAATCATTGCGTGAATCTCGGCCTCATTATTCTTGGCCATCCGGCAATCGGTATGCGGCATCACCAATACTCGCTTGACACCAAGTAGGTATGTGGCAAGCACAAGCGTGCGCAACACGTCGTCGGTTACTCGCGCCCCAGCGTTGCGCAAAATCTTGGCGTCACCAGCCTGCATGCCCACCACTGCAAGCGGGCTAATGCGCGAATCCATGCATGTCACGATCGCAAGACCCTTGGAGGCTGTGCCCGTGAGGTGCGAGTGCTCAAACGAATTCGCGAAAGCCCGATTGGCCTCAAAGATGTCGTCAAACTCGGCTGGCTGGTTACTGCTTGGCACTTGGATCACCTTTTCACTCGAAAATTGCCTGTGGGCCAGGTAGGGATCGAACCTACGACCAAGGGATTATGAGTCCCCTGCTCTGACCACTGAGCTACTGGCCCGTTTAACCTTGCGCTCCGAGGGTGGGGATCGAACCCACGACCCACGGATTAACAGTCCGTT
>QYPH01000089.1 GCA_007279905.1 Actinomycetota bacterium | reverse complement strand
GGTGTTGGAAGCGCGGTATGGGGTGATGCTTGAAAAACAAGTGCCGAAGAAAAAAAGCTTGGAGCGTTATCTCAACACGGTGTATTTCAGCAACAACGCCGATGGGCTGCAAGCGGCAGCAGAAGTGTATGTTGGCTCAGCAGTGCAAAATTTAACACTGACACAAGGGGCTTTTTTGGCAGGGTTAGTGCGGGCTCCGTCAACATATGATCCGATTCGTAGACCAGAGCAATCACGTCAGAGATTTGCTCAAGCAATAAAGAGGCTCGTTGATACTAAGTTGATGACACAAGATATCGCCACGACAACATTGGTGAGTTGGCAATTACCAGAATCTGTGCAGAGTGTTCCGCAACGGTCTGTCAGTCGGACATATTTCACCGAGATGGTGAAAGACTATTTGCTTAATAAGTCAGATATTTTGGGGGCAACATATCCGGAGCGCTACAACACGTTGTTCCGAGGGGGACTAAAAATCACGACCACTCTGAACGCGAGTGCTCAAGTATCTGCAGAACTCGCAGCCATTGCACAACTTCCCGTCAATAAGGCCGGAATCCAGACATCAGTAATGTCACTAGACACCGCAACGGGTGCAATTCGGGCAATGGTCGGTGGGCCAGGATTTGTCGCAGGGCAAAGTGAAGTCAATTTGGCCTTGCGGCGTCGCCAGACAGGGTCGAGCATCAAGTTTTTCATTCTGGCGGCTGCACTTGAAGCAGGTGTTGAGGCGACAGATCTGATTGACGGCACATTGCCATGCACGTTTCCTAATCCTGATTTACCATCGGAGCCTTTTGTCATCACAAAAGGAGTGAGCAAGCCGCTCACCACACTAGAAGAACAAACATGGTTGTCAATCAACTGTGCGTATGCACGTTTGGCACAAATTGTGGGGCTCCATCGTTTAGTGCAAGAGGTGTACAAGATGGCGTCGTCATCGTATCTCACTCCAGAGATATACAAGATTCAGCCATATGCAAGTTTTTCAACTGGTGCAAATGAATTGAGCCCATTAGACATGGCATCGGGTGCACAAACAATCGCTAACGGTGGGTTGCATATTGAACCGTACTTTATTGAAAAAATTGAAGGTCCAGATGGAGTCTTGTTCACTCATGAGAGTGTGGGAAAACAAGTGATCTCAAAAGAAGTTGCAGACAAGGAAGTTGCGATTCTCAAGAACACGCTGACGAAAGGTACTGCGCGGAGAACACCGCTCGCCAAGGACCGACCTGCGGCTGGCAAGACCGGAACGCAGGCAGAAAACACCAATGCTTGGTTCGTTGGCTTCACGAAACAACTCACAACAGCGGTGTGGGTGGGCGACCCCAAGGCCTATACGCCGATGGTAAACATTCCAGAGTTCAAAGCAGTGGGTGTCTCAAACGTTCAGGGAGCCACTTTCCCTGCACGTATTTGGAAGTCCTACATGGATGCAGCGCATGCAGATCTGCCAATCGTGGACTGGGATCCTGCTGTGGCTCCCGTCAGAAATCAGATTCGTTTGTATTTGCCCGGTGTTGATTGCATCGCTGAACTTGTGTCTGGAACACTGCCGCGTGCGCTTACTGGGCCTGTTGTGACAATTGTTCCCGTGGTAAGCGCAACAACAACTGTGCCAATTACAACCGTGCCATCTGCCACCCCTACAACTACGACCGTGCCAATTACAACCGTGCCCGTGCCAATAGTGACAACACCAGTGTCACGCGGCCCTGTAGTGAGCATTGTCAGCCCAGGCACCACGATTGCACCAACGGTGCTTGATCCACTTGTGGCTGTCGTCGGGGTCGATCCCGAGAAGTACTTAGTATACGACTGCATAAAAGGCGTACCGAGATCTGTCAAAGTCATAGCGAATGCAGGCTAAGCGCCTAGGTTAAGAAAGATGTTTCTGTGGTTCGTTGGTACAGCAATTTTGTCTGTGTGGTTTGTTTTTCGCGACGACCGCTTTGATTATCGACTTTTGATCGTCGGGTCTATTCTTCCTGATGCGATTGATATTTTTAGCGGAGGCGCGTGGGTGATGCACTCTGTCCTTGCGAGCATTGCTGCCCTAGCAATTGTGATGATTGCTACTGCAGGACGCAAACCATCCAGGCGCCGTTTACTTGCATTGCCCATTGGCATGTTCATGCACTTGATATTTGATGGAGCGTTTGCATCTGCACGACTCTTTTGGTGGCCACTTGCGGGTTTTTCATTTGACGATGCGAAACTGCCAAGCGCTACGCGCATGGGGCCAAATGTACTGTTTGAAATTATTGGAGCGATAATTTTATTCTGGGCATGGCGGCAGTTTGGTCTATCGTCTCAAACAGCCAGACAAAACTTTATGTCGACGGGGCAATTGCGTAGCAAAACAGAGGGACTCTCAAAATAATGTTGATACTTGTCCGCCACGGAAGAACTATTGCTAATGCGCAGGCATTGCTGCAGGGGCATGTCAATCATCCCCTTGATGAAATTGGGGTTGATCAAGCACGCCGAGTGGCGCGAGTGCTCAATGATTTGTATCCAAAAGCACGAGTGATCTCAAGTCCGTTGTTGCGAGCACGTCAGACCGCAGAAACCATCTCGACATCGGTTTCTATTGATGAGCGGTTTATTGAACTGAACTATGGCGACTTTGATGAGTTAGCGCTAACCGATGTATCGCCCGAGATCTGGGAACAATGGCGATCGGATGAGAATTTTCGGCCACCACACGGCGAGACTTTGCACGAACTTGATATTCGTGTCCATGCTGCACTGCAAGATCTCAGTGCAGAGGCCCGCACTCAAGATGTCATTGTCGTGACGCACGTATCGCCAATCAAGAGCGCTATGACATGGTCCTTAGGTGGCGACGCGTCAATGTCATGGCGATGTGCCCTTGATCGCGCGTCCATTACGCGAGTGGCGATTGGTCCGCGCGGCCCGTCGCTGACAGGCTTCAATGACACCGCACATTTACAAGAAAAATAAAAGCGACTGGTGACGGTGAGTCGGTCTATAAGCGGGATCCTGTCCGCGCGCACAAGTCGCGCTGTGTGACCATCCATCTACGCGGCCTACCCGGAGGTTGCCTTGCGGCAAACGAGCCGTTTATGCCTCCTGCGTGGCCTTGCTCCAAGTGGGGTTTACCAAGCCGTTGCAGTCACCTGCCACGCTGGTGCGCTCTTACCGCACCGTTTCAGCCTTACCTGTGACGATGACCTTGCGGTCACTGTCCATCGGCGGTTTGTTCTCTGTTGCACCATTCGTCAAGTCGCCCCGACCTGGCTCTCGCCAGCACTCTGTCCTGTGAAGCCCCGACTTTCCTCAACCTCTCAATGCGAACATTGATTAGCCGCGATCATCCGAACGACTCACCGTCGAGGTTGAGTCTACGGGCGAGAAAAATAGTGCTGTGTGCGTGACTAGTTAGCAGGAGATCTCGTCATAGACGAGACCGTTCAGGCTTGGGGTTTCCAACGAAAGGCTTGTCTTGGCGCCTTCCGAGTTTGGTGCTCCAAGTGAGATCTGAATGGATGCGAGGCCACCAAATGCTGATGGCACTGACGCAACTTTGGCCTTGCCGGTTGCTTCATCGGTTGTTGGTCCGATTGCCAAATATCCAGGGTTGAGCACTTGGGCGAGCACTACGGCATGGCGTGCTTCATCTTGGCCAACTCGCATTGCGTCTCCGCGCAATTGTGGTTTTGTCAGTAAAGCAACGATGCCTTGATAGGTCTGAGTAGCCAAATTTTCGAGTGCGTGCGCGAGCGTTACTACATCTCGTGCGGCATCGGCATTGCCATCGGCAGTAATCAGTTTGAGTGCTGGGTCAACATAGAGATTGTTGACACGAGTATTTGCGCATTCATGCGCCTTACCGCCAATATCAACGACGAGAGCATTGATAGCGGCTGCGTGGTCAACGTGATCATCGCGAAAACGCTTGATGGCGTCATTGAGCGAAGCGTACTCACCAGTGAGAAGCCCACCATCGAGCACTTTCGTGTATGTATCGATTGCGTTGTATTCGAGTGATGCTGCAGTGCGCAACAACACGGTGTCGGAGATAACTACCTCACCGAGTGCGGTTGTTGGCGGCACTGTGCCAGCACTAGCAATATTTGCAGTGCCAGTTACACCGGATTGTGCGCCACACGACGCAAGAAACGTGATGCCGGCAATGGTGAGACCGCTGACCTTGAGTAGTTCACGTCGTGTCAAATTTTCAAAATTGTTCATGGTGCCACCGTTGTCTCTGAAGTTGTAGTTGCGGGTGATGCGTTTGGCGCAAGAGAACTTGCAGTGTTATTGAGAGCGCTACTGAGGTTTGCGTTTGGCAATGTACCGAACACTGCAGCATGACGTGCCTCTACCGTGATGATTGATGCAACAAGTGTTGCGCCATCAAGACCTTCGAGGCTGGAAAGAATATCGGTGTGCGTCGCGACCAAAATGTTTTCGAGTGACTGCAGCACTCGGCTCATTGCCTGTGCAGAAGTAAGTTGGGATGCATAAGTTAAGTACAGAGATTCATTGCGAGTATTGGTTGCATCTTTTCCAAGTAAGCCGTTCAGCGACTGCGCATATTCCTTGTGATGATCGGAGAACATCTGCATCATCAACTTTTCGTCGGCCGAGAGCAAGCCAGAGTTGATGGCAATGTTATAGAGGTCGTGCACTGACAGTTCGGCTGATTGGGCAAATGACAGCAGTTGCGCGTCAGCGCTTGTTGGCATTTTGGGCGGCGCTGTTGGCGGCGCTGCGGACGAAATAGTTGTTGTCATGATTGATCCTTTGTCTCTGCTCATTGCTGCGTTTCTTATTGCTGCGTTTTCATTTTGAATGCCCTAACAATCTAGAAGTCAAGCCCCGATAACTCGGGTATCCAACCGCTTGCGCGCTGAACTGCTTCATGCCACTGGGCTCTGTTAAGTGTTGCCGTGGGCTCAATGACAGCGGCTGGTTTCCAAGTAGAACAGGCTTCTTCAAGGGATTTCCATGTTCCGACGGCGACTCCTGCAAGAAATGCTGCGCCGAGGGTAGTGGCTTCGGTGACGGGAGACACTTCGATTGGTCGTTGTGTTGCATTGGCGAGTGCCTGCACAAACGTGGGGTTCTTGCTCATTCCGCCGTCGATGCGCAGTGTCTCGATAGGTAATCCCGAGTCCACGATTGCGGCTTCCATGAGGTCTGCTCCGCGATGGGCAATGCCCTCGAGCACAGCACGTACCACGTGCGCACGTGATGTTCCGCGTGTGATTCCGAGCAGTGTGCCTCGCGCACCATAATCCCATTTGGGTGTGCCAAGACCAAACAGTGCCGGCACATACACCACACCGTCCGATGTTGCTACTTGAGAGGCGACATCATGGCTGTGCTGTGGAGAGTCGATGAGTTGCATATCGCTGCATAGCCACTCGATGTTGGTGCCTGCCGACAGCATGATCGCTTCGGTACCCCAAGTGAGACCGCTCGCATCGCTAAATGCGACAATCGGAAATGTGCCCCCAGTAGAGCGACGATTTTCGCTCGGTGGAGCAGCACCATTGCATGTATCGAGCATGCCACCCGTGCCAAAGGTGATTTTTGTTTTTCCGGGAGTGATGCAACCT
>QYPH01000035.1 GCA_007279905.1 Actinomycetota bacterium | reverse complement strand
GGGCGTGATGGCCGTCGTGGTATCAGCCACACCGCTGATGCTCGCGTCTGAACGATATGTAGTCGGCAGCATTGGTGTTGTGCTCTCAGTTGCGTTGTTGTGGCAATTACCAGTTCGCCTACACCGCTTGTCGCGCAGATGGTTGGTTAAAGTCCCTGCCGGGCGGGTCGTGCACGACGACGTGGTGTTGAGCGAGAACTTGTTGATCAAAACCCACGACGTTGTGTCGATGGGTTTGGCGCTTGAAGGAAGCGAAGCAATCGACCTCACTGGCATGACACGCGGCATACCGATTGAAGTGCAGTTGCGCGAGATGACTGACGTACGGCTGACTCCGCTTGCTGCAAAGTTATTGAAAACGGTTGATGCTTTGCACGTGAAGGCATTCTTAGTTGCGCCAACACGCCCCACTTCCCTGCTCACCCCTCATTAAGTCGAATCAAAGCACTATTGCTTCGCGAAGTACTTGATCTCGAACACGAGGTTTGAGTTGCGCTGCCGAAACCAGATCTACTTTGACTCCGAGTAAACGGCTCATGGATTGGTTTGCACCAACCAATTCGATAAGTCCAGTGTTTTTGCCTAAATCAACCAGCAAATCGATATCGCTTCGCTTTTTGGTTGTTCCTGTGGCGACACTGCCAAATACTCTGACATTGGTCATTCCTGCATCTTTAGCAATTCGAATAACTTGGCTTCGATTACGGAGAAGCAATCGACCAAGTTGTGATTCTGGAATCTTGGCGACCTTGATCGAACGTTTACGCTCAAAATTCAAAGAAATGCCAAGCATCTCGAGTAGATGTAGGAATACATCGGCACCCGGCTCGCGAACAGCACGCTCGTAGTCACTGATAACCGACTGCTTCAGGCCAGCTCTACGACCTAGCTCAGCCTGCGACAGACCACTCTGGATGCGTGCATCACGCAATATCGACCCAGAGTTCATAGCCTGACTATATAGCGTATTCGCTATAAACATTCATCTGATTTGCTTTTGGCTGTCCGTCAGGATATCCTGACAGAGTGATTTCAATCAACTCCAAAGCATTGCCTGTCGACCCGCTTAAAGCACTCAATGAAATTGTTCAGTGCGAAAAGCAACTCGACAAACTTCGATGTGACCGAGTAAGGATTGCAAGATCGCAGGGTGCGTCTTGGGAAGAGATCGCCTTGGCTTTGGGTATGTCACGACAGTCTGCTTGGGAGTATTACACCTCCCGATTTCGGATTGAGTTTTCTCATCGGGTGGAAAAGAACCCCAAACTTTCCGATGATGCTGCAATGCAGCTTGCTGTGAGCGAGACAAAAGCTGTCCGCCGCCAGCGTTCTTCTCGCTGAATTCTTCTAAATGAAAGTTATTATTGACGCGAACGTCTTTATCTCTGCCGCGATTCAAGTAGGGCCTTCACACAGAGTCGTTCGAGAATGGCTAGATAACGGTTCGTTCGAGATTGTTATGTGTAAACAGCTTTTGGACGAGATCAACGATGTGCTCACTTTGAGAGATCGACTGAGGAAGTGGATAAGCATCGAGCATGCCCATGAGTTTCTTGAGGTCATCTCGACGCTCATCAATCTGGAAAGTGACCCAATTGATCCACCGTCAATGCTGCGAGACAGAGATGACGATTTCTTAGTAGATCTCGCCCGAAGTCACCATGTTGACTTCATAGTTTCCGGCGACAAAGATCTACTTGAGTGGGTTGAGCAGCGCCCACCAGTCATCTCACCGAGTCAATTTGCAACGATGCTTCGGCTTAACCCATAGCAAATGATGCCGCAAAATAGTCCGACCATAGAACACCCCTCTAGTAGGTTTCCCTGTAATGCAAAAGCTTGAATCCAACGTCGTACTCAGCCCTACCGACTTGGCCAATCACCTGGCGTGCAAGCACCTCTCGTGGCTCAACTACCACTCGCTTTACGGCGGAGCACGTCCATCGAAAAATGACGACGAACTCACCGAGATCTTGCAGCAATACGGTGCCGAACACGAAGCCACATACTTTGCGGCTCTGAGCGAACAACTCGCCGCCGTCAATCGCACCATCGTCAACCTCGATATCGATCGAGACCCTGACGCGCCATATTCAGTTGCCGCATTGCGCGAGCGCGCCGCACTCACCGCACAAAGTTTGTCCGACGGCCCTAACGCGCTGTATCAGCCAACATTCTTTAGCGAAGACGGCGGCATTGCTTGGGTTGGTCGCGCCGACTTTTTGGTGCCTACCGACGTCGCTTCACTACTTGGCAACTATTCGTTTGAGCCAGAAGACACCAAACTCGCGCGCATCGCCAAAGTAAACGCCGTTTTGCAGTTGTGCTCATACGCCGAACAACTCACCAAGTTGCAAGGTATCGAGCCCGAGTTCATCCACGTCGTCACCGGCTCTGCCAAAGAAGGCAAAGTCACTATTCGGCTCTCCGAAGTTTCCGCTTATTTCCGACACGTAAAAAAGAATCTGCAACAGGCCGTGATCGATAAGTTCGAAGGCCCTTCCGAGCCAGTGCCCGTAGAGAACTGCAATATGTGTCGCTGGAACAAAGACTGCGCGCAGTGGTGGCGCGAGCGCGATCACTTGTCGTATGTAGCGGGCTTGCTCAACGGACACCGCGAAACACTGGTGTCGCACGGCATCACCACACTTGCCCAGTTGGCCACAAGCCCCGATGACTTGAGCGTGCCCGAGTTTGAAGACGAAACATTGCATCGCTTGCGCCGCCAAGCACAACTGCAATACAACACTCGCGTAGCCAAGCAAGCAAACCCTGCTGCATTGCCCGAAACCGAATTCATCCTGCCCATCAAAGATTTCCGCGGCTTCAACATGTTGCCCACACCAAACGCTGGCGATCTTTTTTACGACATCGAAGGCCACCCCTATCGCGGCGATGAAGGTCTCGAATACCTGCATGGTTTCTCATGGAAAGAAGCCGACGGAACGCTCAAGTATCACGAAATCTGGGCACACACTCCAGAAGAAGAGCGCCAAGCACTGCTCGACGTCATTGCTTTTATTAACAAGCGCCGCAGTATTCCTGGTTTTGAAGAAATGCGTGTGTATCACTTTGGTCATTACGAACCATCGGCCCTTCGCAGGCTTTCAACCCGCTATGCAACTGCCGAAACCGAACTCAACTCGCTCATTCGCCAGCGCGTGTTTTGCGACTTGTCGCGCGTCGTTACCCAGGCCATGCGCATCGGCGTTGAGTCGTACTCGATCAAAAAACTCGAGCAACTGTATGTGTTTAACCGCACCGACTTGGTGGCCGACGGCGGTTTGAGCATCGTGTATTACGAAAAGTGGTTGCAGTCCATCAACAACGGCGGCTTTGGCCCCGAAGGCGACACAGGGGGTTGACGCCAACTACCCGAATAAAAAATGAACGACTGCGACTCCCCCGCCGGCTTGCGCAATTGGCTCGAAATACAACGTGCACGACTTGTTGAGCAGCTCGCCGACAAACCTCTCGAGCTCGAAATGCTGTCGCGCCCACCACTGCGCCCCGATCTGGATGAAGACATCTCGATTGGCAAAGGCCTTGTGGCGCAACTTAATCAACATCGTTTCGATACCGACCTCACCGAAGAGCAGATAGCCACCCACCAACATCGTTGGCTCATGGCCGACTTGCTCGACTTTCACAAGCGTGAACAAGCAGTCGATACATACGAGTTCATCAACCTGTTGTCGATGGAGCACGAAGAGTTATACGACAGCCCAAGCGCTTTGGCGGGCCTCAAATTTGTGCGCGAGATAGAAACTGGCACTACCAAGTCGAAAAAGTGGGGCTTTAAAGCCATCCGTCAATACAAGTTCGACCCTGCCCAGATCACCAAGATCGGGCTTGGCTCCAGTCTGTCTTCCTCGTCTATCTGGCCACCGCGTCTTGACAGCGAAGACAACGGACCAGATGGCGAAATCAAGATCGTCGACATCGACCTCGACAACGGCACCATTGACCTCGACGTGCGCGGAGCCACCGAAGACATCTCTCACCCAGAGTCGGTATTTGAACGCGAATACTTTTCGAAAAAGCAATTTGAAGAAGCGCTCCAAGAACTCGCAAAGCTTGTCAAAGACAACAAACACAATTCGTACGCTGCTGCTCACGACATTTTGGGACTTCACCCTCCGCGCTTTCGAGACAACTTCGACATTCACCAAGTGAGCGAAAGCATTAACCCCGACCCACTGCAGATCGCCGAGGCCATTCATCACCTCGACAACTCATATCTCGTCATTCAGGGACCACCTGGCACTGGCAAAACATATTCGTCTGCCAACGCCATTCTTGCGCTGATCAAAAAAGGTCACCGAGTTGGTATCACCGCCAATACACACGCTGCCGCCCACCAACTGTTGCGCGAGATCACCAAGTTTGCCAAAGATCATGGATTTACCGCCGACGAACCATTGCGTATTTGTGTCAAACCAAAAGACGGTGATGCTCCCCTCGTTTTTGCCGAGCAAGAAGTAAACGTCAAGAGTGTCAAGGATGCCAAAAAGATTTCTGCCGATGCACAAAAGTTTGACGTCATTGTTGGCACGAGCTTCTTGTTCTCTAACGAGTCGATGCGCAACTCGGTCGACACTCTCATCATTGACGAAGCCGGACAACTCTCACTCGCCGACAGCCTGGCCGTGTCACTTGCTGCACGCAACACTGTGCTTGTAGGCGACCCACAGCAACTCAAGCAACCAACTCGTGCCGCTCACCCAAGCACATCCGGCTTGTCCGGTCTCGAGCACATCAACCAAGGTCACGACGTGGTGCCGCCAAACTATGGCGTGTTGCTGCGCATGACCCGTCGTATGCACCCACTCATTACCGAGTTCATTTCGGAACAGGTGTACGAAGGCAAGCTTGGCGCCGACGATCCGTGCGCGCTGCAAACCATTGGTAGTGGTGGCATTGTGCAGGGATCTGGTCTGCGATGGGTGCCTGTAGAGCATGAAAACTGTTCGGTGCGCAGCGTTCCTGAAGTAAAAGCTGTTGTAAAAATTTATGAGTCGGTGTTGGGCCGCGACTTCACCGACAAGTTTGGCAAAGTACGCCCGATCACTCCTCGCGACATTTTTGTGATCGCTCCATACAACGCCCAAGTGCAAGAGTTGCGTCGTCAACTGCTCTCGTGTTCATCTGCAATCACGTTTGGTCTCACCGAAGATCTGTTGCGTCAGCGAGTAGGCACAGTCGACAAGGCCCAAGGCAGTGAAGCACCAATTGTGTTGGTGTCATACACCAGCTCGAGCGCCGACGATGTGCCTCGCAACTTCGAGTTTTTGTACAGCAAAAACCGCTTCAACGTTGCTGTGAGCCGAGCGCAAGCAATCACCGTTGTGGTTGCGTCACCCGAGCTGCTCAATGTCAACTGCAAGACAATTGAGCAAGTGCGACTAGCCAACATGCTGTGTCGCTATGCCGAAATGGCAACCACAATCTCGGTTTAACTTGCCCGTCAATACTGTGCAACACCCTCTATGTATCTTGTGGGTATAAGGCAATGCATCACAGAGGAGGACCTATGGAAAGAGCATTTGCACTGGCAAATCATTGGCACGCAGGTGACGTGCGAAAAGGAACCCAAATTCCATACATCTCCCATCTAATGGCAGTGAGCGCCCTGGTGCTCGAATATGGAGGCGATGAAACGCAGGCCTCAGCAGCACTTTTACACGACGTGATCGAAGATACGGATTGCACTCTCGATGAAATAATCGAGCTGGTCGGAAACGAAGTTGCGCAAATCGTGTGGGAATGCACCCATGTTGAGTTCCCTGATATCACCGAAAAAGAAGCAAAGACTGTTGCCAAAAAGAAGTTTTACCTCGAGCGATTGTTATCCCCCGATCGCTTAGCTGCAGCCAACTTGGTGGCATTGTGCGACAAAACCCACAACATTGAATGCACAGTGCGCGACTGGCAAATAAGCGGCCAGGACAAGTCAATGTTCAACAAGTTCAACGGTGGTTACGAGATCCAAAAGAACTGGTACACCTCGCTCGCAGATGCATTTGACAAATTGGACGTGCCAGCCAATCTGCGAACTCGCTTTCGTACTGCGGTCACCACTGTTTTTGGTACTTGACAGCCAGAGCACGGCCTGTGTGACACTTTGGCCAACCTCCCGTACACATGGGTGG
>QYPH01000059.1 GCA_007279905.1 Actinomycetota bacterium | reverse complement strand
TGCCGATCGACGAAAACGATTCATACGCCTGACCGAACGCAACCTCCCATTATTGGTTGCCTCAAAGTATCCGAAAAATATTCAATTTATTTGTCGTCACAACTCTGCTCGCTCGCAATTGGCTGCTGCAATTTGGAAAAAGCTTGTGGGAACGGCAGCCAGCAGTGCGGGTACTGATCCGGCAAAAACCGTTCATCCACTCACATTTCAAATAGCAAAACGACACGACCTCGACTTGGGGCTAGCAATACCCCGTAAATATCGTCCGATATCTGCACATGATCGCTTAGAGATCACCGTCTGCGATCAGTCACACGATGACTTGTCCATGCCATTGTCACGCTCGCACTGGTCGCTGCCCGACCCCGCGGAAATCGGGACAATAACTGCTTTTGAGCAGACATACCAAGAATTGATTAAGAGAATTATTCCACTCGCCAAATAAGTACAACTACACAAAGGAGAAATAATGAGTTTCGTTGAACCGATAGAAAGAGACGAAATAATCCAACACGCAACGAACCAACTTTCACGTAAATATGCGGGAAAGTTTGATTCGGCAGAGATTGTTCCGGTCGTTCAGGAGTCTTATGAGAGCTTCGCTGATGCCAAAGTGCGAACGTTCATCGCCGTGTTCACCAAGAGATACGCCGATGATCGTCTGCGGGCAATGGCGAAGAATCTTGGGCTCATCACTGACGCTCCACCGTCTGTGCTTTTCGTATGTGTCCATAATGCCGGTCGCTCTCAAATGGCCGCAGGATGGCTGAGGCATCTTTCGCGAGGAAAGATTGAGGTCTATTCAGGTGGATCGCTTCCGGGAAAGGACTTGAACGCTTCGGCGGTTGAGGCAATGCGTGAAGTGGGGATCGATATTGCAAACGAATTTCCAAAGCCATTTGCAGTAGAAATTGTTCAAGCCGCCGATGTAGTGATCACGATGGGATGCGGAGATACATGTCCCATATTCCCTGGAAAACGATATGAGGACTGGGCTCTCGATGATCCTGCCGGACTTGGAGTTGACGCAGTGCGTCCGATCCGCGACGAGATTCGCCGTCGTGTCGAGGACCTAATCGCAGATCTCGGAGTAAGTCTCAGAGACTAAGATGGATAAATGAAAAGGGCCCCGGGGATTCACCCGGGGTCTTTTTTATTCTTGTTAAATCAGATTGTGATGGGTTATCGCGACCCGGAAATGCAAAGAGCCCCGACCTTTCGGCCGGGGCTCTTCAACAGGGGGATATTGGTCTTTCGACCACACTTTTACTAAATGTGATTAGTTACCCGAACCAACGCGGGCTGCGTTGTTCTTCGCAACTGTCAAGAGTGCACCGGTGAGTGCTGCGTAACCCAACGACTCAGCTGCTGCTGGGGCGTATGTGTTAAGGGTCCACTTGAGGTAGTCGCTCACAACAATTGACTTCGACGAAACTGCAGTCTTGCCAAGTGCATAAGTAACTGCAACGAATGGGTACGCAGTGGTGTTTGTTGTCTGCTTGAAGTTGAAGGTAACAAAACCCTTCGAATCAATGTCAGAGTCTGCGATCATCGATGAAACTGCTGCCGATGTTGGAGCAACGTACTTGCCAGCGGCATTCTTGATGTTTGCTGCTGCCATACCTTTTGCTGCACGAGTTGCATCAGTAACAAAGGAGATCTCGGTGTAACCGATAGATCCGTTGGTGTCGGCAATTGCATTAGATACGTTTGCCGAACCGCTCTGGCCCTGAAATGCTGCACCGAAACCAGCAACTGCTGTTGCGCCACCAGGAATTGCTGTGGTGAATGCGTCGTTGACTGTCCACGTGGTGCTGAAAGCATTCAATGGCTTGATGAAGTTGTTTGTGGTGCCCGAACCGTCGGAGCGGTAGACAACCGTGATGGCCTTGGCAGGAAGTGTTGGAGTTGACTGTGCAAACTTGGCAACTTCTTTGCCGTCAACCTTGACGGTGTAAGCAGCGGCCTTGGTGGTCAAATTAATTGCAATTTGGCCTTTTGCAGCAACTGTGGCGGTCTTGACTGACTTCTTGTCTTCCAAGATTTCAATCTTCTTACCCTTGGCAGCCTTGAGTGCAGCAGGTGTCAACGTGATGTTCAGCGTTGCTGCTGTTGTCGAAGTTGGTGTCCACAATGCGCTCGCGCCTTTGTATGCACTCTTCCTGGTCGAGTTGGCCCAAATCGCATTGGCTGCCATGTCAGCAACGATTGCTGGGTCATTCCACATCTTGATGGTGCCGCCAAAGATGCCAGCAACTGTTGGAATGCTCAAGTTGAGAGTTGAACCCTTGATTTCGTCGAGTCGGTATGCAACTGCTGTTGCACCTGCAACGTATGGCACGTATACCCAGCTGAATGCTGTTGCACCAGACTGAGTTGAAGAAACTGCCGAGTCTGATCCACCGAAATCGGTGAGGTTGGCAAAGAAATCTGTCTTGCCCTTGGACGAACCGCCACCTGGGTTGGCATAAGTTGCGGTGTGTCCTGATGACTTGGAATATTCAACTGTCGCAGCAGCTTGAAATGTTTGCGGGAACGTTGCGCCCGAACCACTGATGCTCTCTGCCGATGCCATAGTGGCAACTGACATGCTTCCAACAACAACGAGTGCTGTGGTTGCAATTACTTTGCGGAAACTTTTCATGAACTGAACTCCTCCGAGTTTTGTTGGGGTTAGGTATTACTTATTACAGAAACTTACAAACGACAGGTGTCAATTGCGTGGCGCATTGCCGAACTTGCAATTACAACTAAGTGAATAATTGGTAAACGACTCAGCCAAACTTGCCCTGCACGTAATCTGCCGTGCGGGTGTCAGTTGGGTTCGTAAACATCTTGCGGGTGGCATCTGCTTCGACCAATATTCCTGGCCCACCGTCAGACAAGAAGAATGCACAGTAATCAGACACGCGAGAGGCCTGTTGCATGTTGTGCGTCACGATCACGACGGTGATCTTTTCAGCCAACTCGTGAATTGTCTCTTCAATTCGAAGGGTCGAACCTGGGTCGAGTGCCGAACATGGCTCATCCATCAACAAGATGGTCGGCTCAACTGCAAGTGAGCGAGCAATGCACAAACGCTGCTGCTGACCACCCGAGAGCGACCCACCAGAAGCATTCAAGCGATCTTTTACTTCTTTCCACAAACCAGCGCGGGTCAAACACTTCTCAACCACTTCATCATGATTGGGGACCTCGAGGTTTGCGAGCTTGATACCAGACAAGACGTTTTCTTTGATTGTCATTGCTGGAAACGGGTTTGGCTTCTGAAACACCATGCCGACTTTGAGACGCATCGCAGCGGCATCAACTTCTGGCGCGTAAATGTCCGAGCCATCCATGAGCACTTCGCCTGCCATCGCAGCACTTGGAATGAACTCGTGCATGCGGTTGAGCATTCTCAAGTAGGTAGATTTGCCGCAGCCCGACGGCCCGATGAGTCCGGTCACGCTACGTTCTGGAAACTGCAAATTGATGTCGCTCAGTACGTGATGCGAACCAAACCATGCATGCAGCCCGCGTGTCTCGAGACCAAGTGGTCGCTCTGCGACAGCTGCCGTTGCACCAGATGCTGACATTTCATTCATGATAATCCCATTTTCTTTCGAGGTTTTTGATTCAGTTCCAACTTGATTCACGATGTTCACCTTTTGTCCTTGCCACCAAGACGACGAGCGGCAACAAACAGTGCGAGCACGATAAGCATCAACACAAGTGAGCCGCTCCATGCCCGAGCTATCGAATATTCGGTGCCAATCTGTAGCAATCCAAAGACGTACATAGGCATCGATGCAATCGGGCCATTGAACGGATTGAACTTGAACGCATTGTTTGACAGCGCAGTGAGCAACAGCGGTGCAGTTTCGCCAACAACTCGCGCAACACCAAGAATGGCGGCAGTGGTAAGACCACTGCGCACGGTTGGCAACACAACCATAAGCGAGCTACGCCATTGCCGCGCGCCGAGCGCATAGCTTGCAGCACGCAAATCTTCTGGTACCAATTTGAGTACTTCTTCTGAAGTGCGAGCAACTGTTGGCAACATCAACACAGAAAGGGCAAGTGCGCCGGCGAAACCACTAAACGATTCGGTAAGAGTAACCACCGTTGTGTAAATAAACAATCCAGCAACGATTGATGGGACACCACTCATCGACTGAATAACAAAGCGCACAACTTTTGTGAGGCGCCCACGAACCTCGGTGAGGTACACGCCACTCAAAATGCCGAGAGGCAACGTGATTGCTGTTGCGATCAAGACCATCAGCATTGAGCCAATAATTGCGTGACCAACGCCGCCCATGTTGAGTTCATCATCCGGGGTGGTGACACGCATGTCACCAAACAAATACCCGACGTAGAGGCCGTGAAAACCCTTGGTGACGAGACTGACAAAAATGGACATCCAGGGCACAAACGCCACCACTGCTCCAGCGCCAATCACGGTCGAGACAATCGCATTGGTTGACTTAGCCTTGCCGATATTGCGCGAACGAAGAATTGTGAGTAGTAACACCTCCACAAAAAACACCAAAGCAAAACCATCTGGACCAGCAACGCCAGAGATCATCACGATCGCATATGCCACAACGGCAAGCGCCAAATAGACCAATGCATCACGACGTTGCTCGGAACGAGGCTTGTGCCAAGGCTGCGTTGGTGTTGCCTCGACGACTTGGACCGCGAGGTCGCTAGTTGTGCTCATGATTGAGCCTTGGCGGTGCGCTGCACTACTGCCGTAGCGGCCATATTGACCGTAAGGGTGAGCAAAAACAAAACAAAGCCTGCTGCAAGCAGTGCCTTCAATTCATATGGAGTTGCTTCACCAAACTTGGTGGCAATCAGCGAGGCAATGTTGCCGCCCTCTGACTCCAAAATGTTGAAGTTGTACTTGAAAACAAGATTGAGCAACAGGTACACCGCAACTGTTTCGCCAAGTGCGCGACCGAGACCGAGCATCGCGCCACCCACAACACCGCTGCGACCAAATGGCAACACCACTGCGCGAATGGCGCCCCAACGTGTGCCACCGAGTGCATGACACGAGTCGACAAGCTCACGCGGAGTGCGCGAATACACCTCACGTGAAACCGAAGTAATAATCGGCACAATCATCGCTGCAAGTACGAGTCCGGCGATGAATGGTGAGCGACCAAAGATTTCAAGTTCATTGTTGAATAGTGGAAACCAGCCAAGATAGTGACTAGTGAGCGCTGCCCACCTTTCGCCCATTGAAGAAAAAACTTGCACTCCCCATAGTCCAAAAAACAAAGAAGGAATTGCTGCTGCAAGATCCAGCATCGACACAAGTGTGCTCTTAATTTTCGCTGGTGCAAAAAATTCCATGTATAACGCACCGGCGATTGAAAGTGGCACAGCAAAGAAGAGCGCGATTAACGACGTGACAATTGTGCCGGCGAGCATCGGCCCAATAGAAAATTCAGCCGGAATAATTCCGTCACCACTACCAGCTGTCCAATTGGTACCGGTAATAAATTTTGGCCCCATGTCACGGAAGATTTCGACACCACGAGCGAGAAGAAACAAACCAATGAGCGCTAAAACAATGAGAGAAGTCAGTGCACCAGCTGTGACGATGCGACGAAAAATGCGGTCGCCAGTTGAGTAGACAACATGCATCTCGCGCTTTTGTGGCACGTTTTGAGGCGCAGAAATTGAACCGGTTTGACTCACCCCGAAAGTGTGTCAGTGCCAGGTAATGCCTAGATGATCTCTAGGTGAACGAGGGGTGAACTTACCCGCCGATCACAGTATTGGTGCGCCTTTTACAGTGCTGAATTAAGCCTTGGCGGCCTTGAAGCCCTCTTCGAGGTCGGCCAAAATGTCTTCGATTGTCTCGAGTCCAACTGACAAACGCACGAGGCCTGG
>QYPH01000011.1 GCA_007279905.1 Actinomycetota bacterium | reverse complement strand
AGCTGGCACATGGATTCGATCAGAGATTTCGGCAGCCACTTTGGCAATAATCAAGATGATGGTGAGATCGAGCAATACCCGACCCATGTCTAGAGATTGGGCGGCAGACGCCAGCATTGCCGTGATCACGCACAAATCTTAGTGGGCTTGTGTCACGGCACTGTTAACACTGTGAGGCATCCTCGCGACTTGCGCTTGGACTCTTGGGCTTGTGAGCGGGCAGAATAGAGGCATGATCGAATACACCCCCGAGGCAGAGACCTTTAGAACCGAAGTACAGACATGGCTCAAGTCCAACCTTCCAAAGGGATGGTTCGACAAAGGTTTCGAGATGTCGTCGGCCGAGCGCAAAGCCTTTAACGAAGCGTGGCCAACAAAGTTGTTTGAAGGTGGCTGGATTTGTGCAACATGGCCAGTCGAATACGGTGGCAAAGGGTTGTCGACTTTGCAGGGTGTTGTGTTGGCAGAAGAGTTTGCAAATGCAAAAGCACCGATGCGCGCCGATTTTTTTGGTGACACTCTTGTCGGCCCAACATTGTTGCAGTGGGGTACAGAAGAGCAGAAGCAAGAATTTTTGCCGCAGATTTTGAATGGCAAGATGCGCTGGTGTCAGGGCTTTAGCGAGCCAAACAGCGGTAGCGACTTGGCAAGCCTCAAGACCACAGCAGTGCTCGACGGTGACGAGTGGATCATCAACGGACAAAAGGTGTGGACAACCGGCGGTCACCACGCCGACTACTGCTTCTTGCTCACGCGCACCGACCCGTCGGCCGTCAAGCATGCAGGCATCACGTATCTATTGGTGCCGATGCGTCAACCAGGTGTAGAAGTTCGTGGAATTGTGCAACCAGACGGAACAGCAGAGTTTTGTGAAGTGTTTTTCACCGATGCCCGATGCTCAAAAAACAATGTTGTCGGCGGCATCAACAATGGTTGGAAGGTAGCAAACAGCACGCTCGCGTTTGAGCGCGGCATGAGTGCGACCACTGGTTATCGCCGATTTGAAGAAGAGTTTCGTTTGATGACTGCTGCAGCAAAAGAAAATGGAGCGATCAATGACGACACCATTCGTCAGCGCTTGATGCAGTATTACTCCAAGATTCAGATCTTGCGCTACAACGGTTTGCGCTCGCTCAGCGCAACACTTGAAAACAAAAAAGACATGGGCGTACTTGCGCTTGGTGCAAGCAACAAGATGTACTGGAGCGAGATGCACCAGCGTGCAATGGAACTCGCTCTCGATATCAATGGAGCCAACTCGATGTTGATCAATGCAGGCCCAGCAGATGGCACGTGGCCAGGTGCATTGCGCGACAAGCGCCGCGACGGATACCCCGTGAGCTCGATGATGTCGACGTTTTTCTTCTCGCGCTCAGAAACCATATGGGGCGGCACAAGCCAGATTCAGCGCAACATTGTGGGCGAGCGCGTGTTGGGCCTGCCCAAAGAGCCAAAGCCACAAGGAGACAAAGAGTAGCGGTGGTGTCATTCTGGATTGTTTTGCGGTCTACCTTCCTAGATGGTCTCAAGTTTTCTGGTAGATCAAGCCGTTCAAGCTATTGGATTTGGCAGTTGGAAGTTTGCGCGGTTTTATTACTACTTGACTTCGTCTATATGGATTTAGTCGGGATCTTTGTCGTTGTTATCACCCTTCCAACCGTGGCATTGTCTTGGCGACGCGCGCATGACTCAGGAAACCCGGGATGGCCGATGCTTATCCCTTTTGTTCGAGAAATCATTGCACTTTTTCCTAGCAAAGACGGCATTAATCAATATGGCCCACCCCCACCGCCGTTGCTTTCAGACTTTGACTATCCGAATATTTAGTATGAGCTACCAAATAAGGAAAGTCCGCCGGCGAAAACCAGAATCAATGCCAAGATGCCCACTCCGGTCCAGCCGAGAGCAACTCCAGCAATTGCAAACCCCTTACCTTTCATGGTCGGGTTCTTCTTCATTTGGTTGAGCGCTACATGGCCAAAAATAACTGCAAGAATTGATCCAATCCAATAAATCCATACGATACCCACCACCATTTATGCGATTGCCAGGCCGTTCATTTGTCCATTTTGTTGAGTTTGGGGTGCTTGAAAGTCTGACATAAATCTCCTTGGGTTGAATCTTGGATAAACGCTATAACGAGAACAGAAATCTGTCAAGTTGAGACCCTTGTGGACTAGAGATATTCAGGCACTCGTCGCTGATACACCTGCGAGATGAGTGGTGAAGAAATAATAAAGTCAGCGCTCGCACGGTTGCATGCAACAGGAATATTCCAAACTGCAGCAATGCGCAACAGTGCTTTGATGTCAGGGTCGTGCGGCTGAGGCTCTAGCGGGTCCCAGAAAAACATCAGGATGTCTATTCGGCCTTCCGCAATGCGTGCACCCATTTGCTGGTCGCCGCCAAGTGGCCCAGACCGGAGTCGCTCAACTACGAGCCCCGTATGTTCTTGCACCAATCGACCAGTTGTGCCAGTGCCCACCAACTCGTGTTGGCTCAACTCGGCGCGATGATGTGCGACCCATTCCAGCATTTCGTCTTTCATGTTGTCGTGCGCAACAAGGGCAATACGCTTTTTGGCTGGGCTTTCAATGTCCATCATGATTGTTGTGGTCATCTCTCCAGTGTGACAGGTTGCTTGGGCGTATTAGATTCACTTGTATGAATGGCAAGCAAACGGTGCGCAATCATTTGGTTGTTGCCTCACCCGTAGGAAAACTCAGACTTGTGGCGTCGGAAAAAGGTCTTGTTGCCATTGACGTTCGCAATCACACCAAGCAAGAGGTCAGCTCCAAAAATACCGATGCTCAAGCAATTCTGCTAAAAACAAAAAAGCAACTCGAGCAGTATTTTGCAGGCAAGCGCACTTCGTTTGATGTTGAGCTCGATCTCGTTGGCACCGAGTTTCAAGTGCAGGCGTGGCGTGCACTGTGTCGCATTCCATTTGGTAAAACAATTTCGTATGGTCAACAGGCAAAGAACATCAAGAAGCCCAAAGCATTTCGCGCTGTTGGATCTGCCAATGGCAAGAACCCAATTCCAATCATCGTGCCGTGTCACCGAGTTGTGGCAAGCGACGGTTCGCTCGGCGGCTATTCGTTGGGACTCAAAATGAAAAAGCAATTGCTAGCGCTCGAGGGCGTTAGTGAGGCTGAGTAAAACCGAAGCATTCGCGCAAGTATTCGTCGCGCAGCGCAACATCGGGTGGCCCCATTGCCACAACTCGCTGGGCGAGCAACATCACCGACGTTGCGTGTTCGGCATCGAGAAGTTCGTGAGTAGCCATTACGACGGTGACGCCGCGCGCGCGCTCGGCAGCCACGAGGCTTGCCACAAGCTTGCGACCATTGATGTCGAGTCCCGCCGTGGGTTCATCGAGTAGCAATACCTCGGCTTGGCGGGCAAGCACTTGTGCCAAGTGAGTGCGCTGCTGTTGACCACCAGACAAATCGCGGATCGGTTTGTTTGCTTGCTCGTCGATGCCTGCACGCCTCATTGAGTCTTCGACAATGGCTTGATCGTGTTTCGTCGCGCGTTTAAACAGTCCGAGGTGTGCGTATCGACCCATTGCCACCATGTCTCGCACGCACAAGGGAAGCGTGTGCGATGAAACTGGATGTTGCGGAAGATAAGCAACTCGCTTGGGCAACTGCCCAGCATGTTCTCCGAGTAGGTGCAATTCACCATGCACCGGCTTAATAAGCCCGGCGAGTGTCTTGAGCAATGTCGATTTGCCTGAACCGTTAGTGCCGATCAACACCAAGAGTTCGCCCGGTTGCATATCAAGCGTTACTCCTTCTACGACGGGGCGTTTGCCGTATCCAACGCACAGGTGGTCGGCGCTAATCGGAGAGTGCACAGGCACGGTTGTTGTAGCCATCAGATGTGCACGTGCCCGTGAGCGTGTGGGTGTTCGTGTTCTTGGTCAACGGTGTTGCGACGTAGTCGAGATTTTCGTACTTCGCTGACAATTGCAGCGAGTGCAAACAAAATGACGGCGGTGAGCACGATGCTTGCACTAGCAGCCAAGTCGTAGTGGTAGCTGGCCAGGAGTCCTATATATACAGATGTCGATCCGGCAAGTGCAGCAATCAAAATCATTGACGAAGTGCGACGAGCAAAAAGTGCGCCGGTAGCTGCAGGCGCAATCAGCATCCCCATGACAAGAAGCGTTCCGACAGTTGTAAAACTCACGATGATCGTGGTCGCGACCATCGCCATCATCACGTTGTGAAAAATCTTCGCAGAGAATCCCGATGTGCTGACAAGACCCTCATCGACCGACAACAACAAAAAGGGACGGTGGCAAATTGCGAACACGATTGCAAGGCCGATGAGAGCAACGAATTGAATCGAGATCGTTGACCACTCAACATTGGCGAGATCGCCAAACAAGATTTCTTCAAGATCGCCAACGAGCGAAAGTGATCGAGACGAAATCAGCACACCGAGCGAAAGCATGCCTACAAACAACAAGCCAATCGCTGTGTCACCAGAAAGCCTGAGCCGGCGATTGACAATGCCAACACCCGACATCATGACGGCTGCGCTGACGGCAGCTCCGAGCATGCCCGATACTCCGAGCAACATTGCAGCTGCAATACCGGGCAGCACGCCGTGGGCGAGGGCGTCACCGATAAACGAGAGTCCGCGAAGTACAACGAATGTGCCAGTGACTGCGCATGTGAGAGCCACAAGGAGCCCGGCAATCAACTCGAGGCGTAGTTGGTGATCGTCTGCGAAAACGCCAAAGAAAAAGTTCAAATCCGCAGACTTTCAGTTTTGGGAATGATTCTCATAACGTGAATGTATCACTATTGAGAATGATTCCCAACTTAGGTTTTAGGCTCCTGTGAGCGCGAGAATTGTGGCGGTGAGTTCGTCCATCGGCACTTCGCCGCTCATACGAGCAAGTACTTTGCCAGCTCCGTCAAGAAGTACAAAGTATGGGTATCCGGCAAGACCGAAAGCGTCTCCGCCAATTTTGTCGGCTGAGTCTGCCATGACTGGCCAGGTGGCTGGAAAGTTTTCGCGAGCCAGCCATTCGGATGGTGGGTAGTTGGGGTTAGCAGCGTCGGTACCCGTAGCTACACCGACCACATCAATACCGTTTGGCATTGTGCCCGATTTTTCCCACTCGACGAGCAACGGCACTTCGCGTTGGCAGTGAGGACACCAATGTGCAAGAAACACGAGCAACGTTGGCGTGCCAGTTGGTTCGGTCGTGACTACGTTGCCAGTGAAGCCTTGGCCCGACAACACTGGTGCGAGCATTCCAACAGCAAGGTCTGGTTTTGCCGCTTCGTCAAATGCTGGAAGCACATCGCCAGTCACCGTGACTTCGCTAAATTCTTGAAGTGTTCCAACCGCGGTCGAGTCTTTGCTGCTCGACGAAGAAATCGCGACTACTGCTGCAATTGCGATAACAGCGGCGATCACGCCTCCAACTATCCATGCATTGCGATTGCCTGCGGTTGCTTTTTTCTTTGACGTGTTCATTATTGCTCCGTTTGTTGTGGTGTAGGAAGGGTAGTAAATACAATGACTGCAAGAAAGCCAGTGAAGGCCATGAATGGCAACGTTACAAAATCAAAGAGTTCAAACCACTGTACCTTATACAAATCTGACGCTGACGAAGAATAGAGAAGTAGCACATGT
>QYPH01000012.1 GCA_007279905.1 Actinomycetota bacterium | reverse complement strand
GCAGACTTCATCGTTGCTGCCGACCATGCACAATTCTTTTTACCCGAAACACGCGTAGGCGTGTTGCCAGATGCGGGAGCCGTGCGATTACCACGCCTCATGCCCCGCCAACTTTCTAATGAGATCATCTTTGGTGGCCGCAGGCTTTCCGCCGCGGAAGCAGAGTCGTGGGGCATCGTCAATCGAGTTGTTCCACTCGCCGATCTGATGACGAGTGCGCGTTCGTTGGCTGCCGAGATTTGTTTGTCAGCGCCGCTCAGTGTTGCTGCAGTACTCGAACTCAACCGCACACTAGAAAATGTTGACATTCAAGAGGCGATGAAACAGATGCGCGTTAACGCTGCATACAGAATCGCTGTTGATTCGCAAGATGCAGTTGAGGGTCCAGCGTCATTTGCCGAAAAGCGCCCACCAAAGTGGCAGGGCAAATAACGACCTTTTGTTTTTCGGTCGCTACTTCTTTTTAGACTGACGCATCACGCATTCGTCAAGCACATCGAGTAGCTCAAACGCGCGCGAGTCGCTGTTCTCGGTCTGAAACTCGCGCATCGCATACGAAAAACTGGTATTCATGCTTGGCCATGCTCCATGCGTAGACCCGCCTGCACCCGTATGACCAAAAGCGTCTGGAGCCATTCCGAGGCGTGAAGGGTTTGGGTTGATCTCAAAACCAATACCAAAACGCAACTGTCGTCCTGAAAGTGCGTCGTTACCTACCGAGCGCTCGCGCCTTGCCATTTCGATTGTCTCGGGTTGCAACAGTCGCACACCGTCGAGTTCGCCACCATTCACCAACATTGCGTACAAGCGACTCATCGCATACGCGCTTGCTACACCTCCGCCTCCAGGCAATTCGATCTTTGCAAAATCTGGCGATTCAGCGAGTTCAACTGGAGTCATGCCGTATACGTGCAGCAACCGTGGGTCGATAGCCGAGCCTGGCAATAACGCTGTGTAGTTGTAATTTTTAGCGCGAGTGGTCTTTGCGATGCGAGGCAACACGTCATCCGCTGCGCCAATATGCAAGTCGAGTTGCAACGGTTGTGCGATCTCTTCGCGCACAAACGAGCCGATGGATCTTCCGTCTGCGCGACGCACCAATTCGCTTGCAATCCAACCGAATGTGAGTGCGTGATACGTGGGTGAACCAACTGGCACAAATGGATGTTGCTCGGCCAACAATTGAGCCATCTTGATCGGGTCAGATATCTCCTCCGCAGTGATCTTGCGCTCAATACCTGGCACTCCGGCCATATGTGCCAGTGCGTCACCAATGAGCACATGCCCCTTGCCTCCTGCAGCAAACTCGGGCCACACCGTTTCAATCGGGGCTTCGAGGTCGAGCAGACCGCGCTCAACACACATCAACACCGCAACGGTGCAAATGCCCTTTGTGCCGGACGCAATCACACACACCGTGTTGTCCAACCATGGGGTGCCATCAGATTTTACGCCACCCCACAAGTCGACAACTTGAGCACCGTTGACCGTTGCAGCAAATGATGCGCCAGCCAATTCCTCTTTGTGATACTTACTAAATACTTTTGCAACACTCTCATATCCAGGTGCAACCAAGAGCTCGCGATTCATCTCATAGACCTTTCGATACTTGGCGTCGCCATGATCAGTGATTTTGTATATGCCTGTTGAGGATCACCAATTACTGACTCCGCAGGACCAAATTCTACAATTCTTCCTTCCGACATCACCGCCACCTCATCCGCAATGCTTCTCACAAGCGGAAGGTTGTGCGTGACAAACAACATCGCCAGGCCAAGGTTCTTTCGAAGGTCACTGAGTAAGTCAACGATCGCGGCCTGCACCAAAACATCCAGTGCGCTCGTCACCTCATCACATACCAAAACATCTGGTTTACTTACCAATGCCCGCGCAATTGCCACGCGTTGGCGCTCTCCTCCAGAAAGTTGATCAGGATACTTGTTTGCGTAGGAACCAGGGAGGTTTACTTTTTCGAGCACATCAAGAACTGCTTTGCTGGCTTCCGACTTATCCGTGCCAATGATTGCTAGTGGTCGCGAAATTGAATCACCAACCGTTCGTCGAGGGTTGAGTGAACCATAAGGATTTTGAAACACATACTGAATGCCCCGACGGTTCTCGGGCGATCGCTGCCGTGCGATTCTTTGCAATTCAACGTTGTTGAACACCATGGTGCCTGTCCATTCCCGGTGCAGACCACCAATCGCGCGAGAAACGGTAGTTTTCCCCGAACCAGATTCACCAACAAGGGCAAGGCACTCACCCTTTCGAATTGTGAGCGAAACATCATGCACCACCGTGACACCGGAATATCCAGCATCAACTCCTTTGATTTCGAGAACTGGCGACCCCTGATCTCGAACGTTCGAAGCGCCTTTTGATGCGAGTAAAACTGGTGCGACTTGACCCACTTTGATGCAACGCACGTGATGCGAAGCACTCATTGCAACTTCTTTCGGAAATGAATCTTGACATTCAGGCGTAGCCAGTTCGCAACGAGACGCAAAGGCACAGCCCACTGGTCGTTTGCCAGGAGAAGGAGCCCGACCAGACAATCCGACTACTTCCTTTTTGCCTGAAATATCTGGTGCTGCAGCAACGAGATGGCGCGTGTAAGGATGTGCGGGATTAGTGAAAATGTCTTTGACTACGCCTTGTTCGACCACTCGACCCGCATACAAAACTGCGACTTCGTCTGCAATGTCTGCGACAACTGCGAGGTCGTGTGTAATGTACAACGCCGCCACACCATGTTTGCTCGTCATCTGTCGAATTGTGGCGAGCACGTGGGCTTGAGTTGAGACGTCAAGACCAGTTGTCGGCTCATCCAAAACGATGACCGACGGTCGACAAGCAAATGCCATTGCTAAGCCAACCCGTTGTTGCTGACCACCTGAAAGCTGGTGAGGGTAACGACGCAGATAGTCATCATCAGTTGGGAGGAGAACCTCCTCCATCATTTCTCTGATTCGGGACTTTCGTGCTTCGTCTGAGCTTCCAAAATTGTGCGCTTCAAGTACCTCGCGCAACTGAAGACCAATCCTCAGAGCGGGATTGAGCGATGAAGAGGGATCCTGTGGCACATAGGACACCAAATGCCCACGCGCCTTTCGTTGATCGCTTTCGGTAAGACTGAGGATTTCGGTATCACCACAATAGACCTGACCACAATTAATACTCACGCCACGACGGGTATGTCCGAGCACTGCGAGACCGACTGTGGTTTTGCCCGAACCCGATTCACCCACCAAAGCCAAAACTTTGCCTTTCGCAATCGAAATTGTGACTTGGTCAACAATGTCGTTCCCAGTTGCTTCGACGTCCAAGCGAAGATCAACTATGCGCAGACCCTCACTCACCTTTGCCCCCTCTGTCAATGCCTGCTAAAACTCTTGATAATCCATCGCTGCACAGCCCTGTTCCAATGGTCAATACTGCAATCGCGATCACAGGCAATACCGCACCCCATGGTTGAATCACAATCACAGCACTATTCTCTTGAATCATTGTTCCCCAGTTAGCCGCTGTTGGATCGGGTGCAAACCCTAGAAAAGCAAGTGACGCGATCGTTGCGATTGAATACGTAAATCGAAGACTGGCCTCAACAAGAAGTGGTCCAGTGACGTTTGGCAGCACCTCTGAAAAGAGGATTCGAATTCGCGACTCACCGAGCGCAGTTGCGGCCTGGACGAAGTCTCGCTCAACAACCGAAAGTGCCGCGCCCCTGATGATACGACCGACTCGCGGCGTCGTAGAAAGAGCTACTGCCAAGATGGTCAAGATCGGACTTGCATTGAACATCGAAACCAAGAGCAAAGCAAGAAGTATTTGTGGGAATGACAGGATCACATCAAAAATTCTCATGATGAATTCGTCTGTTTTGTTTTTAGTAAGCGCCGCCAACAAGCCAAGAAATGTTCCGACAGTTGTCCCAAGCAATGTCGCACTCATGGACAGAAGCAGAATCGAACGACCACCAATCAAGAAACGTGACCAAACGTCTTGACCTAGATAATCGGTACCAAATAGAGCTCCAGGTATATTCAAAGAGTTTGGCATGTCTATAAATTCAGTTTGAGAATGTGGGGCGATAATCGGCCCAACGATTGTGAGCCCAATCATCGCAATGAGTACGCCGAGACCAATTTGGGTGCGCTTTAGACGTAATGCGGTACGCAACAACCCGGATGGCTTCTCAATCTGTTCTACCTCGGGACTCGTAATCATTTCAGTGATGTCCTCAGTCGAGGCGTTGCAATCACTGTTGCGACGTCAGCCAGTAAATTCATTAGTACGTACACTCCAGCAATCATCAACGTAAGAAACTGAATCGCCGGAAGATCTCGAGCACGAACAGAATCTGCCAATGCACTTCCTATTCCTGGAAAATTGAAAAGTCTTTCAACAATTACTGTGCCGCCAGCTAGATACGCAAGGTTGAGCGCGATCACTTGGAACACCGGGCCAAGTGCGTTAGGTAGTGCGTGACGCACCAATACTGTGCGCTCCGACATCCCTTTGAGTCGAGCCATTTCTACATAGTCGCTCTCCAGCATCTCAATCATTGAGGCTCTCATTGTGCGCGATACATAGGGTGTTACAGCCAACACAAGTGTCAACACAGGCAAGACGATCCCAGAGAGGTCCGACCAAGGAGCCTGACCAGCATCAATCAATGTGATCGCGGGCAAAACATGAAAAACCGAAGTTGAGAGCAACAAGATCAGGCCCGTTCCCATCACAAACTCAGGGACTGCGGCCAACACAAGAGACACTGTTGATGTTGTTTTGTCAAAGGTTTTATCGCGTCGAAGAGCAGAAAATGCTCCAACGGCAATCGATATGGGAATAGAAAATGCAGCACCGACAACCATGAGAAACAGAGAATTTCCAACTCGCGGCGCTATGTACTCGCTGAGCGGCATCTGCGTTACAAACGACTTACCAATGTCGCCTCTCACGATGTCAAACAACCATGAACTGAACTGAGTGATCGCAGGCCTGTAAAGACCTAGCTCCTGACGTAAAGCATCGAGGGCTTCTGGCGTTGTCTCGCGACCGAGAATTGCCTGAGCAGGATCAGAAGGAAATGCTTGAGTGACCAAAAAGATCAGCACAGATACAGCAAAAATTGTCAACAGACCAAGCCCAAGGCGCCTAGCAATAAACTTCAAGATTGGCATCAAAACCTCATACGGATATGCAAAGGGATGCTCCCGACACTACGCGAGAGCACCCCTTTAGCGGAAAAACTATTTATCTAACCAGATGTTCTTAAAGTGCATTCCGTAGTAATCCAAAGGCAGTGCGGAGTTGCGCTTATTTATACCCTGCACTTTTTTCGAAAACGAGTCGGCAGCATTTACGAAATACGGAATGATGTAGCCGCCTCGTTCATGCTCTTCCTTTTGCATCCTAGAAACCATTGCGGCCCTCTTTTTCACATCCACTTCACCAAGAGCCTTGTAATACAAGTCCTTGATTGTGCTCGTTGGTTCTGGGAAGTGTGTTTCTGGATACGAAAACACCATGCCAGAGAATTGCGGGAAGTACGGCTTCGGGTTGTAGTACGTCATAAACGCATTTACGCCAGCTGCCATATATGTTGTGTCCCAATACCCGGTAGCAACAGTTGTCGCTGTCGCCTTCACAACTCCACCCGAAGCTGTATTTACTTGCTCCACGAAAGCTTTCGCCAATCCACTCAACGCAGCATCGTCGTCAGGTGCCTTGAGATCGAACACAACTGGTTTCGATTTCGAGAATCCTGCGTCGGCAAGAAGCTTGAGCGCTCCCTTGATGTCCTGCTCCTGCATTGGATACTTATTCGAGTTGTAGTTTGGATCAGCTGGGCTGTAGTCATCATTTGAAAGACGACCATTTCCGGAAAGCACTTGCTTCATCAGATTCTTGCGGTTGATCAACATCTTCAACGCTTGACGAGTACGGGCGTCCTTGAAAGGGTCCATATCGATAACAAGACAGATTGGAGTGATCTTGCCGGCTGAGTTTGAATAGATATCTAGCTTCCTATTCTTTTTCAGGGTTGGCAACATCGCAATTGGAACGTTAATTGCAACATCAATTTGGCCACCTTGCAGCGCGTTTGTCAACGCTGTGGTGTCTGCAAACGAGAGAACCCGTACTTCGTCGAGATAAGGCTTTCCTGAGTCCCAATAATTATTGTGCCTCACGTGCGTGCTTTCAACACCTGGCGTAAAGCTCTTGAGTTTGTAAGGACCGGTACCAATCTGTAGTGGATTTTTTGCAAAATTCTCGTACCCAACTGGAACAACGGTGCTGGTATAGCCAGCAAGCGTGACCATAAAATCGGCGTTTGCCTGCAAGAGCGTAAGTTTCGCGGTTCTGTTATCAACCTTCGAAACCCCAGCGGGGTTAAGGAAAGGACGAAGAGCTTTCGAATGTTTCGCAGCCGGGTCGGACATACGCTGCCATGAGTAGACCAAATCGTCGGCAGTTACTGTTTTGCCATCGTGAAACTCGATCCCCTTCTTCAGACGAATGATCCAGTTGATTCCGTCTTTAGTCGAAACCTCTTCAGCAAGTCCGTCTTTGTAAGTTGGCTTGAAATTCTCGTCGTAGACCATTGCAGTCTCGAAGCCCACGTTGAGGCGAACGATGTCAGGAATTGAAACGATGTAGTGCGCATCCAACATGTCCTTGACATCGCCGACCACACCAACCCGCAACAATCCACCTTTTTTGGGCAGCATCGGTGCGGCTAAGGCCTGCAAGGGACTCAGTCCAGCTGCGCCAAAGCCAACGGCAAGCGCACCCGCACCTTTAACAAAATTTCGACGCGATACTTCTGAGAAAAATTGATCATTCTGTTCCACTGAATTCCCCACTTTCAATAATCGGACATGTTCCGCTCTTGCCAAGGTTGGCAAGCGGGCAAACCTTGGGTCTGCTCAGGGCCTGTGTCAAACTGACCTATTCCACGAATGGGACTTGCGCACCTACCTATTTGCGGCGGCGGCGAGCGTCTCTAGTGGATGTGTCTGCAACCGTTGGGACAGAATTGGTAAGAGGCCCAATTTTGCTGATGATCTCATCAGTAGTTGGCGCCGCACCAGATATATGAGTGTCGAGCGCGTTGCGCATCGAAGCTAAATGCTCGGGCGACGTACCACAACATCCACCAACGATTCGAGCGCCTGCGTCAACGGCCATTCCAGCGTATGTGTGCATCAACTCTGGTGTGCCCGAATATTTAATAGTCACGCCTTCAAATTTTGGAATGCCACAGTTGCCCTTTGCAACAACGGGAGTGACAAAACCCTTCATCTCGCAAACCGATACCAACATGTCGGATGCACCCACGCCACAATTGGCACCGATTGCAAGTGGTTGTGGGTCGAGTCCTTCAAAAATCTGCTCGAGCGCGCTTGGCATAATGCCCATCATCGTGCGACCAGCCGTATCAAACGACATTGTTGCTACATAGGGCATGCCAACCTTGATCGCTGCCATTGCTGCAGCGCGCACTTCTTCGGGGGCCGACATAGTTTCTATCCATGCGACGTCTGCACCGCCATCTTTGAGGCCCTGAAT
>QYPH01000067.1 GCA_007279905.1 Actinomycetota bacterium | reverse complement strand
TGGCTCATTGAGCGGCGTGGCCGCACAAACGTCACGTTACCGATGTTGTGTCCCGCCCACTTGGTGCCCACCGCACGCTTGATCTCTGCAGCAATCGCATCATCGCTTGCACCTTCGCGCAACATTGCACGCAAGTCAAACTCGTTTGTCGAAAACAGGCATGTTCTAAATTGGCCATCTGCAGTGAGCCGCACTCTGTCGCAGTCTCCACAAAATGGTTTGGTCACTGATGGAATCACGCCAACTGTGCCCTTGCCATCGAGATAACGCCAGCGGTCGGCTGGTGCGGCGCCACGAGCCGGCATCAACTCGAGCGGATACACAGCCCCAATTGCGGCAACGATCTCATCTTGACCAACTACTTGATTGTTTTCCCATGTGCCCTGGGCGTCGAGTGGCATGTACTCGATAAACCGAACTTCAATACCTTTATTACGACCAAAAGTTGCCAGGTCAACAATCTCGTCATCATTAATGCCGCGCTGCACAACAGCATTGAGTTTGACCGGTGAAAATCCTGCGGCAATCGCCGTATCAATACCGTCAAGCACATGCTCGAGTTCGTCGCGCCGTGTCATTTCGTAAAAGCGTTCGCGCTTCAAGGTGTCGATAGAGATGTTGATGCGCTCGAGCCCGGCTTCGCGCAGTTCTTGGGCAATGAGCCGCAACGTTGCGCCATTGGTAGTGATAGCAAGATCGATTGGTTTGCCAGCACGCGGCGAGTTGGCAGTTGCAGGCACAATCAACCCAGCAAGTTTTTGCACCAACACGGGCAAGTGCGCGCGCATTGTTGGCTCGCCGCCCGTGAGGCGAATGCCATCGACATCAAAATGGTTTACGCAAATAGATGCAAGCCGATGCAGTTCCTCATACGAAAGCACTTCCGTGTGGGGCAACCATTTCATGCCCTCTGCAGGCATGCAATAAGTACAACGAAAATTGCAGCGATCGGTAATCGAGATGCGCAAGTCGCGCACGGTACGCCCAAATGGATCGATCAATTCCATTGCAACAGCCTACGGCTCTCTGGCAAAGCGCTAGCCCAGCAACTCGCCGATGACATAGACATCCACTTCGGCGCCAGCCTCTATACCCATGCTGTCTGGCACATACGCGAGTCCGTTGGCAAGAGCAGTCGATGCAAGTTGGTGGCTTCCTTGTGGGCCAATGTCGCGCACATGCAATCGACCATCGGCTTCAAAGCCACCGAACACTCGCACATAGTGCACTTTGCCGTCTTGCTTGCGTTTAATCGGCGCATCCAACACCGCCCTCACTGTTGGGCGCAACAAGTCGCGCGTATGGCCCATCATTTTGCGCAGCGCAGGTCGCGCTAGTAGCTCATAACTGATCATCGACGAAACGGGGTTACCTGGCAATCCAAAAATTGGCACTACCCGGCCATCGGATGCTTGAAGTTGCCCAAACGCAAATGGTTTTGCGGGTTTAATCGCAAGTTGCATCCACTGCATCTTGGCAATGCGCGACAGCACTGCCTTCACAACATCAAAATCGCCCATGCTCACACCGCCACTCGTCACGATTGCGTCACATCGCTCAATCACGTCAAGCAACACTCGCTCAAGAAGCGCTTCGTCGTCTTTAATAATTCCTAGGTTGATCACTTCGCATCCTGAAGCAGAAATCATTGCATCGAGCATCGTCAAATTGCTTTCACGAATCTGCCCAAT
Source organism: Actinomycetota bacterium (assembly GCA_007279905.1). Classification (GTDB taxonomy): domain Bacteria; phylum Actinomycetota; class Acidimicrobiia; order Acidimicrobiales; family Ilumatobacteraceae; genus UBA3006. The sequence continues at coordinate 15,022 of QYPH01000067.1, read as the reverse complement.
CTTGAGCGGCGATCCGTCGGTCACCAATTCATCTCCAGTCGACAACAATGCAACACATGCACGCGGGTATGCCTGCACCACCCGTGCGTTTACGCTCGCCAACACTCCGGCTCCAGCGGCATTGAGCACAGTGCCAGCCACAAATACAGTGTCGCCTTTGTTCACGTCACTACCTGCGTCGCGAATCGCGTCGTGCAATTTTGCTGCTTTGCCAATCGATACCCGGTCATCACCAATTCGCTGCGTGTCCTCCACCATCACCACAGCGTCGGCGCCTTGCGGCATCGGCGCACCCGTCATGATGCGTATTGCCTGGCCGGCGCCTACCGCGATCATCGGTTCGGCACCTGCTGCAACCGTGTCTACAACTACAAGTTCGGTTGGAACTGTCTGTGTATCGGCAGTGCGCACGGCATAGCCATCTACTGCCGAGTTGGCAAACGGTGGCACATTCTCGGGCGCCACCACATCTTGTGCCAGCACTCTGCCCGACATCTGCTCGCACGGCGTAGCAACTGGTGTAAGTGCACTACATGCATCGAGCACCGTTTTTTGAGCCTCGTGAATTGCGATCATTATCTCGCTACGGTACTGCCACATGAGAGGCTGTAACTATGAGTAATTCGAACGCTGGCTCTCCGGCTCATTATTCGGCGCTCCCCGCGTCAGGCCACCGCGCATCATGGATGCACGTTGACGCACCCCACTCGAGTCACGTTGATCTGCTGTGGGAAAACGAGGGCTGGACAGCCAACGGAGTCTTAGGTGCCGACCAGGCCAATTTTGTTATCCGCATGTCGGCAATGTGGGTCGTGCAGCAGTTTTTGCTGTTTCGAGACATGGATGAGCCCGACTTGTGGCTCGCAACCGATGGCCACGGCAGGTGGGGCGAGATGAATGGCGACCATCGCACCGAACTTGACGGTTGCATCGACATCGATTTGCCCGGCACACCGTTCACTAACTCGATACTGATTCACAGGTTGCCGCTGCATGTTGGGCATTCATCGACCCAAAACGTGATCACGGTGAACACCGAGACACTTGGCGTCACGGTCGTGCCACAGATGTATACGCGGCTCGATACTCATCGCTGGCAATACATCAGCCTGCTACAAAACAAGACAGTTGAAGTGGTTGTTGACGAGTTTGGTTTTGTGATTGATGAACCCGGCGCATTTTCTCGCGCCGATTAATCGCTGCTATTCGATAATTGCGCCATACACCATGCTGCGCAAAAACGGGCGAATTGGATACATAGTAGAGGGCATCAACTGCGTATAAAAAGTCGCAGTGATCTCTTCAACAGGGTCAATCCAAAATGCGGTGCTAAATATTCCACCCCAACTAAATGTGCCGTCCGAGCAGGCAACTTTGGTTTTTGCCTGATCTATTACGACAGCAAAACCCAATCCAAAACCAAGACCGTCGTAAAACACTTCTTCACCAACAACTCGCCCAAATTGCGAGACGTCTTGATTGTTTGGCAAATGATTTTTGGTCATCAAGTCAAGAGTGGTTGGCGAGATCAGTCGAGCACCGTCAAGTTCGCCGCCATTTTCAAGCATTTGCAAAAATCGCCAATAGTCATACGCGGTTGAAACCAACCCGCCGCCACCCGAAAAGGCTGTTGGTTTGGTGAGCACCGACTGTTCCATTGACGGCATGCGCACTGCCTGTAATCCAGTTTCGTCCGGCGTGTACACCGCGGCCAAACGTGACAGTTTTTCTTTCGGTACCCAAAAACTCGTGTCCTGCATTTTCAACGGTTGCAAGATGCGCGTTTGGAAAAAGTCATTCAACGACATTCCCGATGCAACTTCAACAACACGACCCAGCACGTCGGTCGACACGCCATAGATCCATGACGAACCAGGCTCAAAAACAAGCGGCATGTCTGCCAAGTGGTCGCATATTTCTTCGAGAGTCTCCTCGCCGTGAGAAACCAAACCGAAACCAGCGTTGCGATACATCTCGTCTACAACACTCGTGTAATTGTGCGCATAGGTAAGACCGGAAGTGTGCGTGAGCAGGTGCCAAACGCGCATTGGTTCGTTCATTGGCGCCAGCACCGGATTTTCTGCTGTGCCACTCTCGTACACCTTTGTATGGCGAAATTTAGGAATGAATCGACTCACCGGATCGGTCAGTTGCAATTTGCCTTCTTCGACCAACATCATGCATGCAATCGACGTAATTGGTTTAGTCATCGACGCGATTCGATACATGGTGTCAAGTTCGGTTGGCAATTTACTTTCCATGTCGCGCATGCCATAGGTGCTCACGTGTGCGAGCTGTCCGTAGCGAGCCACAGTAACGGTGTAGCCAGGCAATCTGCCGTCGTCTACATAATCACGAAAGTGTTCGTCAATGCGCTTGAGTCGCTCTGCCGACATACCAACTTCTTTTGGATCAATCGTTACTTGTAATTTGCTCACTTGAATCTTCCTTCCAACCAGGTAGAGAGTTCTGCACCAACATCGTTGCGTTTTAACGCAATCTCGATCACTGCCTGCAACCAGCCCATCGGTGTACCGGTGTCATGGCGCTCAATGTCGCTCACCACGCCCAAGAGGTTGCCTGCAGTTGCTGCCATCAACAGCGCATCGGTCAGCAAGATCTCTCCACCAGCAGCAGGCTTGAGTGAGTCGAGCATGTCAAACATGTCTGCGCCCAACACATAGCGACCGATCAAAATGAGATCGCTCGGCGCTTCACCGATTGCTGGTTTTTCTACAACGCCAGTAACGGTGACAACTCCCTGACTGTCGGGTGCGCCCGTCGTTGTCACGCAACCATACGAACTCACTTCGCTCATCGGCACTTGCTTGAGGCCCACAACATGTTTGCCACCAGCATCGTGCATCGTGCACATCTGTTTCAACAACGAGGCATCACCCATCAACTCGTCGGGCAACAACACCGCAAATGATTCGTTTCCAACTGCTTGTCGTGCGCATGCAACTGCGTGACCAAGGCCCCTTGGAGCATCTTGATAGACGACGCTGATCTTGACATCGGTGCCAATGAGTGCAAGTCGATCTGCCAACTCTGCGCGACCGCTTTCGCGCACTCGCTTGACTACTTCGGGCGACGACTCCAAGTAGGCCTCGATGCCGCTCTTGGCTTTGCTCGACACCACAACAATGTGGTCGCACCCCGCCCCAATTGCCTCATCCATCACAATCTGCAGAGCAGGCGTGTCAAAGATGGGCATCAATTCCTTCGGCACGGCCTTGGTCGCAGGCAGGAATCTTGTTCCCATTCCAGCAGCGGGGATAACAGCGGTGTGCATTGCCACCCTTGCATCCTAGAATTGTTGACCTGATGCCAACGTATGTTTACAAATTCATTGATTCCGGCGAGACGATCGAGGTGTACCAGGCGTTCACCGACGACCCATTGACCGAGTTGGCTCACCCGCAAGAGGGTGTTGTAAAGCCAGTCAAAAAGGTCTTTACCCCTGTTGGCGTTTCATTTAAAGGCGGCGGTTTCTACAAAACCGACAGCAAGTCGACTTCGAGCAGCACAACGCCAGCTTCGACCTCGAGTGCAGCCCCGAGCACATCTGATTCGTCGAGTACTTCGTCGAGCTCATCAACTCCGGCCAGCACACCGGCTGCCACACCTGCAGTCCCTGCCAGCGCACCTGCTGCCTCGCCCGCTTCATAACCTCGGGCTCGTTACCCCGCACTTTTAGTGTGTTTCGCGCACACAACTGTGCATGACCAACAAACGCATTCCGCCATCTTTGAGCAAACTCGGCATCACTCTCTCGCCCATTATTGCGCGCATTCGCGATTGGTGCGCAACAAATTATTTGGCGTTGTGTCGCAATAATCGACGCAGACAACAAGTCATTGCAGGCCTCGCGTGTTGTGCGGCGCTCACATTTTTCGTCACCGTGTCGCGCATGCAATCTGCCACAAAGTCACTCGGTGCCACTGTCGTTGTGCTCATTGCATCACACACCATCGAGCCAGGTGATGCCATCACATCTCAACTCTTTGTCGCTCGCACATTTGTGCGTTCGGCAGTTGCGCCAACCGCCCTGCGCGCAGTGCAACTTGGTTTGGTTGCTCAACAATCAATCTCGGCTGGCGAATTACTCACCACTACCAACACGGGAACAAGTACTTCTACACAGATACAACTCCCTGTCGGTTTTCGTTCCGTTGCAATTGTGCCGCCTGCAGCACTTCCGCCAATGCAGGTTGGCGATCATGTCGACATCATTGCTAATGGCATTGTGCTTGCGGCTGATGCGCTTGTGCTCAGCCTGATCGAAAACACAACTGGTGTATTCACTGGGGTAATAGTTGCGGTGCCAGCCGAATTTTCTGCAGCAGTTGCAAGCGCAGCAGCAATAGGTGACGCGACGTTAGTGGTGTCGAGCTAGCGAAACTGTCTAACGGATTGAGCTAGCGGCGAGCAGTAATACACCTGTGCCAATGAGTACTCGATAAATAACGAACCCATTGAAGTTGCGATTGCGCAACATCCGAATCATGCCCCACATTGCAAACCAACCAGAGATACCTGCAGCAACTATGCCAACAATCATTGGTGTGAGCAAGCCCTCGGGAATGCCGTCATTGGCAAGTTTTACCAACTTAAACAACACTGCTCCACCAATCACTGGCACGCTCATCAAAAAGCTCACTCGTGCAGCTGCGTCGCGAGAAAAACCAAACTTGCGGGCTGCAGTAATGGTGATGCCCGAGCGCGAAGTGCCCGGATTGAGGGCAATCACTTGGGCAAGGCCTATCAGCACTGCATCACGCGTAGTAAACGAACTTTCTGTGCGCTCGCCGGCCAGGCGGTCGGCCCACAACAACACAAGTCCAAACACGATCAACGAAACTGCAATCATCACTGGCTTGCCGAGTTTTTCTGTCACCCAGTCTTCGCCAATTGCTCCAGCTATTCCAGCAGGTAATGCTGAAGCAACAAAAAGCCACGCCCTACGGCCCATGTGCTTGTCAGCACGTTTTGGAGCAACGATCACGCGCACGCCTTCGCGCACATAACCAATAAGTTCTTGGCGCAAGTAAAACAACACAGCAAGCAAAGTACCCAAATGCAATGAGGTATCAAAAGCTTTTTCCACTGCGGCGCCATTGGCCAGACTGCCAAAGTCATTCCACCCAAACAACCACGGCACCAATGCCAAGTGACCGCTCGACGAGATAGGCAAAAATTCGGAGAGCCCTTGTACCAACCCAAGGATGATTGCGTGAAGAATGGGCATGGATACAGGTTTAGTGGATCGTTCTAAACAAAAATGGTTTCAAGGTCTGAAATGCTCGCGAACGCTCGGTCTTGAGTCACGAGTGGGACCCCCTGGTTGATTGCGGTCGCTGCAATCCAAACATCGTTCTCTGAAAGTTTGGATTTTTTCGCCTGACCCGAGGCTCGCACTGCCGCCCAGATGCTTGCGATATCTCTCGTAATGTCTATTGCTTCAAAATCCATTACTTTGCGAAATGTCGCCATGCGCTTCGCTCTCGTTTGTTGATCAATAGCGCTGTAGACGCCAAATTCAAGTTCAGCAAGTGTGATGACAGAAATTGCAAGTTCGTCCGGAATCATCTGGCTCTTTACGCTGCGACCAAGTTCAAGCGAGATAAAAATATTTGTGTCAAGCAGCCCGCGCGTCATTTTGTGCCATCCCACATGGCATCAGATCGTCGATCGAGCTCTGCCATCGTCAGAAGCCCTTCGTTAAGTTCATCAATCAATCCGCGGTCAATTGAAAAAAAGATGTGCTCTAGTTCCGCCTTCGGCACCCACCTACGCTTTGCGGAAACAGGTTGCAACTCTGCCATTGGTATGCCGTCAACTGTGATCACGATCGTTTCTCCTTTGTTTGCGCGCGTAATGAGGTCACGCGTGTTATTTCGCAGTTCGCGGGAAGGCACTTCGGTCATTACTGAACTGTAGCACATATGCTACAGCAGGGGTATTACGCGGTTGTTTGCGGGGTATCTAGCTGGCTACTGACCGCTCATGGTCACGTCGCGGATCACGAGCGTCAAGCCAACAGCGCGCGATGGCAACCAGTCGATGTCGCCGCCAATAGCAACGATGTCGAGCAACATGCGCTGCAGTGTCGAAGCAATAGTGAACTCGCGCACCGGCTCGGCAACTGCGCCATTGCGAATCATCATGCCCGATGCACCAGTCGAGAAGTCGCCAGAGATTGGGTTGACGCCGCTATGCAAACCTTGCACCATCTGAATCCAAACGCCGTCATCAACACCCTTGATCAACTCTTCTTGGCTCTGCGTGCCCGGTTGCAATTGCATCGCCAAGCAGCCAACGCCAGGTGTGCCGCCAAAGCCACCTCGTGTTGCGTTACCCGTGCTCTTTGTGCCGGTGCGGCGTGCGCTGTAGCTCGACTGCACAAACATCTTGAGCACACCATTTTCAATCAACACATTGCGACGCGCAGCCAAACCTTCGCCGTCGATGTCGGTCGCGGTGTATGCAAGCGGGTTTGTTGGGTCATCGACCAGAGTGATGCGTGGGTCTGCAACTGTTTCGCCAATCTTGTCGGCAAAAAAACTGCGGCCCTTTGAAACATTTTCGCCATTGAGCGTGCTCGAGAGCACTCCCAAAAACTGCGAAGTCACATACGGATCAAGAACCACTGTGGTGCGCTTGCTTGGCGGCTTAACAGCGCCCAACAAACGTGTTGCACGATCGGCGGCTTCGCGCGCGGCCTTTGGCAAGTTGAATTCTTTAGGCGAGTCACCAACCGAAAAACTAAAACCCGTCTGTGTCTCGTCGCCGTCATCGGCAAGCGTGCTCACCGACACGTAACACGAGTTGCCTCGCCCGCTTTCACGAATGCCGGTGGTCGTTGCAACAGCAACCTCACCCCAACCATCGTCATAGTTGGATTCTTCGACGCGCACTCGTGAGTCCATGCCAAGCGTAAGTTTTTCAAGTTCTTTCGTCAGCGAGATCTTGTCGGCAGTTGCGTACGCTGCCAGTTCGTCGTCCCAAAACTTTTGCGGAATTTGCGCAACACCGTCTGGTTCTGCAAGCCCCGCATATTCGTCGGGCGTACCAAAAGCCACGTTGTCGCGTGCGTCGGCAAGCACTTCGGCAATCGCTTCGGCGTCGAGCGTACCTGCATAGGCAAAGCCCGTGCGGCCATCTTTAATGACACGAATTCCAATGCCTTCGCTTTGAGCAGAAACAAAATGCTCTACTTCGCCTTCATAGACGCGCACTGCTGTCTCGCCGCCACGACTGACATAGGCCTCAATTTGCTCGCCTTTCCCGGCCTTTGCCACTACTCGGTCGACAATCGCTTGCAGATCAGGAATGTTATTACTAGAGCTATTACTCGAGCTAGTACTCATGCTGCTGTTCCACCAATGGTCATTGCCTTTACGCGCAGCGTTGGTTGACCATCGCCCACTGGCACACCCTGACCATCTTTTCCGCACATGCCAGGGTTGCCCATTGCAAAGTCGTTGCCAAGCAAGTCGATGTCTTTCAACACCTGTGGTCCGTTGCCGATCAAGTTGCTTTCGCGCAACGGTTCAGTGATCTCGCCGTTTTCGATGAGGTATGCCTCGACCATGCCAAACACAAAGTCTCCGCTTGCGGTGTCTACACTGCCGCCGCCAAGTTTTGCCACATACACACCGTGCTCGGTTGCGCGCACGATGTCATCAGGGTCTTCGGTTCCGTTGGTCACAAATGTGTTGGTCATGCGCACCATTGGCAAGTCTGCATAACTCTGTCGACGACCATTGCCGCTTTGACGACGATTCTCTTTGCGCGCTCGCAAAAAGTCCCACATGTAGTCGGTCAAAATTCCATTTTCGATCAACACATTGCGCTGCGAAGGATGACCTTCGTCGTCGATGCCAATTGCGCCCCACTCGCCACTCATTGTTCCGTCATCGATCAACGTCACGAGCGGCGATGCAACAAGTTCGCCCATCTTGCCGCGATACACGCTTGCACCTTTGCCAACGAGGTCTGCTTCAAGACCGTGCCCGCATGCTTCGTGAAACAACACGCCGCCACTGCCCTGTTTGATCACAACAGGTAGCGAGCCAGATGGTGCTGGGCGAGCTTGCAGTTTTATGATTGCTTGCTTTGCTGCGCGAATGGCCATTTCTTCAACATCGTTTTCATCAAACACTTCAAATCCAATGGTGTGACCAAGCGAGTCATAACCGGTTTGCATTCCAGCATCACCACTTGCCACAACGCTCACACGAAACAATGTGCGCACCTGATCATCGGCACTAAACACACCGTCACTGTTGGCAACCAAGATGCGCTTGTACGAGTCGCCGTAGGCGGCCGACACCTGCACGATCGCGCCGTCGATAGACCGAGCAGCAGCATTGGCCCGCTCGAGCAGCGCAACTTTGCTGGCCTTTGGCACATCACTTGGTGCAATGCGCACGTTGTTGACTGAGTGCCTCAATAGCGGTTGCAGTGCAATCTTGTGCACTCCACCATCGCCCTGACGAGCAGCCGCAGCAGCAGCCTCGGCGGCGGCAAGTAACCCGCGTTCAGACAAGTCGGATGTGTGGGCAAAGCCAGTTGTTTCGCCGGCGACTACACGAATGCCAGCGCCACGGTCACGACCGCTCGTGACTTGCTCAACTTTGCCGTCGTCGAGCCCCGCCGAGGTGGATCGCTTGTCCTCTATATAGATCTCTGAAAACTCGGCTCCGGTACTTCGGCCCCTAGCCAATACTTTGGCTAGTACATCGGCGTCGACAAGATTCTCTCTGGTGCTCATGGACCCTTCAATTTTCATGCTCGTCAGCCTACAATTTTTATGTGACAAGTAGCCCTCAACCAGCATCTGCAGTTGCGGTGCCGCGCCACCATCGCACTCTGTGGTGGAAAGAGGCACTCATTGTCGCTGTGTTTTATACCGTATACACACTGATTCGAAACCGATTTGGTTCGGCGTTCGTCAATGGCGTTGACGTGCCGCTTCACTCCTTCACCAACGCGATCAGGGTGATCCGCATCGAGCGCGCACTCGGCCTCTACCACGAAGAGTCAGTTCAAGATTTCTTCCTCCCACATGTTTGGCTCATCAAAGTCATGAACACGTATTACGGCACTGCACATTTCTTTGTGACACTCGGTATTTTTATTTTGTTGTTCAAGCGCAGGCCCGACGTGTTTGGTCAATGGCGCAACACATTGGCCGCCATGACAGCCCTTGCCATTGTTGGCTTTGTTTTGTTTCCACTGATGCCACCGCGGCTTCTCGATGCTCCGTGTCCCGAAAATGGCGTTGGGTTTGGTGGGGAATGCATTCCGCATGAGCTGCGTAATTACAACGGCGCACTCAATTTTGGTTTTGAAGACACTGTCGAGATGTTTGGTGGACCCTTGCATTTCAATAGTGGGGCTGCAGCAAAACTTTCAAATCAATACGCAGCAATGCCTTCATTGCACATTGGATGGTCGACATGGTGCGTATCTGCTCTGTGGCCAATTACAAAAAAACGATGGCAGCGAATTGCGTTGTTTTTATACCCGGCGCTCACACTTTTTTGCATTATTGTCACAGGCAACCATTACTGGCTCGATGGTCTCGGGGGAATACTGGTTTTTGTGCTCGGCTATGCAATTGGCACCCGGATCCACAACTGGAATCACCACAGGCTCGATCAGCAGGTGGCAGCCCACATGGCGGCACATCCATCTCATTAGTCACAACCCCAATTCGCCTTATTAGCGCGGCGGGTTGGTCAGATAGCGTTAGTGGTTATGGCGCTTGTAGATATCCGTCAACCCAGCGATTTGCAGGGTTTGACCATTACCGATCTCGAGCAACTCGCCGCTGAAATCCGCGATTTCGTCGTGGCAGCGGTTTCTGAAACGGGTGGGCATTTGGGGTCCAACCTTGGAGCAGTCGAACTGACGCTCGCGCTGCATCGCACATTTGATTCACCGCGCGATGCCATTTTGTGGGACACGGGGCATCAGGCCTACATCCACAAGATCGTCACGGGTAGGCGTGGTGGCTTTAGCCAATTGCGTCAAGCAGGTGGCATTTCTGGTTATCCAAGTCGCGAAGAGAGTGTGCACGACTTCATCGAAAATAGTCATGCATCTACTGTGCTCAGTTATGCATACGGACTTTGTGTTGCCCGCGATGCCGGCCAAGCACCAGATCGACGACACATCGTTGCCGTAATCGGCGACGGCTCAATGACGGGTGGCATGGCTTATGAAGCGCTCAATAATTTGGGCCACTCAGGCAAGCGCGTGATCATTGTGCTCAACGACAACGGTCGCAGTTATGCCCCAACAATTTCCAACCTCACAAAAGGTGGCCCTGCAGAGCGCGTAACACGAAAACTTTCCAGCAAACTTACCGATATTCGTCTCAATCCTGTGTACGTGCGTCGCCAACACAAGTTTGAAACGTTTCTCAAAAAACTGCCGTTCATCGGCAAGCAAGCCGAACGTGGAATGGAAGCATTCAAAGCTGGCGTTCGAGAGTTTTTGCAACCTCCGGCATTTTTCGAAGCGCTCGGTGTTCGCTACATCGGCCCAATCGACGGACACGACATTGAAGTGATGGAACACGCGTTTACTGCTGCCCAGCAGCGCGTCGAAGAAGGTCCAATCGTGATACACGTGATCACCCAAAAAGGTCGCGGCTACTCACCTGCCGAAGATGACGACGAAAAACATTTGCACGATGCACCAATGTTTGACCCAATTAATGGTCCTCCGAAGTCGGTGCCCACTGGTTACACCGAAGCGTTTGCCGACACCATCATCAAACTCGCCGAGCAAGATGCACGCATTGTTGCAATCACTGCCGCGATGCCTGGGCCAACAGGCTTGATTCAGTTTCAAGAACATTTTCCAGATCGTTTCTTCGACGTCGGTATCGCCGAGCAACATGCAGTGACCGCAGCTGCCGGCATGGCCATGGGTGGCATGCGCCCTGTAGTTGCCCTGTACTCCACATTTCTCAATCGTGCGTGGGACCAAGTTGTTTACGACGTTGCGATGCATCGCTTACCTGTTATTTTCTGTCTCGATCGCGCGGGCATTACGGGCGATGACGGCCCAAGCCACCACGGTGTTTACGACATGGCGCTGCTCTCCAAAGTGCCGGGTATGCGCGTGCTCGCACCGTCGAGTACTCAAGAGCTCCAACAGATGCTCAGCGACGCCATTTTGCTCGCCGACACTGGCCCGGTTGCTATTCGATACCCAAAGGGCTTGGCTCGCAATGTCGATGAAAACGACATCGGTTCGGGCCTGCAGGCACGCAAGCTTGTGGATGGCACAACCAAACGCGTATGTATTTTGGCCATTGGCAAACTTGTTGGTGCTGCTCTCGAGGCTGCCGAAACACTCAAGGCCAGCAACAGCGATGTGACGGTGTGGGACGTGCGCTCGTGTGCCCCGCTTGACCCTGCGATGATTGCCGACGCGATGCAACACGACGTCGTCATCACCGCCGAAGACGGTATTCGAGACGGCGGTATCGGCATGACGATCGAGAACACGATCAACGATGCGAGCAACAGCACCACATCAACGACACATAAGCGCCCAGTTGTCTGTGTGCTTGGCGTGCCCACAACGTTTGTGCCAACAGCCAAGCCCAATGTGATTTTGCACCAAATGGGCCTCGATGCAGAAGGCATAGTTGCTCAAGTTTTACGCGCACTAAGCAACGATTAAGCGTGCCGAATTTGCACGAAGATTTTGCCCTAGCAGTCAGTGCAACAGATGCGGCAGACCAGATAAGTCTTGCGGGCTTTTCGTCCCGATCATTCGGCGTCTCGCGCAAGGCCGACAACAGCGAGGTCACCGAAATCGACCGAGCCACCGAGCGGGCAATCGTTGAAGTGTTTACCGCTGAGCGGCCTGGCTACGGAATTTTTGGCGAAGAGTATGGAGTTTCAGGACCGACCGATGCCGAGTATCAGTGGGTCATCGATCCGATTGATGGCACCACCAACTTTGTGCGTGGCGTACCGGTGTGGGCAACGCTCATTGCCTTGGTGCATAACGGCGTGCCCGTGTTGGGTGTGGTCTCTGCACCAGCGATGGGGTTTCGTTGGTGGGCAACTGCTGGCGGCGGTGCCTTCTTCTCGAATGCTGGTCGCGATGCCACCCGTATATATGTATCGAAAACGCAAACCATTGCCGAGGCTCACGTGAGCACGACACCCAACGCGGGATGGCAAGCAGTTGGTGGCATCCCCAAGTTGGTACAGCTACAAACCGACGCATTACGCGCGCGTGGTTTTGGAGATTTTTGGCAGCACATGCTCGTTGCCCAAGGCGCCATCGATGTCGCAGTCGACGTGATCGGCCTACAGCCCTACGACAACGCAGCCATCTACCCCATCGTGCAAGAAGCTGGTGGCACCATCACCAATCGTTTTGGCGTGGCCGACTGGCGAGCAGACTCATCGGTCAGCAGTAACGGAATTTTGCATTCCGAAACCATTGCCCGCTTGCAATAGGTTGTTGACAATGATTCAGCACAACCAGTGGGCACATCTGTGGCAACTCGATAAGTCGATTGCCTATCTCAACCATGGCGGATACGGAAGTGTGCCCGTGCATGTTCAAGAAGTGCAAAATACGTTTCAGGATCGCGCCAGTGCAAACCCAAATAGATGGTTTCGCTCTGAGATGCCCAACTTGATGATTGAGGCACGACACATTGTTGCCTATTGGTTTGGCGTTGCTCCCGAGCGGTTTGCTTTTGTGCCAAACGCATCGCAAGGTGTAATTACTGCAGTGCAGGCTTTAGTTGACGATGCCACTGCCCAAAAACAACAGGCGCACCTGATCGGCACATCACTCGGTTATGGCGGCGTGCTGTATGGCATGCAACATGTTGCGACTCGAAGCAACGCAACATACAGCGTCGCCGACTTGGTGTACCCCACCGACGTGGGCGCCGACGTGATCTCGTCGCGTATTCGTGCGTTACTGCCTGCCGACAATGCACCAACAATTGTTGTGCTCGATCAGATCACATCCGAGACGGGTGTGTTGTTGCCCGTTACCGAGATCATTGCATCGCTTCGCGCCACTCACCCACATATTCGCTTTGTCATCGATGCAGCACATTCGGCAGGCATGCTCGAACAACCGTTACCCGTTGGGTTCGATGTCTGGGTGGGTAATTTGCACAAGTGGTTGTGCGCTCCACGACCTGCAGCTGCACTGATTTGCGGATCAAACGAAATTGCAGCGCTCATGACACCGCTTGCACCATCGTGGGGATTCGAAAAAGGTTTCCCAACGTCATTTGAGTGGCAAGGCACCAGCGACTATTCGGCCTACCTCTCGGTGCCTGCCGCTATTACATTTCAAGAGCAGTGGAGTTGGGCAGAGCGCAACGCACATAACCGTGCGGTTGCCGACGGCGCAGCATCGTTACTGCGAGACGCTTGGGGCGTAACCAATCATTTGGGCGAACTTGTCGAAGCTCCGTGGATGCGCATGATTCGTTTACCAACAACCGCGCCATTAGACAAATCGCAAATTGATTCGTTAATTGAGCGTTGTGGCCTTGTGCTCAATGCGGAGTGTGCAATTATGACCGTGCGTGGCAATAGTTATGTGCGTATCTCGGCACATATGTATAACGAAGTCGATCAATACGAGGTGCTTGTTGGCCTTACTCAGTTATTGCCGTAGCGCTACTGTCACCTGCACCGCTTCTACGCGCCTGCATCGCCATACGCACTGCAATCAGAAGTAAAAATATTGCAAACAATGTGTTTGACAGCGAGTCGGACATTTGGGCAGACACCCAACCACCCGCAATTGCAGTAAACACTCCTATTGCGCCAACGATCGCTGCAGCAGCAAAATCGGAATTGCTGTTTTTGTGATTACGAAGCGATCCACTGATTGATGTAGGAATAATGACAGCGAGCGAAGTTCCTTTTGCTATGGCTGACGGAATACCAAACAACACGATCATCGCAGGCACCATGATCATGCCTCCACCTACACCAAGCATGCCTGCAAGGGCACCTGTTGCAAAACCAATTGCAATCAACACAATCATCACAATGAAAGAAAGCGTCTCGCGTCCGTCTCCGTGCGTGCTGAATAGAAGTTTTATGCCAGAGACTACGAGTACAAAAATAAAAACTGACGACAACACTCGCTTGGATGCGATTGCAAGCAGCTTTGCACCGAGGACCGCACCAAATACAGAACCGATTGCCAAAAACAACGCGACCGACCAATCGACATGATCGTGCGACCAGTAGGTGAGCAGGCTTGCAAACGAGATTGGTAATACCGCAGCAAGAGACGTGCCATGCGCAAGTCGCTGATCCATCTTGGTTGCAACGATGAGACCAGGCACGACCAAAATTCCCCCGCCTACGCCAAACAGACCCGACAAAAATCCGGCTGCAATACCGACAAGCAGGAGCAATGAAGTTCGGCGATCAAATTTTGGCATCGTCTTATTCTTGTCGGTCAGTTGTCGCGCAATAGCATCGCAATGTTGAGTACTGCATCAGCATGGACTTTGGCCTGCGACGTGCTCAGAGTTTCGCCAAGTTCAACCACAAATGCCATTCCGTCTTTCACACTGCGGCGCTGCCAAGTGGCTGCAACGCCTGTGTAGGTACCGCCAGTAATGCGCTTGATCGGTATGCCCGTGAGTCGGGAATACGTTGAGCGCATCGTGCCCTCAAGCCCTGTGCCCGGCGAGATGATGTTGAGATCTTGGTGATACCAAATGCCAAGAGCCGGCTTAATTTCGCGCATAAACGCAACAATGGCTTTGGTCTCTGGCTCTGACGCTTTGCTTTTGCCAGCAAATTGCCAATACCCCGGCTTGCCCATCTTGGCCCAGTTGTAAGGAAAATTGCGATTGAGATCGACCTGATTTGCATTGCCGCGTTGGTCGAGAGCGGTGCCATCTGGGTTCATAGTGGGAATAATCCACAAATCAATCCCCTTCGGCACGACCGACTCTTGCAAAATGTCGGTGATCAGTAGTCCTGCT
>QYPH01000020.1 GCA_007279905.1 Actinomycetota bacterium | reverse complement strand
GTGTATCGCAAAGGTGACACGTGGCGAAAAAATGCAAAGCACGCAGATATTTTGATTGATGTGCAAGATTGGGTTGCGGTGTGTTTTGATACGCCAGAGATCGACGTGTATCACGACTTTGATCCTCGGCGTCACCCGATACTTGGCAAACTTGGACCAGAGCTCACACATGTTGATGCCGACATCGAAGAAGCTGTTGATCGAATGATGGAATACGAAGAGCGCGATGAGACAGTCGCCGACGTGCTACTTGATCAACGAGTTGTTCGCGGAGTGAGCAATGTGTTTCGTTGCGAGATTTTGTGGGCGTGTGAATTGCACCCATATGCCAATATCGGGACTCTCAAGCGTGCCGAGTGTCGAGAATTGCTCACGCTCGCTCATGAGATGTTGCAAAATGCCGATGTGTCGTCGGACAACTTGGCAATTTACGGCCGACAGGGCAAATCATGTGTACGTTGCGGTGATCTAGTCAAGGTCAATCATCACGGCGAAGCAAACCGGGTCTTGTATTGGTGCGCAGGTTGCCAGACTGCTCACGAGCCGCTCGTGCGACCAAACTTTACGCCGTTATATATCGAGCGCGATGCAAGTGTGGGCGACAGTCACCCCGCTGCCAAGCAATTTATGAACGAAATTATTTCGCTGCGCGATGCTGGCTAGTAAGTAAGACTAAAAACTAAGCCCGACCCATAATTCGGTCGACTTCAATGATCACGGCAACACGATTGTCGCGCTCTTTCGGATCTTGATAACGCTGCGCATATCCAGCAACTGCTCGACGAACTTCTTCTGGGTCATTGTCCATCGTCGCGAGATGTACGGTGCCTTCAAGTGTGAGCCAACGTCCGCCGTCGACTTGCGAAACTGCAGCTCGTCCGCCACGAGCAGCGTTGAGAGCTTTTTGTGCAGTTGAAAAAGTGATCACACGTGCTTGGCATGTTGAGGCGTCGTAACTAAATCCAACAGCGACAACATGGGGTGAGCCATCTTGCCGCAGTGTTGTGAGTGTTGCAAGATGACGTTCGGTCAAGAACTGCAATATCTCAGGGGTGATCTCTGAAGGATTCATTACGCGGTGGTGATTGCATCGAGAAGGTTCACACGAGTTGCACGCCATGCCGGATACACGGCAGCAAGTACTCCAATGATGAAGGCCATAATCAAAATCGACACGGTTGATCCCACGGGCACAGAGAACGACGAGAGACCCTGGTCGCGCAATGCGTACACGATGACCCAACCAAGCCCGACACCCAGCACAATCCCCACCACAGCACCAATTAGTGATGTGATGACACTTTCCCAGCGAACAGTGGTGCGAACCTGGGCTTTCGTCATACCCACAGCGCGCAATAGACCGATTTCGCGCTGACGTTCAAATACCGAGAGAAGCAGCGTGATAATGATTCCAACCACAGCAATGATGACCGACAAGAAAAGTAGACCGTAGATAAGGCCAAGAAGTGTATTGATGCTTCCCGACTGCGAGTCAATGTACTCGCGCTTTGAAAGCAACGTTCCTTGTCCGTATTTGTCGACAGCAGCCTGAAGTTCGCTGCGCGCAGATTTGTCGCTCACGCCTGGTTTCAATTTTATATAGACACCAAGGTCGAAAGAAATAACTGATGAATCTTTTATGAGATCCCTGCTGACGGTGTATTTTCCAGCGAGCTCGTCATAAATGTAAATTCCAGCGATTTTTAGTGTCTTAATTTGTGCATCGGCAAGCGTGACCTGGATGGTGTCACCAAGTTTGGTGGCATGGTTGTTTGCATATTTTTGTGAAACGAAAATTGTGTCTGCAGTGAGATCTGCATACGAACCGGATATGAGTCCAATATCGAAAACACCTTCAACGGTTGCTGGGTTGATGGTGGTGAGGAACTGACCCTTGTCGTCGATTTTTACTGTGAGCCGACCAATTCCTGTTGCGCGCTGCACTTGAGGCATCACATTGATGTCATCGGCAAGTGATGGGCTGAGTCCACCAAATCCTCGAGCAGTGGTGCTAATCGCATAATCGCCTTTGAATTGTTGCGTAAATACTCCGTCGATTTGCGAGCTGATACTTGCTGCAAGTGCAGCGACCGCAGTTACAAGCGCGACTCCGATGAGCACTGGAGCAGCTGTACGCGAAGTTCGTTTAGGGTTGCGTGCACTGTTTTGGCGAGCCATGGTTCCCGTAACTCCGCGGAATTTTTCTGCAGGCTTGCCCAAGAGCAATGCAACTGGTCGAGCAATTACTGGGCCAAGTGTGATGGTGCCAGAAAAGAAAAACAGAATTCCAAAACCAAGCAAAGTTTTGCTCGCACCATTGGTGACGGCAACAATTGAAACAGCACCAAGCGCGATGAGGAAAAGTCCAAATATCGTGCGTCGGCGGGAAAGAGCAACAAATTCGATTGCTGTTTCACGCATTGCGGCAAGTGGGGGAACTTTGCCGGCACGGCGTGCTGGCAGCCATGCAGAGGCAACAGTGACAATGAGGCCAATCACGATGGTGTTGAGAATTGCTGAACGTGGAACTACAAGTCCGCCACTTGGTAGATCGATACTGGCGGCTTTCAGTAGTGCGCTGAGTACTTTTGAAAGTCCGATACCAGCAATCAATCCAACTGTCGAACCAAACAGACCAACAACAACTGATTCGATCAACATTGCACGAGTCACTTGTTTTTTTGACGCGCCGATTGCGCGAAGGAGCGCATTCTCACGCTGGCGTTGCGCGGCACTAATGGAGAAAACGTTGTAAATCACGAAGCTGCCAACACCGAGTGCGATGTAGCTGAACACGGAGAGCAAAATGCCAAAGAAACTTAAGGCGGTTCCAATTTCATCTTGCGTTTCTTTTGTGATCTGCGCACCAGTCAAGGTTTCGGTTTTGAAAGTGCCAGGGATTGCAGCAGTGATTGCCTTTGCTAAATCGACGTCGGACAGAGAGCCATCTCCGGAAACCAAGATGTTGTCAATGAATCCAGGTTTCGCCAAAAATTCCTGTGCTGTTGCAAGGTCGAAGAGCGCAAACGTTGCTCCACCTGGCGACCGCACGTCGCCGTATGACGCAATTCCGACCAAAGTGAATTCGCGACTGCCGGATTGAGCAACAACCTTTACCGTGTCATTGAGCGCGAACTTTCCGGCTTTTACTGAGGCTTCGTCGAGCACGACCTCTGTTGGCCCAGCGGCGAAATGACCCTTGCTGATTGACCATAATGCGCCTTTAAATTTTTGGCCAACGCCACCAAATGTTGGAGGACCTTTACCTTCGGATCCGAGAGGCTTGCCATCCTTGCCGATAATTCGAGCAAACGCCTGAATGTCTGCTTGCACATCAGCAACTCCGGGAACTTGCTTGACGACATCTACCAGTTCGACAGGAATTCGCTGGCGTTCTTGTTGACCGAAGTCGGCTTCAATAACCTGTGTCGATCGCACATAGGAGTCAACATTGCGAAATACATCGCTAAACAAATTGTCGAACGTTTGGTTCAACGTCGCAGAAAATACTGCAGTTCCAGACAGAAATGCAGTGCCCAAAATGACTGCGAGGGAAGTAAGAACTAAGCGTGCCTTGCGGCCGAAAATGCCCTTAAGGGCAATGCGCCACATGGCTTAGTGGCCTAATTGCTTCATGTAATCAAGCACGAGTTCTGGTGTTGGTTCGAGCAACTCACCAGCAATTTTCCCGTCCTTTAAAAACACGATGCGGTCTGCGTAACTTGCGGAGACAGGATCATGGGTGACCATCACAATGGTCTGTCCTAATTCGTCAACTGCCTTGCGCATGAACGAAAGAATTTCGTTTCCAGTCGTTGAGTCGAGGTTGCCAGTTGGTTCGTCTGCAAAAATAATTGCTGGCTCACTAGCGAGTGCGCGCGCAACGGCCACGCGTTGTTGTTGTCCACCGGAAAGTTCGCTTGGACGGTGGCTTAAACGGTCCTGTAAATGAACAGTATTGATGACTTTCTGGATCCATTCTTCGTTGCCCTTGTTGTTGCCAAGGAGAAGTGGCAGTCTGATGTTTTCATCTGCTGTAAGCGTCGGAACCAAGTTGAATGCCTGAAACACGAATCCAATTTTGTCTCTGCGAAGTTTGGTGAGGTCCTTGTCTTTCAAACTTGCGATATCAATGCCGGCAATAGTGGCTGAACCTTCAGTCATTTCATCGAGCCCCGCCATGCAATGCATGAGTGTTGACTTGCCAGAGCCGCTTGGCCCCATGATGGCAGTGAATTTGCCCTTTTCGAACTGCACTGTCACGTTGTCAAGCGCACGTACTTCGCTGTCATCGTGACCGTAGATCTTGCTGACATTGGTAGCTCGTGCGGCGGCTGAATCTGTGCTCGCAACTGGTGGAGGAAAAGTGACTGAGGGGTTGTTCATGCCCCTCAGTCTATTTCGTCGTTTTATGACTTCTTTATGTAAGCGCTTGAGTTACGTAAGAAATTACTAAATTTGTCTTGCGTTTACTTTGGTTGTGCCAATGTTCGCAAGTATGGCTTGATCGTTTTCCAGCCACCTGGGAAAAGTGTCTTTGCCTCTTCGTCGGTAACTGCAGCGCCGATGATGACATCTTTGCCATCTGTCCAGTTGGCTGGTGTTGCAACCTTGAACTTTGCAGTGAGTTGGAGCGAGTCGATGACGCGAAGCACTTCGTCGAAATTGCGGCCTGTTGAAGCTGGGTAAGTGATGGTGAGTTTGACTTTTTTGTCTGGCCCAACAACAAACACGCTGCGCACGGTCATCGTGTCATTGGCGTCTGGGTGAATCATGTCGTACAAGTTGCTGACCGTACGGTCAGAGTCGCCGATCATCGGGAAGTTGACTGGCGTACCTTGCGTCTCGCCAATGTCGCTTTCCCATTTTTCGTGCGACTCAACACTGTCGACCGAAAGGCCGATCACTTTGACGTTGCGCTTGTCAAACTCTGGCTTGATCTTGGCGACGTAACCGAGTTCGGTGGTGCAGACCGGTGTGAAATCTTTTGGATGACTAAACAACACGCCCCACGAGTCGCCGAGCCAGTCGTGAAACTTGATCTCGCCTTGGGTGGTTTGGGCGGTGAAGTCTGGGGCAATGTCTCCGAGACGAACTGACATGGGGGCTCCTTGGTTTGGTCGCCCAGTTGGGCAACTTGCTATGGGGCGGTCAGCATATCGGAAACCCGACCAAACTTGTCAACTTTGAGAGATATCGATTCCGAAAGCCTTTTTGAACTCAATCTCGTAATCTGCGTCGCTCTCAACTGCTCCGAGTGCAATCCAGTCGGCGTCGCTCATCTTGGCGCGACCATTAATGAACTCATGGCCGCCCCACGAACACGGGTATCGCAATTGGGGTGTATCGGTGGTGATGGCGTGATGAATCAGTGCGCCAACTTCGGTTGGGTCGGTGGCGTGCGGAATACCTGCGGCATAAAACTGCAACATGCGTCGGTAATGCGAGTCGTATGCGCCACTCGCGTTCGGTGCATCAAGATTTTTCATAAAGATTGACGATTTGGTGATGCCAGGTTCGATCATGACGACACGAATAGCAAACGGTGCAACTTCGTGTGCAAGACCTTCGGTGAGTCCTTCAAGTGCCCATTTAGAAGTGACGTACGGTGATTGTGCAACAGCCGCGATGCGACCGACAATTGATGAAATGTTGATGATCGTGCCACTTTTGGTTGAGCGCATCTGTGGCAGCACTTGTTGCGTGCAGCGCACTACGCCAACAACGTTGACATTGAACGAGTCAAAATATTGCTCGGGTGTTGTTTCTTCGGTGACGCCGTTGCCACCGATGCCTGCGTTGTTGATAAGAACGTCAACGTGGGGCGTCGCGCGAAAAATATCAGCGAAACCTTGGCGTACTGATGCGTCATCAGCGACATCCATCTCGACCAGTTCGATCGCTACGCCAAGTTTCTCGGCAAGTGCCACGAGTTTGGCCGCTTTGTCCAGACTGCGCACGGTGCCAAACACCCTGAAACCCTGCTGGGCTAGGTAAATGGCGGTGGCTCGGCCAATGCCAGAGTTGGCCCCAGTAACGACGGCGACTGGCTGTGGCTTAGATGGTTGTTGATCGCTCATTTGGTCAGCCTAAAGGCACAAAAGAGTGTGTGACCCCATGGATACGGTGAGTAGTGAAATGACTCTCAAGAATCAATGGATTCAGCCGATACTGAGAAGTGTGGGCGTGACAACCGAGCTGACTCAACGCTGTATTCGGACATTGATGGCCGTCGCGCTTCTTGCACCACTGGTGCTTGCGTCGGTCAAACCCACTCCAGCCTTGGCCATTGCACCTACCGGTGATTACATAGTGATCTTTAAAGACGGCGTCAATTTGGATCGCAAAGTTGCTAAAGAAGCAGGCCTGGGTAATGCGGTCAGCGACGTGTATTCGTCGGCTGTCGATGGCTTTGTTGTTGAGCTCGACAACGCTGACGTAGTGCGTTTGCGCAAAGACAAAGACGTTTTGCTTGTTGAACTCGATCGCACAATAAGTATCAACGAATTTGGTGGTGTGCTCGGCCCAGATCTTTCCAATCTGATGGGTGCACCAGTCGATAATCAGTACATCGTGACGCTGAAAAATGACGTCGCACCGCGCGCGTTTGCAACGGCAGAGGCCACAACTGGTTCACAAATTTTGTCGGTGTACACAGCTGCGATGAATGGCTTTGCCGCGGTGCTCAATGCATCGGCACTCGAGCGTTTGGCAAAAGATCCGAATGTCGAATCGATAGAGCAAGATCGCATTGTGGTGCTGCAGGGAGATCAAGTGGACCCACCATGGGGCCTTGACAGAGTTGACCAACGTTCTGGCACTCGCAACTCGCGTTATTCATATACCAACACAGGTACTGGAGTAACGGCCTATGTTATTGATACTGGCATCCTGGCAAGCCATATCGATTTTGGCGGTCGTGTAGGCGCTGGCTACACGGTATATAGCGACTCGTATGGTACAACCGACTGCAATGGTCACGGCACGCACGTTGCAGGAACCATCGGTGGCTCTACATACGGCATTGCAAAAGCGGTTTCACTTATTCCTGTGCGGGTATTGAGTTGTTCTGGCTCTGGTTCTACATCGGGCGTGATTGCAGGTATCGACTGGGCAATCAGTGATCACGCCAGTGGATCACCCGCAGTAGCCAACATGAGTCTTGGTGGTTCGTACTCAACCGCATTGAACTCGGCCGTCGCCAACGCAACCGCAGATGGCATTGTGTTTGCAGTGGCGGCTGGCAACAACAACCGCTTGGCATGCAGTTACTCGCCGGCTTCAGAGCCAACTGCAATCACGGTCGGCGCAATTGGTGGTAGCGATGATCGCGCATCATTTACCAACTATGGATCATGTGTTGATTTGTTTGCGCCAGGCGTGAGCATCATGTCGGCAACCATCGCTTCATCCAGCGCGTCACGCATGCTTTCAGGAACTTCAATGGCTTCGCCACACGTTGCAGGCGCAGCAGCATTGCTGTTGCAATCTGATCCAACTGCAACCCCTGCACAAATTGCTGCATTAATCGTCAATAGCGCAACACCCGATGCCATCACTGGTTTGGCTGCTGGCTCACCAAACCTCGTGCTGTACACGGGTGCAGCATTTGTTTCGCCAAACCCAGTTGCGCCGTCGGTGCCAACATCTCTCACCGCTGTCGGTGGCGTGACGCAGGCATCACTTGCGTGGATCGCGCCGAC
>QYPH01000047.1 GCA_007279905.1 Actinomycetota bacterium | reverse complement strand
GTTTTCCGGCTCGGTAAATGAGGTACCCAGTAAACAATCCCATTGCAGTTTCCTTTTCCCAACCTAGAGCGCTTCGGCGCGGCACTCGTCTTGAAATACTCTGCGTGTGTTGGTGAGTTCCTCAATGCCAGTCGGCAGAGTCGATGCCACAAAGATCGAGAATCTGTCGCCGATCAGCATGGTAAATACTGATGACGAACGACTCACTGCCAATTTACATCCAACACCGTCTTCAACCATTCGGGTTACTTCATCGGTTGCTTGATCGGTCGGGTAGGTAGTGATTTCGTAGATCAGATCACCGACTGTGCAGGGGAGTCCCTCGCGCACTGCTCCACTTGACTTAGTCACGAGTTCACCTGGCGTGCAATTGATGCCGGCCGCCTGCAGATTGCGAGCAACATCAAATGCCGAGGAACTTGGATTACTTACGAGTCTTATTGAAAACACGATCGATGCAAGAAGCACCACAACAACAGTCCCTAGTTGCCACCAGTGGCGTCGGGATGATCGAGCTTTTGGGTCACTCACACTCGGAAGATCTGCATCTTTGCTCAATGCTTGTTGAGCCCTGGATCTCACTTCTTCGTTTGGACTGAATCCCTCAAGTGCGCCCGAAATGTATGCATACTTTTCTTCGTGGGTCATGTCCCAGAATGTTTTTTCAACCCGAATTACTCTTTTGTGCTCTTTGGTCATGGATTCTCCTGTCGTGGGGGTGATGAATATTTTGTCAAAGGGGTGTAACGGTTAGGCCGCAAGTGCAAATGCGCTGGCATGAACGAGTGCGCCTTCGAAAGAAAGGCTGTGTCCTACAAGTCGTGTTGAGCGCACGTGTTCTTCGGTTCCAAGTCCAACACCCGGCTTCGTGATTATCTCGGCCTTTGCCAATCGACTCAAAAACTTGAGCGCGGCTGTTGCTGAAGTTCGCTGATTGTGATCGCCTGGTGCATCGAGCACGATTCCGCGCATGAGTGCTTCCCAGTTGGCCAATAATGCCTCATGGGTTGCAAACAACTCTGCGTTCACGATTCGTTGGCCGTGTGCAATTACGACGCCTTGCTGTCCAGGAAGTGGTCCTCGACGCACCAGATCTTGAATTGCCTGCGCAGATGCATTGTCACGTTGGGCAAAATCTTCAATGTCGCGAAAGTTTGCAGAAGGACTATGAATTCCTTTGCGATTCAATTCGTAGTCAACCGCGTGCCAGACCGCGCCTTGGTCTGAGCGCTTGCTGTCGCTATGGCGGAGGCTTTCACGGACGCCTTCCATTTTCGCTCGGCGCACTCGACGGTTTGCAAAGCGATCCGAGTTTGTGAAGGAATTTCCTCCACCCCAACGGCCAGCTTCTACGCAACTCACAGGAATATCGATGGTTGCACCGGCCGGAACAAGAATGCTCACGTTCACCGTTCGTGTTTGATGACCTCCGTCCAATACTTGTCCTTCAGGTATCAACACTGCATGGCCATTTGGGTTGGTGACTTGCAAAGTTGGCACTTCCGCACTGGCCTTTTCGCCAACAACGATTCCAGACGCTGCGCCAGACACGAAGTGAAAGGGGAGACCCTGTCCTGGAAGATACACAGGGAAGATCGATGCTCCGAGACGATTGATTGGCCGACCGATTGCTGCTTGTTCGAGAACTGCTACTGACATGGGGTTTTCCTCCGATTGATGTTGTCCTGACTTCAATACGCACCAACCCCTTGGGTGTGTGACGTAGATGTTCTGAGCTCTGCATCACACCGCGCGCCACCCCGTGCGTATTATCACTACGCGATAAACAGTCAACTTCACGAAAGGCAAAACAATATGGGAATTGCAACAGCGCTCGTAGTAATCGGTGGTTCTCACCAAAATGACACCGGCATCGGTCCTCAAGTAATGGCCGAGCTTTGGGAAGGCGATCGTGCCAACTGGTCGGTTCGCAGCATTGGGAGCAAAGACGTCGAATTTCGCATTGACCCAAATTCTCCTGACGACATCTTTGACGAACTGGTCAATGTGCTTCGCAAGGTATGTGGCATCTCACCAAATGAACCTCTTCAGACGTCCATTGCAGTCACGATATTTGATGGGTCGTCACTCGGAAGCAGAGCGCACCGTTTTGCCGAGCTGACGACTTGTGATGTCACGCTATTTACAACCGCTTATTCACGCACATTTAGTGCGTGGAAGGATGAGTGGATCACCGAGGGTTCATTGAAGATCTGAGCCTTGTCTCACGAGCGTCCCACTTCACTAAAGTGTCCGTATTGCCATCAGGAGGTTCATGAGTTTTCAAGTTGAATATGTCAGCCGACTCTCGGACGTGCTCGCCCCAGTGCTTGAGCATCTTCGTCAACCCGTTGACCTATTTGCGAAGCAGCATGTCGTTGTGCCAACTGCTGGCGTTAAGGCATGGCTCATGTCCGAGGTTGCAAAACAACTTGGTACGAGCGGTCCAAATTCAGAGGACGGAATTATTGCCAATGTCGAAGTCGATTTCCCCGGCTCACTCACAAAGTTTCTCAAGCCACCTGTAATTGGCGAGCGAGATCCTTGGCTGATTGAGAATCTCACGTTCCACGTGCTCGATGTCATCTCTACCGATGCTCAGTATGAACCAACGATTAAGCGATCAGGTGGTCCACTCATTGCCGCTAGAGCAATAGCCGATCGTTTCGATCGTTACCACGTGCGCCGACCAGCGATGATTCGTCTGTGGGAGCAAGGGAAGGCAACGGTAAGTCCAACTGCCCACAACCCAAATGCAAAACAACTGAACGCCACCGATATGTGGCAGTTTCAATTGTGGAGTGAAGTTCGTAAGAGAATTGGTCAGCCAAGTCCGGCCGCGCGTAAACCCGAGTTGTCATCCAAAACACCAAAGCAAATATTGGTAGTTGGGTTTCAGTCGCTCAGTCCTGGTCAGATAGATGCGCTATTGCAACTCAAAGATCATGTGGATGTGCGCGTTGTTTTGGTGCACCCATCTCCGGCAATCTCGCAAAAGTGGGGGGTCACCGCCGACCCAACGGTTGGTTTGATTCCTGAGCGCAATCCAACTCCATCCATGCCGGCCGATATTGACCCATTGGTCAATGCATGGTTGTTGGGTTCACAAGAGCTCGAAACATTACTTGCGTCGCAACAGATTAAAGCCACTCACGTTGCGAACGTTGGTTCTACTTCACAAAATTTACTGAATCGGATGCAGCAAACAGTTGCACAGCATCTGTCAGCAGTCGAGCAGTCGGTTGAGAGCGAGGATCGTTCTCTCATGATTCATCGCTGCCATGACTTGAGCCGTCAAGTTGAGGTCCTTCATGACGCATTGCTGCATGCATTTACCGACCTAAAAGATTTGCAACCCCATGAAATTGTGGTGCTCTGTCCCAATATCGAGAAGGCGGCCCCGTATCTGGAGGCTACGTTTGCACGAGTCCTAAAAGTTGATGGACGTAGTGTCAAACTCCCACTTATCGTGGCGGATCGTGGTATTCGCCAGGTCAATGAAGGTGCGGCACTGTTGGTCGGACTGATTGATTTGGTGCGTTCACGTTGCTCGGTTGATGGAGTGCTTTCTGTAGCCACATCACCTTTGGTTCTCAAAAATCTTGGTGTTAATTCTGAAGGAGTCGAACACTGGTATCGCTATGCCAACAACGCCAATGTGCGTTGGGGACTCACTGTCGAACACCGCAAACAACATGGTTTGGATGCACCACATCTCAGCGCGCATACATGGCGCAACGCATTAGAGCAGATGTTGTTAGGCGCACTTGTGCCCGATGGCACACAAACATTTGATGCTCTAGGAGTTGACGCTCTAGACGATGTTGATCTATCGGATGTCGACGAAATCGCTGCTTTAATTCGGGTATTCAATGCAGTCTTGGCTCTGTCGGATCTGACAACCGATCAACGCACTGTTTCTGAGTGGTGTGATGCAATTGAGTTGGCTTTGATTGCGCTGTGTGGAGAAAACTGCGATGATCTCGCACTCCCTGTCAAGCAAATTGGTTTACTGCGAGCATCAGCAGTTGGCAGCACCGTAGTTGTTCCCTATAGCGATGTTGCAAGTCAACTGAGCGACATGCTCAACCAGATGCCCGGTAGGCAACCATTGCGCACCGGAGCGATCACTGCAACTTCAATGATTCCATTGCGCGGCGTTCCATTTCGAGTTGTCTGTGTCGTAGGTTTTGACGAAGAGTCACTCGCATCAAATGAAGGCGAAGGAGACGACCTCATTGAACGCCAGCGACTCATTGGCGACCAAGATGCACGGCTTGATGTTCGGCGAGCTTTGCTCGACTCGGCACTTTCTGCTCACGATCGACTGATCATTACATGTACTGGCCAGAGCATTAAAAACAATCAACGGCTTCCTCTTGCTACGCCACTCGCCGAGTTTGTCGACTTTGCGCGCCGGCTTGGTGTGGGCAATCATCCGATAAATAGGCATCTGAGTGCTATTGAGGTTGAGCATCCACGTCACACCACAAGTGCCCGCAACTTTTTTAAGGATCAAGTTCAGACAGGAACCATTTGGGCTCATGATGATGTTGCGCGTCAGGCAGCGACAACCCTTGGTGATCCGGTCGTTGCAGGTCCGCTTTTGACTGTGGCCCATACAAGTCCGATTGTTCTCACACCCGAGTTGTTGGAAACAACATATATTGAACCGCTTGATATCTACGTGCGCCAAACACTTGATATTTTTTCGTATCGAAAGAATGAGAAAGAGATTCCTGCGACAATTCCGTTAACGATTGATAGAAAAGTGTCGGCTCGTTTGGCCAAAGAATTGCTGTTCCACACATCAACCAATCCATCCCAAGGTGCAACTGATGATTGGGACGCAGAAGTTCGTCGTTCAGGAGTTATTCCTCCTGCACCGTTTAGCGACGATGCGATTGATGAAGTGCACGAATTGGTGCAGGCCATGCAAGCAAATCTTGCTGCGAAAGCAATTGACATTGCGGCACTTAAATCGGTCGATGTCGACATTGATATCGCGCCTGGAGTGAAGGTCGTTGGTGCGATTCCAATGTGTACTCAGGGGTCAGAAATGATTGCAACAGCAATTTATTTCAGGGCTTCAGCCAAGGCTTATGAGTACGGTCCGGCTTTGCACAGATTGGCAATTCGATTACTGATTGCTCGAGCGGCTGGAATTCCGATCAAGAATGGTTATGTGTTGGCTCGCCACGAAAAGTGGCCCAAAGACGAATCGCATATTGTGCGAGAACGCATTGTCGTGCTTGATCCGTCAATGACACAAGCACAAGCTAAAGAACGGCTCAGCAAACTGAGTGACATGGCTCGCACGGCGCTTGTCTCACCATGCGCCAGCTTTGGCAAAACCGCTACAGCGGATGATCAAGAGATGGCAAATGAGTTTGATGTATTTGTGTCGAGTGATGATTTTCATACATCAGATGAATTCATGGTTTTTGGTAGTGATCCAGATTTTGAAGATGTATTCCATGCAAAGAGCGCCGTGCTCGCATTTTGGAAACAGCACCAAAAGTTGCTCACACTTCCAGATAGAGACACCAAAACGGAGTACCTAGTCAAATGAGCAACATCGAACTCGATCTCGCGAATCAACCGATCCTCAACGGCATGGTCGCTGAGGCCAGTGCTGGCACAGGAAAGACGTATTCGGTTGCTGCATTATTGGTGCGCGAATTAGCCACAGACGAAAACCTGCGAATCGGTGAAGTGATGGTCACTACGTTCACCCGCACTGCTGCGGCCGAATTGCGTGATCGTATTCGTGGCGCTGCGATCGGCACTTGCGATCAATTACGCAGCAGAAAGGCCAATATCGAAGACGTAATGGCAAGTCATCTCTTGGCCAGTTTCCCAAATGATGTTGATGCAATGATTCGTCGACTTCAACGAGCCTTGGTTGAGTTTGACAGTGCCACAATTTCTACAATTCATAGTGTCTGCACCAAGGTGTTGCACCTTGCTGGCGTGAGTTTGGGCAATGTCGGAGAAGATGACATCACGGGTCGTGTCGTAGCGGAGGTGGTAAATGATGCGATTGTTTCTCGGGCTGTTGCCGGCCTTGATGTATCTCGTATCAGTCCAGCTGGCATGGCTGAAGTAGTTGCCAAGTTATTGGCCGACCCGTTCACTGAGCCATGGTTAGATCCATCGCAGAATCCGTTCGATGAGACTCAACCGTTGTCCGCCGAGGATCAGCAGTTTTTGGATGAATATCTCAAAATGATCCACGAGTGTAAGGATCGCGTTCAGGAAGCGACTCTCACTCATCCAAGTTTTAATGACTTGTTGAAGCGAGCTCATGATGTAGTTACAGATTCCTCGCGTGCTGCGCTTATTGACGACATTCGATCGCGCTTCAAGCTGGCCATTGTCGATGAGGCCCAAGACACTGACAAACTGCAATGGGCGTTTTTTGATGCTCTTTTCCCAGTGGATCAAGTGGATCGCGCACTTATGGCTGTTGGCGATCCGAAGCAGGCAATATATGGCTTTCGTGGTGCTGATGTTCACGCATTCGTGCTTCGTATAGATCCTGCGAAGAAGCGAACGCTGACCACTAATCACCGCTCGGATAAACCAGTACTTGATCAGTTGAATGCTGCGCTAGATGGCATGTTCTTTGGAGACCAGATTCCGTATATCAATGTCAATGCCAGCGATAAAAACAATGTGACTCGATTTAGTCCAGGGAACGCAGTTGATTTTGTTGATGTTGGCAAAGTAACGAGCCAAAATCGACTTGATAAACCAACCGCACAAGTGGTGCATGAGCTTCTAACAGTGGGAAAACTGACCATCGATGGAGCACAGCGCAAAATTGAACCCAAAGACATATGTGTACTCGTAAAAGCCAAGGCAACTGGCCGGGCAATTGAACGAAAACTCAAGCAATACAAGATTCCTGCAGTAAGTAATGGAACAGAGTCAGTGATGGACGGCGCAATGGCCGGCCATGTTCGTTCACTGCTCGAACTCATGGAACGGATTACGGATGTCGGTCGCACACGTCGGGCTGCCGGATCTCCGTTTTTCGGATTGTCATTGCGTAGTGAGCATGATATTTCCGATTCCGACTTACAACTCATTCAAAGTCGCATGAGCGAACTGCGTTCTGTGCTGCAGTTTGGTGGCATTGCGTCTCTTGCAGGAGCAATGAGTGCCGACAATCAGATAATGACCCAATTGACAAGAGGGTCTTCAGGCGAACGAAACGTTACCGACTTTGCTCATGTGATGGACGTCTTGCATACATCCACCGAAGGCAAACCGTGTTCGCCCAGCCATGCACTTGAAGTTTTTGTCACATTAATCGACGCAGACGAAACAAGTGATTTGGTAAGCAGGAGAGTAGAGAGCGACGTAGATGCTGTACAGATCATGACAATTCACAGCGCTAAGGGTCTTCAGTTTCCTTGCGTGGTAGTTGCAGACCTCTGGAAGCCATCTACGACACTTCGTGGAGCGCCAGTTTTCTATAGCCAAAATCAGCGTGTTGTCGATATTGTCCATGGGCTCAGTGATCCAACTGATGCATCAAAGATTGCAGCAAAAAATGCTGTAATGGAAGCACAAAGAGCCGAAATGAGTCGAGTGATGTATGTGGCTCTCACGCGCACTATGTATCACTTGTCAGTGCTCGTCGTAGATAACGCGCAGAGTGTCTTGCCGACAATGGTCCCGAATATGCCACAAAAAAGAGATATTGCAAGTGTCGCCAAACTTAAGGATTATCAAGCTGTAAATGCCAAGCCCGATGCGAGCAAGTTCCGTTGCGCACAGATTTCGGTCTCAACAGCGCAGTCATATCGCCGCACGTCGTTTTCGGGAATCATGGATATCCGAACAAAGTCGCAACGTCGCGACTATTTCGAACTATCCGGACATGGAAACGACGAATTTGGAAAAGAAGTCGACCAACTGACTAATGCGGAAAACATCATGTTGTTGGAGCACCTGAAGTCAATAACTATTCCAGGTCTTCCATCAGGGAAAAATGTCGGAGATCAGATTCACGACATTCTCGAGATCGTTGATACGTCAATTCGGCCATTGCACGACGAAGTGAACAGGGCAGTAAAGCAAGTAGCCACCTCAAGCTTGCTGCGTGGATATCACGAGCCGCTGACAAACATGCTCACCCGTGCACTTGAAACCCCATTTGGTGGGGCGTTTGGCGATGTCTCATTTGCTGATATCGATCCCAACGATCGACTTGCCGAAATGGATTTTGAAATGACGGTTGCGCTTCGTCAGGCAAATATTTTGGTGAGCGACATCGGTAAAGTTTTGCTCGCTGTATTAAGCCCAACTGATGTGCTTCGCAACTACGCAACATCTCTTACTGATGCTTCTTTCGACATTCCTGTTGCCGGCATCATCAACGGATCACTGGATGCATTACTTCGATTGCCTGGTGGCACATCAGAGCAGCCACTATTAGCAATCACCGACTACAAGAGCAACAAGATGCATCGTGACGGAGATGCGGCCCCGATTGTGGGCTACTCGCCTCAGCACGTTCAAGAAAAAATGGAAGAGGCTCACTACATCTTGCAGGCACTCATTTATGGAACAAGTGTGTACCGAATGTTGCGTTGGCGACTTCCCAACGCCAATCACGATGCATGCATCAAGGGAATTGCCTACGGGTTTCTGCGCGGAATGGTTGGACCAGACACGCCGGTCGATGCAAACGGTCATCGTTATGGGGTGTTTACTTGGCAAGCACCAGCAGGTTTGTGGTCTGCACTGAGTGATTTGTTTGCTGGAAAGAAGCCAATCTGATGACTCAAATCAATCTGACCCCATATCTCAAAGCCAATGTGGTCGAAGCAGCAGATGTTGCAGCGGCTGAAACCCTCATTGCAATGGTTGTTCGCAACGGTGGCACAGAGCCTGACCTTTTAGGCACATTGATGCTGTGTCTCGCCCTACGCACACCTCGGGACCGACATACATGTATCGATCTTGACCACATTTCTGACTGGCTCACACCCGAGGGCATGACGGCACAACTCGCATGGCCAACCGATTCAGCAACATGGCTGGTCGCAACAAAATCATGCCCATTACTATTCGGTGCTCCTGGCACAGCGACACCATTAATTGTCGATGGCAGTCGTATCTACCTCGGTCGGTCATTTGACGAAGAGGGTGCAATTGCTGCGGCACTCACACGTAGCAATGCACAACACCTACATATCGTTCTTGGTGGTCCTGGCACGGGCAAAACTCGCGAAGTAGCGATGAAGTATATTGATCGCTTCAAAAAAGGTGAACGTGATGTCAGAGTTGCGCTCGCAGCACCTACGGGCAAGGCGGCTGCTCGCATGCGCGAAGTGTTGTTGCGTGAATGCGATGCACTCAAAAAGTTGCCAGAAGGAAAAGATGTTGATTGGGATGCGGTGAGTGCGGCAATTGATGCTGCATTTTCTGGCACAGTCCATTCGCTACTCGGATTTGGCCCATCTAGAGACAAGCGTTACAAATTTAATGCCGACAACTACTTGCCATTTGACTGGGTGGTGATTGACGAAGCTTCAATGTTGCCGTCCTCCATGATGTATCGACTTGTTGAAGCGTTAGACCCATTAACAGCGTTGCTTCTCGTTGGTGATCCTGATCAACTCGCCAGTGTGGATGCAGGCTCTGTTCTTGGTGATATTGCCAAGGTGGCGACACAAAAAGGCTCAGTGTTGTTTTCTCAAACGAAAGTGATGCGAGATCAATGGCGTCTCCCGCCAGAGATTGATGGTCTTGCACGACTTTTGCGACTTGAAACCCCTGTCGATGGTCAAACCCTTGGCAACCCCCAGCACGTAGATGCGGTTATCAAGTATCTACAAGCAAATAAGACACTGATTTCATGGATCAATCCAGATACCGACAAGGACGCACTAGTAGGCGTACGCAAGAAAGTTGTGGATCATGCTCGGCAGCTGCATGATGCCGCAAAGATTTCTGATCCACAATCGGCTCTCAACAAGCGTCAAGAACTACAAGTGTTGTGCGCGCATCGCGAAGGTAGAACCGGTGTGAGTTACTGGAACGGTTTTGTAGAGCATGAACTAGGTGCCTACACCGATCTTCGTTGGTACTTTGGCCGCCCGGTAATGGTCACGCGCAATAACAAGTCTGTAGATCTCTACAACGGCGACGTGGGGATCATCGTGCCCGACGCAGATGGCCAGCCAGTTGGCGCATTCAGCGATGGTGGCACATTTCGGTTGGTTCCCACAATGCGTCTTGAAGATGTCGAGAGCGTTCATGCGCTCACGATTCACAAGAGTCAAGGCTCCGAATATGACGAAGTAATTGTCGTTCTGCCAAATGAGTCGAGTCGGATTCTCACCCGTGAGCTGTTTTACACCGGCATCACTCGCACCAAGAATCGTTTGACCATCATTGGTTCGGAAGCAGTATTGCGAAGTGCCGTGTCTCAGGCCATTCGCCGTGCGTCAGGACTTGCCGCCCGTTTGTAACGTCACACATTTGTCCCATAGGTGCGTTTAGAGGGGGAACAACCACCTACAGAAGGACAAAGGCATACAGATGAGATACCGACAGACACCACACCACATCTTTGGTTACAACCCAGAGGCAAGACCCAGCAACGCAGGCGCAATTTGGCGCACTCTGTGTTGGGTAAATGACCAGATTGCAGTCAGCGGAGACCTCTCCGATTTCGAGTCTGAAGCAGTCGCACAACTTCAAAAGTGGGTGAGCGAAGGTGTCACCGACATCATCGATCTCCGCGGCGAGGCATCACACGAGTCTCTGGTTCGAAAGCATGCACCGCAGATCAGGTATCACTGGTTGGGCGTAGACGACGAAGGCGACAGGCGCACTCCGGAATGGTTTGAGGCGATCAAAGCAGCAGCAGCACTGGTGTTTGGCAACCCAAATCGCAAAGCAGTGATTCACTGTCACATGGGTGTCAACCGTGGTCCATCAGCGGCATTCACTGCACTGATCACTAATGGAGTCGACCCGATCGAAGCACTCGGTCAGATCCGAGCAGCACATCCAATCGCAGCGATGATCTATGCAGGAGACGCAATCCAGTGGTTTGCAGCGCAACAGGGCAATACCCAGGAACAAAGCGATGCACAGTTCAACGCAGTTCTCGAGTGGCACAAGCAAAACCCACTAGATGTGGGTTATTGCATCCAACAAATCGGCCAGCGTTACGCGGCATAAGCACCCCCTGGTCCCACATGTCACACATGTGGGACCCGTGTGCGTATTACAGGTACAACAATTCCCAACGAAAGGTAATCCAATGACAGATCCAAACCCAAACCCAGCGGCACCAGCACCAAAGGTCACCCACATGTACATCCTCGTCGACCGTTCCGGTTCGATGGAGTCAATTGCGAGTGACGTGATCGGCGGTTTCAATCACACCGTTGCAGAACAAGCACAAAATGGTCCAGACGCAAAACTGACTGTGATCCAGTTCGATTCGCAAGATCCAGCAAACGTGATGTACGCGGGCATCCCGATTGCAGAAATGACCAAGCTGGATCGAACCAGTTACCAACCACGAGGTGGCACTCCACTTCTTGATGCAACCGGTTTGTTGATTGGTCGCATCCGGGTCGAGCAAGCAGCACGCGTGGCAACTGGTCTTCAAACCGAAGACGTGATGTTTGTAACCATCACTGACGGACAAGAAAACGAGAGTCGCGAATACAACTTGGCACGTGTGACCCAGTTGATCGAGCAGTGCAAGGCAGAGGGTTGGACATTTGTCTATCTCTCGGCAGCAATCACGGCGTATGCAGATGCGGCAGCGATGGGTTATGACCACGGTTCAACCCAGCAGTTTCAACCAACAGCAGATGGTTCTGGAAAGGCATTTGCGAGCATGTCTCGAGGAATGTCAAACATGCGCGATAAGAAGCGTGCGATGGAGTCGTATGACTCTGCATTGTTCTTTGAGACGGGCAAGGACGCAGAAGACGAGTAACCCCTTTCTCGTCTAATGCAAGGTGTTTGGCCCGGTGCGCAAGTACCGGGCCAAACTTTGTTCAGATTTATTCACCACCAATCGATCGGAGAGATCAATGAAGAAACCACACAGATACATCATCACTGGCGTCGATGAAGCAGGCGCTCCGGCACCAGTCATCGCAAATGTCACGTGTACCAACGAAACAGGTTCGTTCAGTTCTTTCCTAGCCATTGAGGGGGTGCATGGTTATGCGCGTAATCAGCGTGAAGAAGGGTTTACAGTCGAAGTTGACTGGTTGTTTGAAATTCCAGAAGCAATGCAGCAGTATTGGGCACAGTATTTTCTACAATTAGGGAGCAAATAACTATGTGGGTATTTACCGAAACAGGTTTCGTAAGTGCTGTGCGCAAGGTCGACTCACCTTCAAAGATCACAGTTCGCTCACGCGACAAGCAATCACTTGAAGTATTGGCCGAGCTCTCAGAAACCGAAATTATCGAGACGCCCGATGCCGACTATCGCTACCGGGTGCTTGTATCTGACGACATCTACAAAGTCTGGCTCACAACCACTGTCGACATGCTTGACTACGACAATTTCAAAAATCGCATAGTAGAGACCCGTGGACACGTGTTCCACCATGCCTTAGGCAATGTGTGGACAGACATGCATGCAGTGGCCGACTAGGCCGCTGCTGGAGTCGTACCACTAAACATCGGTCCTAATAAACCACCCAGATAACGCGCCTCGCTCACGAGTCCGTCAAGTGTTGGTGTCAACATCTTCGTATCATCGCAACGCATTTCTGATCCGACAACCAACATCTTGTTGTCAACCCAAATGCGGTTACCAACTCGAGTCGCATTCAGACGGTTGATTTCGCGCAATAACTTGACGCTGTCAGTCACGTTGTGCAACACAGTCACCGTCGACCGCAAGATGGGTTCGGATCCATCAAACAATTGCAAACGAATCTTGACGTCTTTGTATTTGACTGCAATCTGTCCGCCATTGTGCACGAGGTGCTCGATATTTCGACTAGTCAGGTAATCCTTCACCTGTGGGAAGAACCGTGCTGCTCCGTCCAACATCAACTTGAAGTGGATCGACACTTTGTCGGTGTGCACCTCGAGGTATTCGCCATTGTCAGGATCAAAACCAATGGTTGCTGTTGCTTCTCCGATGCTCCAGAGAAGATTGAGAACCATGTCGAAGTGAATGTGATTAAAAGTGAATGACCCTGTTTTGGTTGTCTTTGCTGCCAAAGTCAATTCGGTGTCTGGACAACCGACATATTGCCACGAACGCCTGAGTGTGATGAGACCCTTGGTGACTTCAATGCGACCAACTGGTGGTTGTGCCCACATCGTTTCAAAGTCGCGGTAATTCATCGGTGCATCACCAAGAAGTGAACTCATGCGTTGCAGATCACGGTATTCAGCTCGTGCCTGGACGACATTCTTTTGACCAAAGGTACGAAACTCAGGAACTTTAAGTGCTGTTGCCAGACGCATCGATGAACCAGATGGTGAAGTTGCAATTGCAAAATTG
>QYPH01000068.1 GCA_007279905.1 Actinomycetota bacterium | reverse complement strand
GATTGACTTATGCCACGAGGTGCCGGGGGATTGGCACTTCGTCAACCACAGTGACACTGATATTGCGCGTTACTGGTCTGCCACGCGGTCGCTTTATTGCACGAATGCGACCCTCTTCGAGCAGTTCTCCGCCCCACACGCCCCATGGTTCTGCACGATCGAGTGCACCGAGCAGGCATTCGGCTTGCGAGGAACATTTGGCACACACAGCCTTGGCGCGCTGAATGTCAACAAACTCTTCCGAAAAGAACAGGTACGACAACGTTCCGTTGCCGTCGCTGCATCGTTTGGCTGACAACACGAGTGTTTCGTGTCTCTCTGGTGCTATGAGTGTTTGCATTTTTCTGTTCCTTTCATTGCTGGTTTTGTTTGTATTGATTGGCTTCACGTCGGAGAACACATTTCGGGGGGAAATAAAAAAGCCGCCGGGATTTCTCCCAGCGGCCTCTTGGCGTTCTCCGACGTGAAATCTGTTACGTCTGGAACCCCAGGAGGCCTTTGACCGGGCGCTTCGTGAAATCTTTCGAATATTTCGCGACTCCGGCCTGCATATCAAACCAGCGTGAATAACGGCTGGTGGTTGCGGCTACGACGGCCACGGTTGCAAACGCGCGCGCGACAGCCACTGCTGACGAATTGCTGCGGGTAATGGCGTGTTGCAACATGGGCTATGTAGCAAACCACCTTCCCGGGCAAATTGCAAGCGATTAAATGCAACGACCGTGAGACTCAATGCCCTATAGGGTTTGAGCGTCATGTGGCACCCAACAAACCCCGTTGAATCGCCCATTGATGGCAGGGTTTTTGGCACAGAACGCAGGGTGCGCCTCGGCGATGTGACCCCAAAAGGACGGCTTCGCCTTGATGCGACAGCACGCTATTTACAAGACATTGCCAATGACGATGCGGTCGACGGCGCGTACTCCGACATCCACGGTTGGGTGGTGCGACGCACCGAGATGTGGGTGCATCAGTTTCCGTTGTACATGACCGACGTTTCGGTAAAAACTTGGTGCGGTGGCTACGGATCACATTGGGCAGAGCGCCGCACGACCATTACTTCGAGTGATGGTGCACGCATCGAGTCTGCAGCATTGTGGGTGCATGTTGACATGCAAACAATGAAACCAACACCGTTACCAGAAGATTTTTTGAGCATGGTGCATATCGCCAGCGCTGGTCGAAAGATTCGCTCGAGTTTTTTAATTGGCAAATCGTTGCCACCACTTGATGCATTAGGCGCAATCAGTGAACAGTGGCCTGTGCGATTTGCCGACATGGATGCAGTTGGCCACATGAATAACGCGTCGTATTGGATCGCGCTCGAAGAGTATTTGTCTACTCATAGTGACGCTCGCCGCGCACCACTGCATGCAACCGTCGAGCACCACTTGGCAGTCGACCCAGGTGACGAAGTGCGCATCGTGACGCAAGATCTGGGTGATCGCGTGGTGTTGCGACACGTGTTGAGCGACAACCGAGTTGCCGCAGTGACACAACTTGTTGCGCTATAGAAAAAAGCAACTAAAACTTGCGCGCTATTTAGTGCGACTGTATTCGCGAATTCCTTCACGTACCTTGTAGCCAAACTCTCCGGCAATGCGCAGGTGTTCTAGGTGTGCATAAGTTTCGCTGTCGGCCATGGTGCCTTGCGCGCGTGGCGAAAACAGGTGACCAGAATATTCGGTCACGGTAAGTGGCTTGTCGAGTTCGCTTGCCACTACTCGCAACTTCTCGAGTCGACCTATGTGGTGTTCTTTGATCTGGTCGCAACGCAATGCGAGGTTTGCAAACGGCAGACCGTGAGCCGGAAGTGAGACTTTGACTTGCGAACCGAATGCACCCACTTTGTCGAGTGAATCAAAAAAACCTTTGAGCGGGTCGAGATTTTTGGTCATGCCCGAAATATGTGGCGTGATCGTAGGCAACACATGATCTCCACACAACATCACGCCGGCTTCAGGGTCGAATAAGCACAGGTGATCTTCGGTATGTCCAGGCGTGTGAATGGCCATCCACTCGCGCCCTGCGAGTGAAATGTGCTCTCCTTCGGCAAGCCTGATCGTTGGTCTTGGTGCACGAAACAATGTGGGGAAGCGACTGCTGCCTTTGTAATACATTTTGCGACGCCACGGCAATGAGTGACCTGGCCCACCCCATGGAGTGTCACCAAACGGAACGTGCGGAGTCGCAGCAGTCTCAACATCGACGTCATCCGGTTCGGTTGGGTCAAAGAACATTCGAAAACTCTCGTGCGTGATGATGTCGGCGCCCGTTTCAGCACGAAGTCTGCCAGCACCACCAAAGTGATCAGGGTGGCTATGCGTCACGATAATGGAGTGCACTCGTCTCAGCGGCACACCGATCTCGGCCAATCGATTGTTGATTGCGCGCCACGTCGCTTTTCCTGGCAAACCAGGGTCGACAACTGCAACGCCGCGCGAATCTTCGAGCACATACATATTGACGTGACCAAGGCCGGGCATGTCGATAGGAAGTTGGGTGCGCAAAATATTTGGTGCAACCTCGGTGATCTCTGCAGTCGCAGGAACTTGCTCTTGTTTTGTATATACCTTGTCGCTCACGTTAACCACATTAGTTGTGGCACATGCACCGATTGACTGTTGGAAGGGCTAGACAATTTTGTTGGCGACTTCGGTAACAAACAATTTGTCGCGATAAAACTGCAACTCACGCACACTTTCTTTAATGTCGTCCATCGCACGGTGCGAGCCACCTTTGTTTGGGCGATCAATCCCAACCTTTGGGTACCAGCGTTTCGAGAGTTCTTTAATGCTCGACACATCAACGCTGCGGTAGTGCAAATAATTTTCGATCTCTGGCAAATATTTTGCAAGAAAGCGTCGATCGGTGCCGATCGAGTTGCCGCACAATGGCACCGATCTGGCTTCTGGCACATGTAACGCAATAAATTCGAGTGTCGCTTTGCCGGCTTCTTCAAGCGTCACGGTCGACGCTCTGATGGCTTCAAGAAGACCAGACTTGGTGTGCATCTCGACCACGATGGGCTGCATGAGCGCGAGCACCGAATCGGGCTGATGAATCACAAGGTCTGGGCCTTCGGCAATGATTGCCAAATTGTCGTCGGTGATGAGAGTCCCGATTTCTACGATGACGTCAGTTTCCGGATCAAGCCCAGTCATCTCAAGATCCATCCACACCAGCACGCCATGCAATCTAGGCGTATTGTCGCTGTATGACTCATCAGCCCCTCTCGGTCGCAGTCCAGCGCCTCGACCCCGATTTGCCCCTGCCAGCCATCGCCCGCAACGGAGACGCAGGCGTTGACCTGTACGCGCGTGAGAACGCAATGATTTCAGCCAGGGGCGGGCGAATTTTGATGCCCACAGGCTTGGCAATTGCCATACCCCTTGGGTTTGCAGGATTCGTTGTGCCTCGCAGTGGCATGGCTCTCAAAAATGGAATCACGCTCGTGAATACTCCTGGCATTATCGACAGTGGTTATCGCGGCGAACTCAAAGTAGTGATGATCAACACCGATCCA
The DNA here is from genome assembly GCA_007279905.1 of Actinomycetota bacterium. Lineage (GTDB taxonomy): Bacteria > Actinomycetota > Acidimicrobiia > Acidimicrobiales > Ilumatobacteraceae > UBA3006. Next base: position 2,384 of record QYPH01000068.1, on the reverse strand, counting down.
ACTGTGGACTATTTAGTAACACGCGGTGATCGCATTGCGCAACTCTTAATTCAACGTATTGAAACCATCGAATGGAACGAAGTGGACAATCTTGATGGCGAAGACCGAGGTGGCGGGTTTGGGCACTCTGGTCGTTAGTTAACGTTTGCTCGGTCCTCGGCTGAGAAGCACGCCATCGCTTTCAAGTCGCGCAATTTCTTCGCTACTCAAGCCTGTAATTTCTGAGAAAATCGCGCGGTTGTCTTCGCCACGATATTTTGCGTCACCGCGAGTAGAGGTATCGGATCCCGAGAAGTGCCACGGGCTATTTGGGATGCGCACTGTTCCATCGCCGCGGTCGCTGACTAAGACCACTGCTTCACGCTCGTGTGCCCACTGCGTATCTGCCAAATCGCTAACACTGCGCAATCTTCCAACAGCAAGTTGGTGTTGCGAAAGTTGATTCTCGATTTCTTCGCTCGTTGCAACAGTTTTTGCCCACGCCTTCATAATTTCCATGAGCTCACCAAGATGTGCGAGGCGCGTCTCAACGTCACTAAATCGTGGATCACTGAGCAATTCTGGTTGTTGCATTGCTGCGACAAAGAAATCGAATGTGCCGCGCTCTGCTGGATGACCACTGACAACGACCATTGATCCGTCGGCAACAGTCAGCATGGGGTAGTCGGCAGGCTGAAACGAACGAATTTCGCCAACGGGTTCCACACCCGTCCACATTTGGTTGTGGGCGTGTTCATTGACGTACAGCATTGTTTCTGCCATCGATACGTCGATGTATTGACCAACTCCTGTGTGCTCGCGTTGATACAGCGCGGCCAAGATTGCACTCGCTGCCTCGAGTGCTGTGTACACATCGCCATGACTGTGCGGATCATTTGCGTATTGCCCACCTCGCACGTCACCTTGATGTTTTGTAATGCCAGATTCTGCATTCACCACTGGTGCATACGCACGGCGAGTAGTCCATGGGCCTGTTGCTCCGTATCCAGTAATCGATGTGTAAATCAGACGCGGGTTTGATTGGGAAAGAGTCTCGTAGTCAAGACCCATTTTGTGCATCACACCCGGTCGAAAGTTTTCGATCACAACATCGCAGTGGCTCACAAGATTCTTCAGCAAATCAACTGCCTGTGGCTTGGTCATGTCGAGCGAAATGTTTTGCTTACCGACGTTTTGTTGAATGAAGTATGACGACAATGAATTGACTCGTGGCATTGTAAAGCGAGTCATGTCACCCATTGGTGGCTCAACCTTGATCACCTGAGCGCCCAAGTCGCTCAGCATGCGAGTCGCATGTGGCCCCGAGAGCACTCGCGTAAAATCCAGTACCCGTATGCCTTCTAAGGGACGATGGCCGCCCGATTGAGAGCTATCTGAACCGCGAGTCATGTGAGTTGTTGATCGATTAAGTCGATTAGTCGAGCATCACGCCGAGTGTGCGCAAGGCAAGCGATGTGTACAACGCCATGCCTGTTGTCATTGCGTCTTCTTCAAAGTCAACACGGTTGGAGTGATTCGGTGGCGCTTTGCGCGGATCTATTCCGTTTGGCGTGCCACCAAGAAACAGCATTGCACCAGGAAGTTTTTCGAGCACGTAACTGAAATCTTCTGCACCCATCACCGGGTTTGGTAAGTTTGCGCAACTTGTTTAGACCCGACTATTGCTTCAGCAATGTCGAGCGCAAAGTCGGCCGACGGTCCGTCATTGACTGTTACTGGGTAGCCAAGTTCAATAATCACTTCGGCATTCATGTCATGAGCATTGGCAATACCTTCGGCAACTCGTCTGATACCTTCGTGCACCTTTGCCCGTGTTGCTGCGCTCACTGCACGAATGGTTCCTTCAAGTCGAGCAGATTCGGGGATCACGTTGTACGCGGTGCCAGCAATCATTCGAGTGATGGTGACAACGGTTGGATCAAAAATATCGTGACGGCGTGTGACCAACGCTTGAAGCGCTAAAACTATTTCGCTTGCAACAGGCACAGGGTCGAGTGTGCGGAAAGGTTCTGATGCGTGACCGCCTTTGCCCGTGATGACAATGTCGAGTCGATCGCTCGACGCCATGATTGGTCCGCCCTTTGTGCCAATGAAACCTGCTGGCATCGAAGAGGAGATGTGGATTGCGTATGCAGCAGTGATTGGTGAGGCAGAGCCGTCAGCGTGCTTTTTCACATTGAGCAGGCCTTCATCCAACATGTATTCGGCACCGCCGTAGCCCTCTTCGCCAGGCTGAAACATAAACAACACACGACCCGGCAAGTCGGCTTTGCGCTCACTCAGCATGCGTGCTGCACCAGCGAGCATGCCTACATGTGTGTCGTGTCCGCACGCATGCATGGCGTTTTCTACGCGCGACGAAAACTCAAGCCCCGTGTCTTCGG
>QYPH01000043.1 GCA_007279905.1 Actinomycetota bacterium | reverse complement strand
TTGACCTTGTCGAGCGACTTGACGTACGACTCCCATTGCTTGCGAAACTTGCCCATCATCTGCATGATTTGGGCGGCGGTTTCTTCCGTGTGGAAGCTTTCGGTGGCTTGACGCACCACGACGAGAAATGCATACAAGGTAAGAGGCGAGCACAACACAACTTTGCGCTCGAGCGCCCAGTCGATGAGCGATGGGTCGGCTTCGTGAATAAAGCCAGTGATGCTTTCGTTTGGAACGAACAACAGCACATAGTCGAGGGATTGCTGTGCAGTTGACACGACATAGTCTCGACGCTCAAGCTCTTTCACGCGGTCGCGCACGGCCTTCATGAAATCGGTTTTCAATGAAGCCATTACGCCAGAGTCGGTGGCACTCACAAACTTGGTATAGGAGTCCATGGGAAACTTGACGTCCATATACAGCACTCGATCGGGAGGCATCAGAAATGTGTAGTCAGGACGCCCGCCACCCGAGATGGTGTCTTGCTTTTCGTAATTGATACCTTCTATGAGGCCGGCGGCCTTGGGCAAGTCTTCGGCCATTCGCTCGCCCCATTGACCACGGGCTTGCGAGCTTGACAACACATTGTTGAGGTCGCCAGTACTTTTGAGTAGGTCGCTTACTGCTTTGTCGACGCTGCCAAACTTTTCGGCGTTTTGTTCGCGCAGACGTTTGATCTCGTCGTCCATCTGTTGTATTCGCAGACCAATACTTTCTTGGACACCCCTGAGCGATGCGTCAATTTGTTCGGCGCGACGACCCAATTGTTCGCCACTTGCTTGAGCGACACGGTCGGATGCAAGGTTGATGGAGTCTTGGCGGTCGCGTTGGGAGCGCTGGTCGAGCGTTTCGAGTGCGTCGGCAAGAGCAGACTCGACGGCTTGTGCGACAGTTGCCTCGATGTCTTTGCCATTGCTGGTGTCGGTCGAGCGACCGAGGTCGGACTTTCGGCGAGCCAGGAAAATTGCTGCAGCACCAATAACTAATCCGAGAACCAAAAAGAGAATGTTGTTCATTACTGCAGATTACAGGTGGGGTGCTGCGCGGTTGCGCAGAGTCAGCAGCTTGTGCGGCTAGCCACGCGGGTGGTGGCAGGCCACGTAATTTCCGCTGCCCATATCGCGAAGTTGTGGCTCTTCAGTTGCGCATAACTCGGTGGCTGCAGGGCAACGAGTACGGAAACGGCATCCTGACGGTGGGTCCACAGGTGATGGTGGTTCACCTTCAAGAATGACCCGAGCAACTTTTTTGGATGGGTCTGGAATCGGTACGGAATTGACAAGCGCGTGAGTGTAGTGATGTTTAGGGGAGTCATACAGCGAATCTGGCGTCGCAATTTCGCACACCTTGCCTAGGTACATCACCAAAATTCGCGTACTTACGGCCTTCACCACGGAAAGGTCGTGTGAAATGAACACCATGGTGAGCCCGTAACGCTCTTTCATGTCTTGCAGCAAGTTCAGAATTTGCGCCTGAATGCTGACGTCAAGTGCAGAGACTGGTTCGTCGCAAATCAACAATTTTGGTTCAAGCGCGAGCGAGCGAGCAATGCTGATGCGCTGACATTGACCACCAGAGAATTCGTACGCTTTGCGGTCGCCTGCAATTGTTGGGTCAATGCCTACGGAGTTGAGTAGTTCGTCAACCTTGACCGACTGCTCTTCCGCGCTTCCTCGAGACCAGATTTCCAATGGTTCGGAAACTAGCTGCCTGATCGTGTAGCGCGGATCAAGTGAGCTAATCGGGTCCTGAAAAATCATTTGCATTTGAGGACGTAGATTACGGACTGCTTCTTTATCAATTTTAGTCATATCGCTTCCAGCGAACATGACTGACCCTGATGTTACTGGGAGCAAACTCAGTATTGCTTTACCTAGCGTTGACTTACCGCAACCTGATTCACCAACGATTGACAGTGTCTCGCCCTGAATTAAGTCGAAGCTAATTCCTGATACTGCTTGCACGGCAGTTTTTTTAGAGAGCGCAAATTCAACGACCAAATCTTCAACGCTGAGCACGGTGTTGCCAGTATTGCGCATATGGACTTTTCCTGAACCGGCCATTATCGCGCTACTCCCAATGGAAAGTGGCAACGGAATTGATGCCCATTGTCGGCTTTTTGAAGTTCTGGGTGTTCAACTTGACACTTTTCTTGCACGTATGGACAACGCGACGCAAACGCGCAACCTGGTTCTGGTTGAGTTGGGTCTGGCAATCTGCCCTCAATGACGGCCATCCGGCCTGAACTCTTTTGGTCAAGTCGGGGAATTGAATTTAGAAGTGCCTCGGTGTAGGGCATTCGAACATTGGCGAAAAGTTCTTTTGTTTCCGCATATTCAACAACTTCGCCTGCATACATCACGGCAATTTTGTCAGTATGTCCGGCTACCACACCAAGATCGTGCGTAACAAGCACCATGGACATGTCTAATTCTTGACGCAAGTCGCTGAGCAGTTGAAGAATTTGGGCCTGAACCGTAACGTCTAATGCCGTTGTCGGTTCGTCTGCAAATAACAGTTTTGGATTGCACGCGAGCGCAATGGCAATCATCACACGTTGTCGCATACCGCCTGAAAGTTGATTAGGGAATTTGCGTAATGCTTTTTCTGGATCGGGGATACGCACGAGTTGAAGAAGTTCAATAGAGCGTTTTTTTGCTTCTTTTCTTGACATTCCTAATCGGACTCGTAGTCCTTCTGAAAGTTGTGAACCGATTCGTCGGACAGGGTTCAGGGCGGTCATTGGATCTTGGAAAATCATGGCCATTCCCGTTCCCCACGTATCGCGTACGGCTTCTCGAGATGCAGTACTCAGGTCCTGTCCATCAAATACGACAGTTCCCGACCTATGAGCTGTGCTCATTGTGAGAAGTCCCATGCTTGCACGCGACAGAACGGTTTTTCCTGACCCAGATTCTCCAACTACGCCAAGACTTTCGCCAGCCAGAATTTCAAGGTCTACTCCACGGACTGCGGCAAGTTGCCCGCGCGGTGTATCAAACGTAATTCGAAGATTGCTGAGGCTTAGGAGTGAACTCATAGTCGTCCCTCGCGTGAGTCAAGTTGTGAGCGTAAAATGTCGCCGAGTTGGTTGCAGGCTATAACTGTTAGCGCCAAAACAACCACTGGAACAATCATGGAGTGAGGGGCGTATTCCAAGTCTCCTCGGACGCGGGCGATCATGGACCCCCAACTCACGCCATCAACGATTCCTACACCGAGAAGCGATAGCGAACCTTCGACCACAATGACTACGCCGATTGCGAGAAATGCAACTGCGTAAATTGCTGGGAGAACGTTTGGAACAATGTGTTTCATGATGATCTGAGAGTCTTTCATTCCCATTGACCTGGCAGCAACAACAAATTCGCGGTTTGACCATGACAGCGTGGCTCCGCGAGCAATTCGACCCAGAATGGGGATGATCACAATCGTGAGCGACAAAATGATGACGATTACACGTCGGCTAGTAGGCACTTCAATGTTTGGGTCTGGGTTGGTAGCAAGTACGGCAACGAGGGCCAATCCCAAAACAAGTGCTGGTACAGATAGCACGATGTTGAAAAGAGTGTTGACGATGTAATCGAGCTTCCCTCGCTTGTATGCCGAAATGATCCCCAACGTGCTGCCAATTAACCCACCAATTCCAACTGAAATCAGCGATATAAGCATCGAAGGTCGTGCACCGCGAATCACATTTGAGAGCAAGTCGTAACCATTTGAATCGGTACCCAATGGGTGCTTCAACGAATCAAAGAGACCAACGCCCATGGCGTCAATGTCAAAGTTGGTCGGCTTAGGCAATGGAATCCACTGCCCGAAAACAACCATAAACATCACAATGCCGAGCCAAATTACACTGGCCTTAGAGAAGATTCCCAGTTGCTTAAATTTCATTGTCGTCGTTCCCTTGATCGAGGGTCGATACGACCAATCGTGAGATCGACAATGACATTAAAGAAAACGTATCCAAATGCGATAATGGCAATGTATGCCTGAAGTGCAAAATACTGACGTGATGCAATTGCAAGGGCTATTTCAAAGCCAATTCCCGGAACACTGAAAATTGTTTCGATGACCAAAGCGCCACCAATGAGACCACCCATGTTCAGGGCGGCAGAAGTGAAAAGGGTTACGGATGAGGGGCGAAATACGTGAGTCCAAAGAATCCGCCGATTGGAGAGACCCTTTGATGCTGCCATCGTGACGAAGTCTTCTCGCAAGGTGGCGATCACATCAGTGCGAAGGAGTCGTGTATACGAAGCGATAAGTGGCACTGCCAGAGCTACAACCGGAAGCACCATCATTTTGAAATGTTCCCGGAACCCACAAGCATTTGCCCGAACAATGTCTTCTGCCGAGCAGAACGGTTGCGCGTAACCCAACGGTGGCACCCATCCGAGTTTTACTCCAATGTAAAATGCGAGTATCAGAGCCAAAACAAAACTTGGAATCGACGAGAAAATGAACAGGCCATTGCTGATAAATCTGTCAATGCGCGTTCCAACTTTGTATGCAGACAGTAGGCCGAGTGGAATTGAAATAGTCAAGGCAACGATTTGTACATAGAAAATGAGTTGCAGCGTCACAGGCAGTGTGCGGGTGATGTACTGAGAAACTGGCACGAACGTTGGTCCGGGGTATACGTAAGAACCAAAATCGCCGTGGATGAAGCCGTTGAGCCAACGCAGGTAGAAAGCAAAGGGGTTGAGGTCAAGGCCTAAGTTGTGAATTTCGCGGGCTCTGCCAGCAGGATCGGGATTGACGACGTATATGTCTTCAAGGCCAACAGGGAGCAGCCGAATTAGTAGCGACACGAGAAATGTGCTTCCAAGCACGACCAACAGAAGTTGGGCGAGCCGCTTCAAAGGTTCGGTTGATTTCACTGTTCGATCAAGCCCCACTAATAGTGCAAAATAAAATCTTAGCGATTCGTTACTGCTAAATACGAATTGTGAACAAGTGTACAAATTACAAGAGGGCGGTGCTGCTACTGCAACACCGCCCTCTTTCTTTACTACTTAATTACTTTGAAATGTAAACTCCGGTCCAGTTGACACCTGCATTGGTCATTGGCTTACCTTTACCGCCCGAAGCGAGCGTGAAGGTGTCAAATCCCTTCAACTTTGGATTGAGTCCGAAGAAGTACACCAACGTTGGTGTTGGCACAACCATTCCTGAGTTCTGTACTACTTCAGTTGCACCCTTCAATGCTGCTGCGGAACCGTCGGCGCGTGCATCAAATAGAGCTTTGTCTACTGAAGCATTTTTGTGACGGGTAAGCGATAGCAATGAATAGAACGGGGCAAGACCAGCTAGTTGTCCCTTTCCGCTGAAGTTTCCAGTGTCTGCTGCAGTGTTTGAAACCAAGAACGGAATCGTGAACGACGTTCCCTGACCTTCGAACAACAGAATTGGAAGTAACTGATAAGGGTTACCTAGTGAAGTACCAGGTGAAGGGAAGGCCTTGGCAACAATTGCTGATCCAGTTTCTTGGTTCAAGGTGACGGTGATACCGGCCTTAGCCATGATCTGCTGAACAGCCTTTGCGTTTGCCATTGATGCAGTGGTTTCTGCAACTGGCAACGTGAATTCAAGGTCTTTCCCAGTGTCTGCTTTGTACAACGCAAGTTCTGTTTTTGCATTAGCAAGGCTGTACTTCTTGTAGCCCTTGGTGTTGTACATCACGTTCGCCTTACCAACGATGCTGGTAGGGATTGTACCGATGCACTTGCCTTTAACGCAGTTGCGAGCCTTGTAGAAGGTTTCTACGTCGTACGCATAAGCAAACGCGAGTCGAGCATGCACATTATCAAAAGGTGCAATTGCTTGGTTCAGGAAAATGTTCGGGTAGTACTCATCAGGTGAAGCAATCATTTGCACCTTCTTGTCTGCTTGCAACGAAACGATCTGCTGCACTTCAGATGCTGAGGAGAATTGAGCTGCATCAAGTTTTCCTGAACGAATACCATTGGCACGCTGTGAAGGTTCTGAAACATACTTGAAAGTAATAGTGTTCAGGTAAGGCAATGCATTGCCCGCAGCGTCCTTGCGCCAGTAGCCCTCGTTCTTGGTGACCTTGAACTCGGTTTCAGTTCCTGAAACGAACTTGAAAGGTCCAGTACCAATCGGTGCTGCCTTGCAAGCTGCTGCGGTCTTGATCTGTGCAGGAGCACGCATGTAAAAGCGTCCTGATGCATAGAGCGAGTCTGGGAAGTCTGGCTGTGCGCGCCACAGTTTGATAGTGAATGACAAGGTATCAATCGCTGTAGCCGCAGCTATGTTTGCTGTAAATGGAATTCCAGAACCCAGAGTGTGCGGTCCGTAAACAGGGTACAAACGACCTAACAATGCGTTCAAGTTCAGAACAACTGCTGCACTGTTGAGGTCTTCGCCGTTATGGAATTTAATTCCTGAACGGAGTTTGAATGTCCATGTGATGTTGTCTGTTGAGCTGTATGCCTCTAGGAGGTATGGAACAACCGTGCCATCAGTCTTCTTTTCCAGAAGGCCCTCGTACACGGTCTTGATTGCGCCTAGTGCCGAGTTCGACAAGTTTGGCGAATAGCAATTGCTGAGCATCAAGTCAAAGATTCCAACGGTGATATCGCCACCCGGAGTCGGAACTTGTACTTTTGCTGCGCTGCTTGCAGTTACGCCAACGGTTGAAACTGCAAGTGCAATTCCAACACCGATCGCGAACTTCCTGAGCAGCCCACTTTTCGTGGATGTTTGTTTCATCTAGGAATGTCCCCCTGTTGATTCGTCGGGAGCCAGGATGACCCCAATCCGATGTATTCACTCTACGGACATATGCCCGTCATAGTCAAGTCTTGAGGGGGCAACCCCAAGTGACTATTGGGTTTGGACTGTGCGCAATTGGTCGAGCGGTATGTGGCAGCGCATAAAGTGACCAGGATCAACCTCGGTGAGCGAAGGTTCAACACTTGTGCACAAGTGCTCGACACCGCTTCCGGCCATGCGTGGGCAACGCGGGTGTAAAACGCAACCAGATGGTGGGTTG
>QYPH01000075.1 GCA_007279905.1 Actinomycetota bacterium | reverse complement strand
GTGCTTTTGAGTAAGTCGCTTACTGCTTTGTCGACGCTGCCAAACTTTTCGGCGTTTTGTTCGCGCAGACGTTTGATCTCGTCGTCCATCTGTTGTATTCGCAGACCAATACTTTCTTGGACACCCCTGAGCGATGCATCAATCTGTTCGGCGCGACGACCCAGTTGTTCACCGCTTGCTTGAGCGACACGGTCGGATGCCAGATTGATCGAGTCTTGGCGGTCGCGTTGGGATCGCTGGTCGAGCGTTTCGAGTGCGTCGGCAAGAGCAGACCCAACGGCTTGAGCGACAGTTGCCTCGATGTCTTTGCCATTGCTGGTGTCGGTCGAGCGACCGAGGTCGGACTGTCGGCGAGAAAGATAAATTGCTGCAGCACCAATAACTAATCCGAGTACCAAAAACAGAATGTTGTTCATTACTGCAGATTACAGGTGGGGTGATGCGCGGTTGCGCTGTCCCAGTTGCGCTGCGTCAGTTGTAATTTGGTGTACGAAATGCGACTAGTCGCGGGGGTGATGGCACGCCACATAGTTGCCTGGCGTGGTTTCGCGCAATTGTGGCTCCTCTGTTGCGCACAGCTCGGTTGCGGCTGCACAACGGGTGCGGAAGCGGCAACCCGATGGCGGGTTGGTGGGCGATGGTGGCTCACCTTGCAAGATGGCACTGTGTCGATGAACTGTTGGATCAGGAACCGGCACCGACGACACGAGAGCGTGGGTGTAATGATGACGGGGGCTGTCGCACAGCGTGTCTGGGTCGGCGATCTCGCACACTTTTCCGAGGTACATCACCAATATCCGCGTGCTGATGGCGCGCACTACCGCGAGGTCGTGCGAGATAAAGATGAGCGACAAACCATAACGCACTTTCATCTCTTGCAAGATGTTGAGGATCTGTGCTTGGATGCTGACGTCGAGCGATGAGACCGGCTCATCGCAGATCAATACTTTTGGCTCAAGAGTCAGAGCACGAGCAATCGAGATGCGCTGACATTGGCCACCTGAAAACTCGTGCGGCTTGCGATTCTTTACTCGTTTGGGTTCGAGTCCAACCGAGACGAGTAATTCGTCAACTTTTGCATCGCGCTCGCTTTCTTCGCCACGGTTCCAAATATCGAGCGGTTGACGCACTATTCGTCCAACCGTCAAGTGAGGGTCAAGAGAGGATATTGAATCCTGAAAAATCATTTGAAAGTTTGGTCGCACCTGGCGAAGGGCTTCTTTATCTAACGTGTTGATATCAACGCCATTAAAAACCACTGAGCCAGATGTGACGTCAACAAGTTTGAGAATTCCTTTGCCGAGAGTGGACTTGCCACAGCCAGACTCGCCGATGATTGCCAGGGTCTCACCATCGTGCAACTCGAGGCTGATATTAGACACAGCCTGCACCGGATCGCTTCGTCCGGACGAGTACTCGATAACGAGGTTCTCGACTCGCAGAATTGGTGCAGGGGAGTCTCTGAGGTGCGCTTTGCCTGTGCCAGCCATAACTATTTGCCTCCGATGGGGAAAAAGCAGCGATAGGAGTGACCATTGCCAGCATCAACTAATTGGGGATGCTCATCACGACACTTCTGAACGGCGTATGGGCAACGATCTGCAAAGCCACAACTTGCTCGGTTTGAAGTTGGGTCTGGTGGCATTCCCTCAATGCTCGACAGTTCGCTTCCGCGCTTGCGGTCGACTCGCGGGATTGATTTGATGAGGGCTTCTGTGTACGGCATTTTGGTATCCGTAAACAGATCGGTAGTAGATGCAAGTTCGACAATTTCGCCGCCGTACATCACTGCAATTCGATCGGTATAACCAGCAACAACACCAAGGTCGTGAGTAATGATGACCATTGCCATGCCTAATTCTTTGCGCAAGTCTGCCAACAACTCAAGCACCTGGGCTTGCACGGTGACGTCGAGTGCGGTCGTCGGTTCGTCGGCAAACAACATTTTTGGGTTGCATGCAATTGCCATGGCGATCATCACGCGTTGGCGCATGCCTCCGGATAATTGGTGTGCATATTTCTCGAGGGCCAGTTCGGGTTCTGGCAATTTGACGAGCGTCAGGAGTTCAATTGCACGATCTTTGGCTTCGCTCTTGGACATGCCGAGTCGTTTGATCAGCGACTCTGACATCTGGGCACCGATGCGGCGCACTGGGTTGAGGGCGGTCATTGGATCTTGGAAGATCATGGCAATCTTGGTTCCCCAGTATTCGCGAATTTGCTTGCTGTCAAGGGATGAAATTTCTGTTCCTTCAAACAAGATTTGACCAGTGCGATGCACCGAAGATCCACGCAAAAGACCCATTGTTGCGCGTGAAAACACAGTCTTGCCAGAGCCCGACTCTCCGACGATCCCTACGCTTTCGCCCTCTGCAATGTCGATAGATACTCCACGCACAGCATGCAGTTTTCCGTAGGTGGTGTCGAAGTCGACAGCGAGATCGGTGATCTTGAGAAGATCGCTCATATTCGTGAGTCCCTATTGTCAATGCTTGTTCGCAAGTATTCGCCGAAGTAGTTGAAAGCCATGACGGTGAGGGCGATTGCAACGACTGGAATGAAAGTGGTGTGCGGAGTGAGATCGATATCGCCTCGATTGCGAGCGAGTAGCGAACCCCAACTAGATCCTGGCTCTCCTCCGGCTCCCAAGATGGAGAGTCCACCTTCAAGGATGATGATATATCCTGCTGCAAGGAAACTCAATGAAATTAATGAAGGAAGCACGTTGGGGACGATGTGTTGCATAAGAATCGTGCGTCGTTTTAAGCCAAGCGACTTTGCAACGAGCACAAAGTCTCTGCCCGCCCAAGAAACGGTTGCGGCGCGTGCGAGCCTGCCGAGGAACGGGATCAGAACGAAGGTAATAGCGAAGGTCAGTACGACCATCCTGGGCAGAGTTGTGCCTGGGTTGAATGGATCGGGACTAGCAAAGATGGCTACGAGTGCTAAGAGCAGGACCAACGTGGGGAATGCCAACGTGACATTGAAATACATAGAGATGATTGCGTCGATCCAACCGCGCGTATATCCAGCCATCACTCCTAAAAAGGCTCCAAGAAACGCACCAAGGACTACGGAGACGACGGCAATTCCAAGCGAAATTCGGGTTCCGTGGATCATTGCCGAGAGCTGGTCAATTCCCCAGTTGTCGGTTCCTAAGATGTGGCCCTTTGAAAACATCGTGACTCCAAGAGCATCAGCGTCGCTGCTATTCCATTTGGGTAGAGGCAACATCCATCCGAGTGTGGCCATCAAGACACATAACGACAACCAGGCCGTGGAGAGTTTGAAACCCAGTGGTTTATTTTTTAGCACCATGTTGCACCCTCACTCGCGGATCAAGAACCGAATACAGCAAATCAACAAGCACATTGGCTGTGACAAAGACAATGGCAGTGAGTGCCACAAGGGATTGCACCGCAAGATATTGACGCCCTGCAATTGAGGAGACAAGGAACATGCCAACACCATTGAGTCCAAAAATCGTTTCAATAATGACGGCACCACCAATGAGGGCTCCAATATTGATTGCAGCGATAGTCAAGAGGGTGAGGCTCGACGGGCGGAGAACATGGCGAAACAAAATCCAACGGTTGGAAAGACCTTTGGATGAAGCCATCGTGACGAAGTCTTCTCGCAGCGTAGAAATCACATCGGAGCGGAGCAACCGTGTAAACCCGGCGATGAGGCTGATTGAGAGACTGACTACAGGAAGCACGACTGACTTGAAATGTTCTCCCACGTTTTCGGTTAAGGGGACATAACCAGTTGGGTTGACCAGGTTGAGTGTCATTGCTACGAAATACGACAAAAACAGGCCAGAAGCAAAGTTGGGAACTGAAGAAATGGTGAACAACGAATTGCTGATGACCTTGTCGGTGCGACTGCCTGACTTGTAGCCCAAGAACACCCCAAGTGGTACTGAGACAAAAATGGAAAATGTCATCGTGTAGACCATGATCAGAAGTGTTCTTGGCGCAGTCTGGGCCAGCATCGAGGTGACCTTGACAGTGTCGCCAAAGGTGGCAGCGAAGTAATAGCCCAAGTCTCCGTGAAGGAAGTTCCACAGCCAGTCGAAGTAGTAGGCGAAGACATTTTTGTCTGTACCTAAGAGGGCTCTGACCTGATCCAATTCCTCGGGTGTGCCATACGGGAACAAGGTGCCGGCTGCATCACCAGGAAGCAACCGCATTAGCAAGGTCACACCGAAGGTGATAAAGAACAACACCAAAATCAGTTGTCCAATTTTTCTTACAACATTCATTTCAGACTTGCCCCTGTAAAAGTTTGAGTAGATGTTCGACGTTTGCCAAAAAAAAATGCTAGCACTTAGCCTTTAATAAAAAGAAATGCGGTGGGTAAAAACCCACCGCATTTCCAACAATTTTTTAACTTAAAGTTTTGGAGATTATGCCTTCGTTGTGTAGGCCCAGTCCCATCCACCTGGTCCACCAGCAGAGCGGAAGCCGCCATCTGGTAGTGGTGTCTTCATCAGACCAGTAACTGTCTTGCCAGTCACGATGAAGTTACCTTCGGTGTAGGTGCTATTCCAGATGGTCTTGCCCTGGAGTTCTTCCATGCAAGGCTTGTAAGCACCTGTATTTGTTGCGGTGTACACCATCTGTGCATCTTTAAAGCACTGTGCAAGAGCAGGGTTGGTGAAACGGAAACCAGAAAGCTCTAGATCCGTTTTTGTCAAGAACAACAAGCCGAACTCGGCGTATGGACCAGACAACACGTTGAAGTTGGTGAGCTGTTGCTTCAAGCCAAATCCGCGAAGGATGTAGGCAGTTGAAGTAACCGGTGCCATCAGCGTGCAAGCAATTCCTGCAGCCTTCATGAAATCACAAGTCAATGCACCTGAAGCAGCAGATTCTGTGCTGTCAGCGATTGGTAGTGAGACTTCAAGATCTTTTCCGGTCTCGGTCTTGTACTTGGCCACTTTCTCCTTGGCTTTTGCCAAGTCGAAGGTGATCATGCCTGGGAAGTACAGCGGGTGAGTCGGTGGAGCAACAGAAGTTGCTGCCGAACAGTTGCCCTTGCACAAAATCTTGGCGTATGAAACACGGTCGAATGCGTAAGCGAATGCTTCACGTGCTGTTTGGCTATTGAAAGGTGCGGCAGTGGTGTTGAAGTGGAATGTCCAGTTCACATCGCGTTTGCCTTCAATCAGGATCAAGTTCTTTTGCTTTTGTTTGACTCTGTTGATTTGCGTTCCAGAAGTTGCGCCAAGCAAGCCAATGTCGGTTTGTCCCTTAGCCAATGCGTTCACTTCTTGCCCAGCATCCAAGATTGCTTTGAATGTCAGAGTGTCTGCATATGGCAACTGCACGCCAGCCTTATCTTTGCGCCAGTAATTTGGGTTTCGCACAAGCTCGGTGACGAATGGATCAACACCTTTGGACTTGATCATGAATGGTCCAGTACCAACGGCTGTGGTGGTGCCACAAGTTGCACTCTTCAAGCTTGCAGTTGACATCATGCGAACACGACCCGAAGTCCAGAGTTGGTACGGGAACATTGGACGTGGGTTGTCAAGTGTGAGCGAGATGGTGTGTGTGCCGAGGACCTTGACCTTGGTCACCCACTCCGCTGCGGTGGTCACTTTCATTGCACCCTGCCATGCGACTGCTGGCAACGAGCCCTTTGGACCCGCACCATAAAACGCTGGCATGATGCCGAGAAGTGCGGCGAAGTTCGTCTGCACGTTTTTGGCAGTCAATTCTTCACCATCGGTGTAGTAGATGCCTTGGCGCAGTTCGATTGTCCATGTCTTGAAGTCAGGAGTTGAAGTGAATGCCTTGGCCAGCCAAGGGACCATCACGCCCTTGTCGTTGATCATCGTCAGTGTTTCAAGAACGGCAGTTGACGCAGCAATTTGTCCACCACCAGGTGAGTCTTGCGTGCACCATCCGCTGTCTTTTTCTGCGAGCATGACGACCAAGTTGATGGCCTTCTTTGCTTGTGGAACTGATTTTGCGCTGCTTGCAGAAACACCGATGGTTGAGACTGCAAGTGCGAGTCCTAAACCAATCGAGAGTTTTCTGAACAGCCCACTTTTCGTGGATGTTTGTTTCATCTAGGAATTTCCCCCTGTTGATTCGACTGCGGCCGGAATGACCCCAATCCGATGTGTTTACTCTACGGACATTTGCCCGTCATAGTCAAGTCTGTGGGGAGGACACCACTTGTAACTATTGGGTTTGGACTGCGCGCAATTGCTCGAGCGGTATGTGGCAGCGCATAAAGTGACCAGGATCAACCTCGGTGAGCGAAGGTTCAACACTTGTGCACAAGTGCTCGACACCGCTTCCGGCCATGCGTGGGCAACGCGGGTGTAAAACGCAACCAGATGGTGGGTTG
>QYPH01000085.1 GCA_007279905.1 Actinomycetota bacterium | reverse complement strand
GCAGTGCTACTTCTTGCGCATTGCATCGCGCAATTGGCGATACCCAATCAACGTTGCACCGCTATCCGTCAGCGCTTGCTTGAGCGAGGCGTCGTTGACAACGAGTTCGTAATCATCGATCCATCCGCGCGAGGCATCTCCAAGTGCACGAATTTCTGGCGTGTCAATACATGGCTGTACGTGAATTTCGGTGACACCGGCTTGCAAGTTGCCAAGTGATTGCATCACTCGCTGGCGGCTGCCTTCTCGCCAATCGTGATCGAAGTGGTCGGGGAAGAGCACTCCTTCTTCTGCTGCGAGTGTGCGAAATGGAAAACCTGCTTGTTGCTCGGTGATGGTCGAGGGCAATCTCACTGGTAGCTGATATTCAACAGCGAGTTCCATGTAGACATCAAAAAACTCTGGGCGCAAGGTGATGGACGTGAGGTGTGGTGCAAGGTGAGTGACATCAATGCCCCATTCGAGAGCACTTGCAATTTGGGTACGACACTCGCGCAAAACTTCTGCTGAATCGGCATGTTCCCACAAGTCGTTAATGGTGCGAGGGAAGCCGCCCTCACCCGACAACAGTGACGGAGCATGAGTGATTGGACCCCAGCGATACATCTCGTGTTCGCTGTTGAGTGTGAGATGCACACCAATGTCTTCACCGGCATATGACATGACTGCATGTCGCGCCCAGGGTGCTGGCACCATCAACGAGGCGCATGTTGCAACACCTTTGCGCAACGCGTCGTACACGCCCACATTGGCTGCATGAAACGCACCCAAATCGTCGCAGCTAATAATCACGAGTTTTGAAGTCGCCGAGAATCCAAGTCGCTCTGCGAGGGTCTGCTGGCTGGTGTTCACCTCCCAAACGCTACTAGCGACACGCCTTCCATAGCCCGACATTTGCAGCCTCGGCTTGTGATGCAGCGCGCACAAAGTCGTTGCGATGAAATGTGTTTGGCTCAATGCTCATTGGCGTGCCGTAGCCACGTGCAATGAGGTCGAGATTGATGAAGAGGTTGTCTGAGTCGCGATACATATACAGCAACATGCGACCGTAACGATCGCGAGCCTCTACGTCTCGCTCAATTCGCACATCTGTTCCCTTTGGCAACAGCTCGGTCATGTACGCACTTGCTTCTGGCCCAAAACACTCGATTGGCTTTGTTGGGTGTTTGGTTTCGGGTGTGTTGACGCCAATGAGTCGTACGCGCTCCATGTGTCCGTGGATGTCGATGTCTACTGTGTCGCCATCGATCACGTGTGCAATTTCTGCACGTGCAATTTCAACGAGATCTGATTGGCCGCCTTGTGGTAACGAGTCAGAACAGGATGCGAGCCCGATGAGTAGAGCGAAGGAAGCAATGACTCCACTCATTCGTATTGTTTTGTTGAAATTTGGTCTCATGATACAAAACATGTGTGCGGCTGGTGGTTGAGAATGCAGATATTGTTGCGTCTATGACAAAGCCACTTGATATTGGCCGACTGGGGTTGTGGACATGGACGCTTGACGCACAACCGATGGCCAAATCGCTCGAGGCAGTGTGTGAGATTGAGGCACTCGGGTTTTCGACCGTGTGGATCCCCGAGGCTGTTGGCCGTGAGCCGTTTGCACACGCAGGTTTGTTGCTCGCCGCTACCAAGAAGCTCATTGTTGGTACTGGAATCGCATCGATGCAGGCTCGCAGTGCAGCAACGATGCAGGCGGGTCAAAAAACATTGACCGAAGCATTTCCCGATCGGTTTTTGCTTGGCATTGGAACGAGCCATGGGAATATGGCCAAAGCAATTCATAAAAAGGTCTACGACAGGCCGTATTCGAACATGATCGAATACCTCGACACGATGGACTCCGGCATGTTTATGGCGGCTCAGCCGTCGACACCGACGCACAGAGTACTTGCGGCACTGGGGCCAAAGATGCTCAAGCTGGCTTCCGAGCGAAGCGATGGAGCGCATCCGTATTTCACTACCCCCGATCACACGGCAGTCGCGCGCGAAATATTGGGAGACGGACCAACGCTTGCGCCAGAACTTGCCGTAATTTTTGAGACCGATGCAACAAAGGCGCGCACAATTGCTCGCAAATACATGGGCACCTATACCCGTTTGCCAAACTACGCCAACAATTTATTGCGCCACGGATTTACTGAATCAGATATCAAAAATGAGCACGGTGTGCAGAGCGACCGATTGGTCGATGCAATCTGCACATGGGGCACACTCGACACCATTCGCAAACGAATTCAAGAGCATTACGACGCAGGCGCATCGCATGTGTGTGTGCAGGTGCTCACCGAAGATTTGGTGTCGTTGCCGAGTGTCGAGTGGCGCGAACTCGCAACGCTGATTCCAGAATTCAAAATCTAAAAACTAAAACCAAAATTAAACGCTAAACACCAAGCACACGTTTTTGTAGCTTGCGCATGCCCGCCAACCAGCGATCGCGCTCGGTTGCCTTCAGTGCCATGTATTGAGCAACCTCTGGGTGGGGAAGCACCAAAAAAGTCTCTGCGCGAATGGTGTCAACACACGCTTGAGCAACTTCTTCGGGCTCGAGCACACCGCCTGCCACTCGCACAACGTTTCCGGAAGGACCGTCGTTTGATGCATCGGCGCCTTTGAGCATGTTGGTGTTAACACCTTGTGGGCACAAACAACTCACTCTTATTCCGCGACCGCCGTAGGTGATCGACAACCATTCGGCAAACGCAACGGCAGCATGCTTTGTCACGGTGTAGGGCGCCGATCCAATCTGCGACAACAACCCTGCGGCCGATGCAGTCGAGCAGAAGTATCCTTCGCCGCGAGCCAGCCAGCCGGGAAGTAGATATTTTGCTGCCCAGCGATGGGCATTGAAATTGATGTCGAATGCGGTATTCCAGTCCTGTTCGCTTGTGGATAAATCGCTACCGAGACCGACTCCTGCATTGGCGAAAAATAAATCAATCACACCAAATTCTTTTTCGACAACACCAATCAAGGTGGCATTTGCGGCTTCGGTGCCCAAGTCGCCTGCCACGGCGAGTGCGGAATGGGGGCGAATTGCGTTGAGTCGGAGCGCGATTGTGTCTAGCGGTGCTTGATCGCGGTCGGCCAGCACAACAGTTGCGCCTTGCGCATGAAAACGTTCGGCCAACGCCATCCCAATTCCGCCAGCGGCACCAGTAATGACAGTTATTTTTCCAGCAAGTTCCATGCCTGTGATGTTACGCACAGTGTCACGATTTTGTGACACCGATCAGGTATGGTCATGTCCATGACCGATTCACGCGAAACAGCAGTTATCACTGAAGCCCTGACCGTCATCGACAAAGCACTGGCCGAAATGCTGCACCGCGAACTGGTATCGACTATCGAAGTTTCAGACTTATTGCTCGATGTGCGTGTGTTGCTCACCGCAACAACTGCGTCGGCTACCGAATCCTAAACGCGCAACTGTTACACGGCATATCGTTAGACGGCATAGTGGCGTAATATCAGCAGTCCAATTACGCCCATGAGCGTGCCTGCAAACGCACCGGCAATGACATCACTGGCGTGATGAATGCGCACTCCCACACGGCTTGTGGCGATGATCAATGCAAAAGTGTAAAACAACAGCCACCACGGCCATGCCGTGAAGTAGGTGAGCACTAAAGCCGAAAAGAAAGCAGACGAAGAGTGTCCACTTGGAAAACTCGATGTGCGCGGCTTGCGCAGGGCAAAGCGAGTGTCACCCTTTTCTGTTGGGCGACTGCGACGAAATAAGCGCTTGATGCCCTGATTGAGAATCAAGCTCTCGAGTCCGATCAGAATCGAAAAAATTAATGCCTGCAAGAGGCGATCCACGCTGCCGATTGCGCGCACGACACCGATGATGTGCCACAGCAAACCGAAGTCTCCCACTGCACTTGCTATCGAGAAGATCACGATGACAAATTTGTGGTCGCGGATGTGCTCGAGAGCGCTATCTACCGCTGCATCAATGCGCAGATGGAGGAGTTGGCGCTTGGGATTGTCGCCAAAGTTGTCGTCAGTGTTCATGCATGCGGCCTTGGATATTTGATCGGTGCTTCTACGGCAGCCTTGGATGGGTCGCCACCAAATGCGGGGCACCACGATTTGAAATTACAAAAGTTGCAGAGTCCACTTTTTTTGGTGGGAAACTGTGATGTAGCGCACGACTTTTCAATGGCATTAAACAATGCAGTCGTGCGTGTTTGAATAAAGCGCATTGATTGCTCTGTTGGGGTGCGGGTGTGGCGAATGCCGTCTTTGATGTAGAGCAATTGCAAAGTTGTCGGCAATTCACCACGCATTTCGCGCAGCATGTATGCATACATTTGTAGTTGCATCATCCTGCCTTCAACATCGATTTCGCGTGGGGCTTTGCCAGTCTTGTAGTCGCTAATAATGAGGCCGCCATTCGCATCTCGCTCAATCCGGTCGATAATGCCGCGCAATGCAACTTTGTCAAGTTGTGCAGTTACCCACATCTCGGTTTCGGTCGAATTGATTGTTGTCGGGTCTTCCATGCGCAGGTAGCTGTCGACAAGTGCGGAGCAGTCTGCCCAAAACTTGGTGGCTTGTTCGGCAGTCAAGTTGAGCCCCGTGATGTCGTATGTTGGCTCAAATTCGGTCTTGGCGGTGGCCAAAAAATCGTGTGCGGCTGCGTGTGTGCGAAGTGGGGCCTCGAGTTGGAACAGCAACTCGAGTGCTCGGTGCACAACGTTTCCTTTGACTGCTGCAGCGCCTGGGGGCTGTGGAAGTTTTTGGATATTTTGAAAACGAAACTGCAGCGGACAATTTTGGAATGTGCCAGTGCCGGAAGGTGACAGCGTTTCGGGAAGTGCAAATACTTCTGTCACTGTGTGGCCGCATCTACCTGTGCGATGAGTTGAGCAAATCGAAGCGGATCTTGCATCGGTCCAAAGTGACCGAGGTCGTCCCACTGCACAAGTGATGAGCCAGGAATTTCATTGGCGATGAGGGCGGCGATGGCGCCTGGAGTATGCGGATTCACTGCACCCGAAACTAGCCACACGGGCACCCGCAGCTTGGGCAAGTCGTTCCACGTGTCGTGGATGGCGCCCATCTCGTAGGTGCGAGCTTCGTGCTCGGGCGAGCACTTAATCAACACGCTTCCATCTGGCTGCGCAGCAAAACCATGCATTACGTACGCGCGCAGAGCATCGGGGCGCATCACGTTGAGCGGAGGCTTGGACGAATAATTTGCAATCGCTTCGTCAAATGATGCAAATGTGCTGCGCCGCCGTCGCGCCCCATCGGCGAGCGGGCTCGGGATCCCAGAATTCTGAGAACCCGTGCGTGCTTGTGGTGGGAAAATAATTGGCTCGAAGAGCACAAGTGCGCGAAACAATTCCGGGGCGCAAAGTGCGGCCATGACGAGCGCTGCGCCACCCATCGAATGACCAGCGCCGATGATTGGTACAGCAGACGTTTGCGATGCCGCAATGACGCGTGCAACTGCAAGTGCATCGTCTCCGTAGCCACTCCAGTTTGCTTTCCAGTCGCTTGGCAATCCCGAGTCGCCATGTCCGCGGTAGTCAAACGAGTGACAGTGATATAAGTTGAGTAAGTGTTCGGCAACCGGGTCAAACACTCGGCCATGAAACCCTGTTGCATGCGACAACAGCACTGGCTGTTGGGTCGACTGTGGTGAATAGTCGTATACAGCGAGTTGTACGCCTTCGGACGAAGGGTGTGTGGAGGTGATGGTCACAAATTTTCTTCTCTGTGCACAAACATACTTGGTTTGTATGGAAGTGAAGAGCGTTCGTTCTGTTGCGCGGTGTCGGCAAAATTGCTAGTTTTTGATCATGGCAACTGACATCAACAACTTGGCAGACATCGTTCGCAGTCACAGTGCAGAGTTCGGAACTCGAACTGCGTTGATTCAGGGCACGAAGAAACAGACGTGGTCACAGCTCTATGGCAGAGCTTGCCAGATGTCGCAGGCTTTGCGTGCTGCTGGTGTTGGTGTGCAAGACCGTGTTGCGTTCTTAGACAAGAACTCGATCGAACACTTTGAGGTGCTGTATGGATGTGCGCTGCTCAATGCAGTAAGCGTCGATGTCAATTGGCGACTCGTTGGGCCAGAAGTGCTGTTCATCGTCAACGATGCTGCTGCCAAGGTGCTCATTGTCGGCCCCGATTTTGTACCGATCCTCGAGGCGATAGCCGACGAACTCGTCACCGTGAAAACAATTGTGGTGATTGGTGGACATTCGAAGTATCAGTCGTATGACGCTTTCATCGCCAGTGGAGAAAATGTTGACCCAGGTGTTGAGGCAAGCCACGAAGACGTTGCCTTTCAGTTGTATTCGAGTGGCACGACAGGACGACCAAAAGGTGTGATGCTGACGAACAACAACTTCTTTGCGCTGATGCCGACAGCGACGGATTTGTGGAAGCTCACTCCAAAAACCGTGAGCATGGTGGCGATGCCTCTCTTTCATATTGGCGGAGGTGGATGGGCAACTGCAGGGCAATTTGTTGGAGCGTGCTCGGTGATCATTCGCGATATCAATCCAGTTGAACTTGTGAAGTTGATCGGCCAAGAGCGCATCACACACGGTTTTGTGGTGCCGGCACTGTTGCAATTCATGTTGATGGTGCCCGATCTAGACAAAGCAGATTTTTCAAGTCTCGAACTCATTTTGTACGGAGCATCACCAATCTCTGATGAAGTATTGGCAGGTTCTATCAAGGCATTCAAAACCAATTTCATGCAGGTCTATGGTCTGACCGAAACGACTGGCGCAACGACACTGCTGATGCCAGAAGATCACGATCTTGAAGGACCCAATAAGCATCGACTGCGTTCATGTGGCAAGCCAGTGCCAGGGATGCAACTGCGCATTGTTGATGATGAAACCCACCACGACATGCCGGTTGGCAAAGTGGGCGAGATCTGGGTCAAGGGTCCGCAGATCATGCTTGGGTATTGGAATATGCCCCAAGAAACTGCGAAGTCGATTGTGGATGGCGGTTGGTTTCGCAGCGGCGATGCCGGTTACTTAGACGCCGACGGGTATCTCTATATATATGACCGCGTCAATGACATGATTGTCTCGGGTGGCGAAAACATTTACCCTGCCGAGGTCGAAAACGTACTGATGGCGCATCCCGCAATTGCCGACGTCGCGGTCATTGGCGTGCCCGACGAAAAGTGGGGCGAAGTACCAAAGGCCATTGTTGTGCGCAAGAAAGATGTGGCAGTGACGCAAGACGAGATCATCGCATTTGCCAAAGTGAGCCTTGCTGGGTTTAAATGTCCGAAGTCGGTCGACTGGATTGAGGCTCTGCCTCGCAACCCGTCTGGCAAGATCTTGAAAAAAGACCTTCGCGCGCCTTACTGGGTAGGTCGAACTCGTCAAGTCAACTGAAGTCGCTCTAGGGTTCTCATCATGAAGCTTTCGATGATGATCAATTACATTTCCGATTTTCAGACATCGGCCAAACAAGTTGTCGAACTTGAAAAAGTCGGTCTCGACATGGTGTGGGTGGCAGAGGCTTATTCGTACGATGCGATTTCACAAATTGGCTATCTTGCTGCAGTCACCAACAAGTTGCAGATTGGTACTGGCATCATCAACGTCTATTCACGCACACCTGCACTCGTTGCAATGACAGCGGCAGGTTGTGACTACGTGAGCAACGGCAGATTTATTCTTGGTCTTGGCGCTTCTGGTGCACAAGTCATTGAAGGCTTTCATGGAATGCCATATGAAAAGCCATTGCAGCGCACAAAGGAATACATCGACATTTGTCGCGAAGTGTGGAAGCGCGAAAAGCCATTGTCGTATCAAGGAAAAACAGTCGAAGTTCCGCTTCCGCAGGGGCAGGGCACGGGGTTGGGTAAATCGCTCAAGCTGATCAATCATCCTGTTCGCAACGAGATTCCGATTTGGTGGGCGTCACTGATGGGCAAGAGTGTTGAAGCAACTGCAGAGATCGCCGATGGTTGGATGCCAATCTTTTTTTATCCAGAAAAATTTCAGAATGTGTGGGGCGATGCACTCAAGGCTGGCACCGCAAAGCGCGACCCATCGCGTGGCAAAATGGATATCTCGGCTGGCGGCATGCTTGCAATCGACGAGTCGCTTACGGGTGAAGATCAGCAAAAAGTTTTGGACTTCGCTCGACCATCAACTGCTTTGTATGTTGGCGGCATGGGTGCTCGCGGCAAAAACTTTTATAACGACATCTGCAAGTCGTATGGCTACGAAAAGGAAGCCGTCGAGATTCAAGACCTGTACTTAGACGGCAAAAAGAAAGAGGCTGCCGCAAAAGTTCCGTCTGACTGGTTGCTCAACTCGCACCTCGTTGGTCCGAAGAGTTTTATTAAAGAACGCCTTGCAGCTTTCAAAGAAGCCGGTGTAACGGTGATCTCCGTCAATCCGATTGGTCCAGATGCAGTGCAACAAGTTGAGTTGTTGCGCACCTTGATTGACGAAATTTAAGTCGACGATCGCTCTCGTTCGCCTCCATCATGTCCGAATTCGTTTCTGGTTTTGTCGCCCCTGGTTGGGAGGCGGTACACGATCAATTTGTGACGAATATCGAAACCAAGGAAGACATCGGTGCCGGACTGTGCATTATTCATCATGGTCAACCAGTGGTCGACTTAATTGGTGGATTTTTTGAGAACACTGCAACGATTCCGTACGCCCGAGACACGTTGCAACTTGTGTTCAGCAGCACAAAAGGCGTCGTTGCGACTGCGGTAGCCATGTGTGTCGAACGCGGGCTCTTGAGTTATGACGAACCAGTGGCCTTGTTTTGGCCAGAGTTTGGGGCCATGGGCAAAGAAAAGATCACGGTGGCGCAATTGCTCTCGCATCAAGCTGGGCTGTACACCATCGACGGAACTATTTCATTTGAAGATGCTTTGGACTGGAACACAATCACGCAGCGCCTTGCCGACACTGCACCATTGTTTCCCGTTGGATCAACGCATGGATATCACGCCATCACATTTGGTTGGCTTGCCGGAGAACTTGTGCGCAGAGTGGACGGTCGCAATATTGGACGCTTTATCGAAGAGGAAATCGCAGGTCCGCTTGGCATCGAAATTTATGTTGGCTTACCAGAGCAACACGAGCATCGGGTTTCTCCACTGAAAAATGGTTGGACAAAAGTCTGGCCTGAAATCCAGATCGACAGGCAGCCAGCACAGGTGGTTCCCTTTGGTCCAGACACAGCGCTTGGAAAAGCCCTCACGGTCAATGGTGCTTTTGTTGTGAAGGGTGGATTCAATCGACGCGACATGCACGCCGCCGAAATACCTGCTGCCAATGGCATCAGCAATGCGCCTTCGCTTGCACGCATGTATGCCGCAACAATCGGCGAAGTAGATGGGGCCAACGGTAAGGTCCGTTTAATTTCTGAAGCAATGATGCAACGCGCAAGTGCGCCTATTACTCGGCCTGACGAGATCGATTTGTGTTTGATGCGTCAGACAAACTTTGGCATGGGATACATGACCCCAACCGCACTGATGCCATTGAGTGGCCCACAATCATTTGGTCACTCGGGTGCTGGTGGATCAATCAGTTTTGGAGACCCTGTACGAAATTTTGCTTTTAGCTATGTCATGAACCGAATGGGTTCATATCTTTTCACTGATACGCGTGCTTCTAGCTTGATTGCAGCTGCATCTCGCTGCGCAGACGCCGCCTAATTCCTGTCGTTGCAAACAGAAATACAACTGCTGTTACTCCAGACGTTGCTCCGATAATTGCAATTGCCAATCGAATTGGAAGTATTTCGCCAAGAATACCGGCAGCAAAACTGCTTGTGCCCATGACCAAAATTGCTATGGCCATATCGCCTGCCAACACTCGACCAAGAATGTGATCGGGTACGCGCACTTGTAATCCGTATGTCGACAAAGTCCACTGCGCGCCTCCGCCCAAGTGCGCGCCCATCACACACAAACATGCAATCCAGATATTTGGGCTCGCTGCTGTTGCAACGTAGAGCACTGCGTAGATAATGCCTGCTACACCACACACCTTGAGCAGGCGAGGCAAATTGTCGCGCACAAAGCGCATGATGAGAAACGGGCCAATTGATGCTCCGAAGCCGCGCGCCGCAAGGAGTGCTCCACTTCCTCCGTCGCCCTTATTGAATACGTCGATAGCAAGAACCGAAAGTTGACTTACCGTTCCTGCACCAAATGCAAACATGGTTTTTGACGAAAGGAGCGCAAGGATTGTGTGATCGCTCTTGGCGTAATGAATTGCTTCTTTCATGTCGGCAAATGGGCGCATACGTGATCGATGTTCGGTTGTGCGCTGTTGTTGCATCGGGGTCTTGATCAATGCGACTAGACCAGCGCAGACGATAAATGTGGCGATGTCGGCAGTGAATGTTGCTGTGCGACCAAAGGCTTGAGAAAAAAAACCGCCAGCAGCAGCACCGATGAATACCATTGCGCCCCAGCTTGAGCCAAACAAGGCATTGGCTTGGCGCAACTCGTCATCGCTGCGCGTCAGGTTGGGAAGCGCAGCGCCAAACGCGGGTGTGATAAACGACGAGAGACAAGTAATGGCGATCTGGGCAGCAAAAGCAATCCAGATACGCGAGTTTGAAGCAAACAAAAATCCGACTGCACACAATGCTTGGGCAAGAGAAACAAAAACGATGATTTTCTTGCGATCAAATTTGTCGACTGTTGGACCACCAAAAGGTGTTGTAAAAAAAGATGGGAGAGTAAACGCCACGTATACAAGTGCAACGAGAAAATTGGAGTCTGTTACTTCCTTGACCATGCCTGCGAGGGCGACATAACTGAAGTAGTCGCCAATGATCGAGATGTTGTCGGCTACAAACAGCCTGCGAACATCTTTGTTAGCGAGTAAGACGTTCAAGAGTTTCTTGCGCTTCACGCACCATGCTGCGCACCAAGTCTCCTGCAGCAACAAGTTCAGTAATTGCACCAACGCCTTGTCCGGCTGGCATGAACTCGCGCTCGACGTCGACTTTTGTGCCAACTGGGTAACCCAAGTGATTGACTCCCGCCTTCATTGAAGCGATCGCCTGTTGTGGAAATGGCAGAAGCGTCTCTGGATGCTTTTCAAAATCGTTTGTCCACTCATTGCGTACCACGCGACAGGTCTTGCCCGTGTAACTGCGAGTGATGACGGTGCCGTCCTCTCCTGTGGCAATAAGTTTTTCTTTGTAGCCATCAACTGCGCGGGCTTCTGGTGTTGCAATAAAGCGTGTGCCAATCCACACCCCGTCGGCACCGAGGGCGAGCGATGCAGCAAGGCCGCGGCCGTCGTATAAACCACCTGCGGCAACTACCACAACTTTTTTGCCGACTGCGTCGACCACCTGAGGTACAAGGGCGATAGTTGCAACAGTGCCTGTGTGTCCACCGCCTTCGGTGCCTTGAGCAACCACAAAGTCGCAACCGCTTTCAACTGCTGCAATTGCGTGGCGAACTTTTCCGCACATGGATCCAACAATTACGCCGTGGCTGTGAAGTCGCTCAATGATGTCGCGGGGCACTCCGAGGCCCGCAACAAAAACACGGGCTCCACTTTTGATAATCAGGTCAACGTCGCGCTCGAGTGTGTGTGGAAGCGCGGTCAGCAAATCGACTCCAAATGGTTTTTGAGTCAGGCTCTTCACGCCTTCGATCTCGCGCTCAAGTTCTCCATCTTGCATGGTCGATGCACCCAGGGTTCCGAGTCCACCAGCTTCTGACACAGCTGCAACGAGGTGGTGGTAACTGACTCCGCCCATGCCCGCAAGCATGACGGGGAATTCGATATCGAGCAGTTCGGTCAGTCGTGTACGCATATGTTCCAACTTACTCGGCTTGATCTTGAGTTGCGTAAGCGCCGTTACGACGCAAGAAATTGCGATGCCACCTAGACGGAGTAAAAATTGCTGCCCGTGGTTCGTCTTCAAACATCCAGCGCACAAAGTTCGCCCTCGTCCACGGCGTGAGGTTGGCAACACGAAGTGCTGCTCGCGCGCCAAGCGACGATTTCAAAATTGCGCCAAGAGTTGTTGACATGCGGTGATCTGCAAAGAAGTGCTGCCGAATCAGTTGCTCGTATTTGCTGCGTGTCACAGATGCTTCACGACCGTTGCCCGCAACAATTGCCTGCGCGGCGAGTTGGCCCGACAGCAGTGCCTGACCAATGCCTTCACCAGTGAGCGAGTCGGTGACACATGCGGCATCACCAATGAGCAGCACGCGGCCACTTGAGAGCGGGGCAGACGTAACGCGTGCAGGAATCGGCCACGCGGTGTGTCGATCTTCCATGACGACGCCCGAGCCAAGTGCTCGAGCAATATGTTTGCGAGCCAACAAATTTGGCCAGAGGTCCTTCATCTGTTGCACCGAGTACTTGCCACCGCGCAAGATTCCGAATCCGATGTTGACGCGGCCATCTTGCAGCGGAAACGACCACGCATAGCCGGGCAACAAATCTTTTTCAAACCATACGTACAGACGATTTTTTGCGGGGCCAGTGACGGTGTTGGCGTATTGTCGAAATGCGTGCCACTCACCGAGGTAACCGGGTGTTGACTTGCCAAGTGATTTGCGCACTGGCGACCACATGCCGTCTGATGCAATCAAAAACTTTGATCGGATTGTTTCGCTTTTGTTGCTGTTGCTGTTGCTGTTGCTATTGCTATTGCTGATGTCGATCGTGATGTGATCTGATGTCTGTTCGCGAACCGAAATAAATTCGTGGCCCTCGAGCACACGAATACCGCGCGACTTTGCAAGTTGTACAAGCGCATTGTCGAGTTCGATTCGTGGCGCAATTGCTGCAAACTGGCCGTTTGTTGGCAGCGCAAATTGCATCTCGGTACCACTCGGCGAGCGCAACCATACGTCGCTACACACTGTCCAATTGGGCACAGTTAGTGGGTCAAAACCGAGTTCATCCAAGATGCGTAGTGCACCAGTGGTTAAGCCGTCACCGCAACATTTGTCGCGAGGAAAAAAAGCCTTATCAATGACGACGACATCGTGCCCTGCGGATTGCAAAGTGAGCGCCGCAGCAACACCGCTTGGCCCTGCTCCGACAACAACAACATCGCACGCCAAATCGGTTGCACTGTTGTTCGACTTGGTAAAAGACACAGTATTCAGACTAGAGTCGTTGCCCATGAGCCGCTTATGTGAAGGTCGAGTAGTTGTTGTCACTGGTTCGGGACGCGGTATTGGTCGCGAACACGCTTTAAGTCTTGCCAAGCACGGTGCACTAGTCGTTGTCAACGACTTGGGCGGCGGTGTCGATGGCTCGGCAGGCGATATTTCTCCAGCACAAAGTGTTGT
>QYPH01000026.1 GCA_007279905.1 Actinomycetota bacterium | reverse complement strand
CGGCTCGCAACGAGGATTCGATCTCGACGCCGAATCGCTCCTGGGCGAGCTGGCCGATGATTTGCTGTACCACGGCGATGTCAACAGTGCGCTGCGCAAGCTGATGCAAGATGGAATG
This sequence comes from Actinomycetota bacterium, assembly GCA_007279905.1. Lineage (GTDB taxonomy): Bacteria > Actinomycetota > Acidimicrobiia > Acidimicrobiales > Ilumatobacteraceae > UBA3006. The sequence continues at coordinate 38,626 of QYPH01000026.1, read as the reverse complement.
CGCGACATCAACGGCGACCGCATTGCGGGAATGCGTGAAATGATGGAACGACTGCGCGAAAAGCGAGAGTCGATTCAGGAACGCGGAGATCTGGGTGGCGTGTATTCGGAGATTGCAAACGAACTTAATGACGTAGTTGACGAAGAACGTCATGCGATTGAGAACTACACCACCGAAGCAAAGAACTCTGGAGATCAGCGTCGCGCAGAAATGGCAGAGCAGTCGGCGATGGATCGCAATTTTCGTCTTGACATGTTGCCTGCAGACTTGGCGGGCAAAATTGCCGAACTGCAGCACTATGACTTTCAATCCAAGCAAGCACAACTTCGATTTGAACAGTTGATCGAGAAGTTGCGTGAACAGCTGATGCAACAGCATCTCGACCAGATGTCTGGGGAGATGCAAAAACTGACCCCTGCCGACATGCAGCGCATGAAAGACATGATGGCCGAATTGAACGCCATGCTTGAGCGGCGTCAACAGGGTGAGGACCCAAAGTTTGAAGATTTCATGGAAAAATTTGGTGACTTTTTTCCTGAGAACCCAGAAACGCTGGACGAACTGCTTGAGATCATGGCGCAACGTATGGCTGCGGGCCAGGCCATGCTCAACTCGATGACTCCCGAACAACGCGCACAGCTGCAACAGCTCTCCGACCAACTGCTTGAAGACATGGATCTGCGATGGCAGATGGATCAGTTGTCGAAGAATCTGCAATCGATGTTTCCGCAGGCCGGATGGCAAAAAAGTTACGATTTTTCGGGCCAAGACCCACTCGGTTTTGCCGAGGCAATGCAGTCGATGCAAGAGCTATCCGAGCTGGACCAACTAGAAAACCTCATGAAAAACGCTGCAAACCCTGCTGCTTTGGCCGAAGCTGATTTGGACAGGGTGCGTGAATTGCTCGGCGAAGACTCCGCAAAATCACTCGAGAAACTTTCGCAATTAACCCAGATGATGAAGGATGCAGGGCTCATTGATCAGTCGGATGGGCGCCTACAACTCACACCGCGGGGCATTAGACAACTTGGTGCAAAGGCCTTGCAAGATCTGTTTGGCAATCTGTCGAAAGACATGATCGGTCAACATCAGATTGACAAGATTGGCACCGGTCACGAACGTGCCAACGATACAAAGCCATACGAGTTTGGTGATTCGTTTCGGCTGGATCTTCACGGCACATTGCGCAATGCGTTGCGGCGAGGTGGGCCAGGATTGCCGATCAAACTTTCGCAAGATGATTTTGAAATTGAGCGAATGGAGCACTCAACACGATCGTCGACCGTGCTTCTGCTCGATCTTTCGTTGTCGATGCCAATGCGCGACAATTTCTTGCCTGCCAAGAAGGTGGCGATGGCTTTACATCATCTGATTTCGTCGCAATTTCCTCGGGATTACTTAGGCGTTGTCGGGTTTGGAGCAATGGCTCGTGAGCTCGAAGCCGAGCGCATTCCAGAGGTCAGTTGGGACTTTTCGTATGGCACAAATATGCACCACGCATTTACCTTGGCGAGAAAATTACTTGCACGTCAGACTGGCAACAAGCAGATCATCATGATCACTGATGGTGAGCCAACTGCACACGTGATGCCATCTGGTGAAATATTTTTTAATTATCCAGCGGTGCGAGAGACAGTTGAAATCACTCTTCGCGAGGCATTGCGATGCACCAAAGAAGCAATTCGTATTAACACCTTCATGCTTGATGCCGACAATGGTTTGCGACACTTCATTGAACAATTGACCAAAATCAACGGTGGGCGTGCATTTTTCACATCACCTGAAACCCTTGGTGACTATGTCCTCGTCGATTATTTGGAACACAAACGCAACATTTCTCGTGGACGATCGACGAGTGCAACGACTCGGCGATGATCGCCGAAGATGCAATCAAAAATCTAAAAATGAACAAATCCCCCAAATATTTGCATTTTTGCGCCAAATTTGGCAGAATGACACAGATGTAATTACAGCGATGTAGACGCGTGCTCGCGATTGCATCGAGATTCAAATCAGAACTATCGGGAGGCAGTACAAGTGGAAGACGAACAAATAGCGCTGAGCGCAGACCGAGCCTGGCAAGATCAAGCCAACTGCCTCGGCGTCGACCCAGACTTGTTCTTCCCAGAACGTGGAGCATCAACCCGCGAGGCCAAAGAGGTCTGCCGTGGTTGTGTGGTGCGCAATGACTGCCTCGAATACGCCCTTGACAACGGCGAGAAGTTTGGTATCTGGGGCGGTCTGTCAGAGCGTGAGCGTCGTCGCTTGCGTCGTCAGCGCGCGCAGTCAAGTCGCACTATCGCTACTGCGTAATTAACTCGCTAGTTTGCGATTGCGCGCAGCCAATGCTGACTCAATAGTTTTTTCTGCACTCAAGTCGAGCTCATCCCATCTGCTGCGTGGCACGTTGGCAAGAGCGCGGGCTGGCACCAAACCAACCAACTCTGCGCGTTCGATTGGTGCGTGTTGAGCAACGATGTCATATACCTGTTGTGGTCCGGTGACGGCAAAATCGATCAAGTTCATGCTCACTTGAGCGCTTGAGCCGACTTGCAACCCGAGTGCGCGCACTGAATCACTGCGCAATAGAGCCGAAATTTGCTTGGCCATTTCTAGTGTCGAATCTTTGAGCCAGATGTTGTACGCAATCAAAATCGGTCGGACACCAACGCATATTGCACCTGCTGTGGGGTGCGGCATTGCTGAACCAAAGTCGGGGAGTAGGTCGACAAATGCGTGCTTGCGAATGTAGGGCAGCGTGCGCTCTGGTCCGTAGACAAAACACGGCACGCCAAGTTCGTTCGCTGCAAAGTGCGCAAACTCATTGCGCGCTTGCAACGCATCTTCAAACGTGCTTGGCTCAAGAGCGACAAACGGAACCACATCGACAATGCCTACACGTGGATGCACGCCGGCATGAGCGCCAATGTTGAACAAGTTGAGTGCCTCGCGAGCCAGTATGCGGGCAGAGTCTGTACCGGCAAGAGTGAACACACTGCGATTGTGGTCGGCATCGCTATGCAGGTCGAGCAAATCGGCGCCCAAGGCTTCGGCGAGAAGCACAAGCTTTTCCGGGTCTTTGCCCTCACTGATGTTGATGACGCATTCCAGCACCCCTTCTGCCTATCGGGTGGTTTGGAGTGGTTGCTACCCGGGTGGTATATTGGGCGCATGGGAAGCATTGGTGGTCCAGAACTTATTATTGGTTTGATTATTGTCGCTTTGCTCTTTGGATCGCGTTTGCCAAAGCTTGCTCGCAACCTTGGGCAAGCAACAAACGAGTTCAAAAAGGGTCAAGCAAGTGCGAACAAGGACGACGCTCCAAAGAGCGACACTCCTCCGTCCAGCAATTAATTAGCCAGCACTTTTACTCTCAGGCCTGTTATGTCGGCCAACAGTGTGCGACGCTCCATAGCTGCATAAATATTTAAGTCGCCGTCAAGTTTCTTTGTCGTCGTAAAGAAAATTTTCAACTCGCCATCACTGATGCTCGTCGTTATTTTCTTCACACGGCCATCCTGGGTTCGATCGAGCCCAATTGCAATGCGCAACACTCCTGCGAGTGCGCTCACGAGTTTTTGATCCTCTTGTGAGAGCATCGCGAATTCTGGATGGCCGAGTTTTGGCAAACCTTTGCGGTGGTAACGAGCGACCTGAGCGATGATCTCAATCTCGCGATCATTGAGACCAACGAGTTCTGAGTTGCGAATTACGTAATACGAATGCAGATGGTGCTTGGAGTGCGAAATAACGACACCAACGTTGGCAAGCAAGGCTGCTGCTTCAAGAAGTTTTCGGTTTGACTGCACAACGCCGAGCACATCCCACACTTGATCAAACAAGTCGAGCGCAATACGTGCAACGTTCTGCGAATGCTCTGGTCGGTCATCACAGCGGTCGGCAAGTAGTTGCACACTGCGCATTGCAGCATCGGTATCACCAGTAGTCGGGCCAAGGCCGCGCCGTTGCAGAGTGTCGAGAATGACGCCTTCGCGCAAGGCATAGTCGCTATACATAAATGTTTCGACGCCGTAGACACTCGCAATGCCCTCAAGAATGATTGCCCCGGCCAAGATGATTTCGGCCCTGCTCTTTTCGAGCCCAAACTTTTCGCGTCGTTCGTCAACAGTGTTGACCGAACTCAGCATCGTCACTGTCTGGGCAATTTGGGCCTGCGTGAACTCGAAGCGATTGAGGGTCTTTGGTGCCGGCATGTCAGACCTGTCTTGGATGAGTCGAGCAATGGTTTCTGCAGTTCCAGATGATGCGACAGCAACGTCGAATCCAAACTCGATCACTTCGGATTGCAACACCATGAGTGTGGAGCGCACATGCGAGCGGCAACTGCTCACTGCGCTGGGATGCTGGGCTGCAGAACCGAAGAATCGGTCGGTAAGCCGAACCGCGCCAAGTTTGAAGCTGCGAGCAAGCAAAACTTCGTCGTCGTTGCCGAGCACAATCTCGGTTGATCCACCGCCAATGTCGCATAACAGCATTGGTCGATCGTGTTCGCCGACACCATGTAATGCACCTAGATGAATCAAGCGAGCTTCTTCGACACCAGAAATGACTTCGATGTCTATGAGTGCTTCTTTTTTTGCTCGGCGAATGAACTCAAAGCGGTTCTTGGCTTCGCGAACGGCACTCGTTGCAACTGCACGAATCTCGGCATTGTGCGAAGTGGCAATTTTCTGCATCCGCACCAAACACGCGATGCCTCGATCGATCGCGTCGGCGGAAAGTTCGTTCATATCACCAGCACCATGTCCGATGCGCACGGTCTCTTTTTCGGTCTCCGCAACTTCAAACCCACCATCAACCACTTTGGCGATGATGAGATGGAAACTATTGGTACCTATGTCGAGCGCTGCAATTGTTGTGTTTCCCCCGTTTGACACGCGGGTCAGTCTAGTAAAGGGCTATTTCTGGCGATATCGTTGACACCATGTCTGAAGCCCCAGTAGCAACCGAGCCATCCCGCGGCCACGCTCGCATCACCTATACCGGTGCAGTGTCGCCGCATTGGGCTGTCTACAGCGACTTTGGTGACCCAAACCTGCTCGAAGAGTTTCGTGCCCGCGTGCTTGCGCGCTTGGTGCTGTTGCCACGCAACGACCCACAGTTCCGTCGTAATCAAGAGCGCGTCAACCGTGATGCCGAGCGTGAGCGCATTTCTGTCGAGTGGGAACTCGGCTATAACGACGCTCAATAATTTGCATAACCAATCTGAAGCAAGGGTAAACACTCGATGACTTCTTGGCGACAACTTCTTGCGCAGACCATCAAGCGAGATGGGCACAATTACGATTCTGGCATAGACGCGCGAATCATCAATCGAGAATTGAGCTGGCTGGATTTCAACTCCAGGGTGTTGTCATTGGCCGAAGACAATGAGATTGAGTTACTTGAGCGCTGCAAATTCATGGCAATTTTTTGCAGCAACTTAGACGAGTTTTATCAGATTCGTGTTGCTGCGCTCAAAGATCAAATTGCAGCGGATGTAACTGCCGTTACTCCAGACGGGCGCACGCCAAAGCAGCAGTTACATGAAGTTCTTGTTCGCGTGGCACAACAGGTCGAGTTGCAAGAACAGATTTATAACGATGAGCTCATCCCGCGACTCCTCGCCAACGATGTACGTATTGTCAAATGGGTCGACGCCACGGAAGGGGAGCGCGAATATCTCAATACGATGTTTGAGACACAATTGTTTCCCGTGTTGACGCCGCTGGCCGTAGACCCAGCACATCCGTTTCCTTACATTTCAAACTTGGCGCTCAATCTGGCTGTGCTTGCCGTCAATCCACGCACCAACGAGAAACGCTTTGCTCGCGTCAAATTGCCTCCAATTCTTCCTAGATTTTTACAACTTCCCGATAGTTTGCGATTCGTACTCATTGAAGATGTAGTCACCGCCAATCTCGGTCGACTGTTTCAAGGCATGACGATCGAACAGTGCTACACATTTCGAGTCACAAGAAATGCCGACTTGTCGGTAGACGACGAGGACGCTGAAGATTTGCTTGCGGCTGTCGAGATGGAGTTGCGCCGACGAAGGTTTGGCCGTGCAGTCCGACTTGAAGTGTCAAACGGGATGTCTCGAGAAGTTCTCAATCTGCTGGTTGACGAATTAGAGCTTGAGCCAGCCGATGTAACTGTCCATCATGCGCCTCTTGGGCTCACCGCTTTGATGCAAATTTCTGGTCTCGACCTTCCACATTTGCGTTTTAAGCCATGGCCGACGCTCACCGCTGGCCGTTTGGCCGCGGCCGAAGACGAGAGTCGTTCAATCTTTAGTGTGATTCGCGAGAGGCAACTTCTCCTTCATCATCCACATGAGTCGTTTGTTTCGTCTGTTGAATCATTCGTCAAGCAATCTGCGCTCGATCCGCTTGTGCAGTCAATAAAGATGACGTTGTACCGCACCTCGGGCGACAGCTCGATCGCACGTCACCTGATCAAGGCAGCGGAAATGGGCAAGCAGGTAGCGGTGGTGATTGAGTTGAAGGCTCGCTTTGATGAAGCACGCAACATGTCGTGGGCAAAAGAACTCGAGTATGCAGGCGTGCACGTTACATATGGACTAGTCGGACTCAAGACGCATGCAAAGTGCATTTTGGTTGTGCGCAATGATCCGGACAAGATGCGCCGTTACGTGCACATGGGTACCGGAAACTACAACTCGACAACAGCGCGCATCTATGAAGACATCGGATTCTTTACCTGCGAGGACGACATCGGTTCGGACGTCTCGGAATTGTTTAACTACCTCACTGGATACGGTCACGAACCAGACTATAAAAAGCTGGTTGTTGCACCACACAAGATGCGTTCACGAATTGTTGAGCTGATTGACAAAGAGGCGACATTTGGCGCACAGGGTCAGATCACGATGAAGATCAACTCGATCTCGGACAAGGCCGTGATTGAGGCGCTCTACCGAGCGAGCAATGCTGGCGTGCAGATCATGCTTGTTGTTCGCGGCATCTGCTGTTTGCGTGCCGGAGTACAAGGCATGTCCGAAAACATCAACGTGCGCTCAATTCTTGGAAGGTATCTCGAGCACTCGCGTATTTATCGCTTTGAACATGGTCTCACCACTGACGAACCACTGCATCTCATTGGATCTGCCGACATGATGGGCCGCAATTTGGACGGCAGAGTAGAAACTCTTGTTCCATTAACGCACCCAAAGCACCGCATGTGGCTTGATACGGTGATCGGCTTTTTAAGCGCCCCCGACATCTCTCACTTCCAACTCCACGAAGACAATTCATGGACTCACGAGGGCGCAACTGGGCTGACCGTTGATGCCCAGAAAACTCTCCACGACTGGGTTTTGGAGACTCAAGTTCGATAACGGTTGCGAAATAGGGTCATTTACCCTGCCGTAATCTCGTGTTCAGCAGAGTTTTGCTTTATGCGTGTAAGTTTTAGTGCAAATCCACGGTGTCACGCGGGTGCAGACAAGGAAGTTGGAACATGGACGAATTACGTAAGACGTTTCACCAGGAACTCGATCACATTCGCGATCAAGTTATTCGACTCGGCGCTTCAGTTATTGAGGCTGTTCCGCGAGCAACAAGTGTATTGCTCTCTGGAGATCTTGAAGGCGCCGACTATTTGGTGCAGAGCGATGACGAAATTGACGCGCGCGCAGTAGAGATTGAAGACCAATGTTTTCGGCATTTGGCATTGCAAGCACCAGTTGCAGGCGACCTGCGACAACTCGTCTCGATTATCAAAATCACGGGAGAGCTTGAGCGTTCGGCAGATTTGGCTGTCAACATTTGTAAGGGTGCGCGACGCATCTACGGTCATGACATCGATCCGGTACTCAGAGGCTTGATCACTAAAATGAGCGAACAGGCTCAGCAACTCTTTATTTCGGCGACCGATGCATTTGAAACAAGTGATGCGGCAAAGGCTGCGGCCATCGATGACATGGATTCATTCTTGGATGGGCTCCATCGCCAATTCATTCAAGAGATCTTCGAGTGTCATGCGCGCGGCAAAATGGATGTGCAGGTTGCGGTGCAGTTGGCAATCATTGGTCGCTTCTATGAGCGGATCGGTGACCACGCAGTAAACGTCGGAGAACGAACTCAATTTATTTTGACTGGTTTTGTACCAGAGCACCGGGGTGCTGCTCGCTTTAAGGCGCGTCATGCAAATGACTCGCAATCTTCAACAGATCTCACTGCATAGCAGCCGAATTAAGGCATGATGACAGCCGTCTGGATTGTCGTATGCAGCTTGGTTGGAGTGCTCATTGGGACGATCATTGCCAAGAAATACGGTGCGCAAGGCGGCGCCGTTTCGCCATTGCAGACTGTGGCCACTGAGGCACCAACGCCAGTCGTTGACGCGCAGTTGTTGAGCGCATTTGATTTTCTGCCAATCGGAGTAGTGATCAGTCGCACGGGTTCAAACAACCTGTTGCGAAACAAAATCGCCCGAGAAATAACAGGTGTTCGACATGTTGACGTGCTTGTTGACGAAGCCGTTGAAGTGCTGGTGAAAGAGACATTGGCGGCGGGAGAGCAGAGTAAGTCGTTTCAAGTTGCTGGGCCGCCAGTGCGCTACTTCAACTTGCATTCACAAAAGTTGGATGACGTTGGGGTTGTCGTAACCATCGAAGACACAACCGACCGTGTGCGTATTGATACCGTGCGCACAGATTTCGTTGCAAACCTCAGCCACGAATTGAAAACCCCAATCGGTGGTATCGCTGCACTCGGTGACACGATGATGGACGAAACCGACCCATTAGTCATAAGACAACTTGCCGAAAGAATTGTGCGCGAATCGTTTCGGATGGCAGGAATTGTTGATGACTTGCTGGATCTCTCGAGAATTGAGTTTGGAAGTTCATCTGAGTGGGGCAGAGTTAACATCTCGAATGTTGTGCGAGAGGTCGTTGCTTTACTCAAGGACAACGCGCATCGACGCAATGTTGAGCTCTTAATCAGTGGACAGAGTGATGCAGAGGTGTTGGGTGATCGGAGCCAGCTGGTCTCGGCTTTTTCAAACTTGGTCGAGAATGCCATCAAATACAGTGAGCCAAATCACTCAGTAAAAATTGTTGAGACTGCGGCTCAAGATTTTGTCTCTGTCGCAGTTGTCGATCAAGGATTGGGCATTGCACCAAAAGATCATGAGCGGATCTTTGAGCGGTTTTACCGCGTCGACCGTGCGCGAAGCAGATCAACGGGCGGCACCGGTCTGGGTTTATCAATTGTGAAACACGTTGTAGATAATCATGGCGGCAAAATCGAAGTGCATTCACACGAAGGCGAAGGCGCCACTTTTACTGTTGTATTACCCCGACCAAAGGAAATGACACATGAGCCAGCCAACTGAACTACCAATGGTATTGGTAGTCGAAGACGAAGAGTCATTCATCGAAGCACTCGATATTGGTTTGAAGCGCGAAGGATTTAGGGTGAGCATTGCACACGATGGTGCCGAGGCGCTATCGATGTTTGAAAAAATAAACCCAGACATCATTTTGCTAGACGTGATGTTGCCAAAAGTTTCGGGAACCGATGTGTGTCGCGAAATTCGCAAAAAGAGCCAAGTGCCAATCATCATGGTTTCGGCAAAGGGATCTGAAATTGACACAGTGATTGGTCTTGAGGTTGGAGCAGATGACTACATTGTCAAGCCATATCGTTTGCGAGAACTCGTTGCGCGCATCCGTGCAGCCTTGCGTCGTAGCTCACTCACACCTACCGAAATCGACGAAGTTGGCATCGGGACCGTTTCGATTGGTGATGTTGCAATTGATCCAGAACAACACGTGGTGACGGTACGTGGCGAAGTGACCAAACTGCCACTCAAAGAGTTTGAGTTGCTCTACGTGCTCATCGCCAATGCTGGACGCGTGCTGACTCGTGAAACATTGATTGACAGAGTGTGGGGCACCGATTATTACGGCGACACAAAGACGCTCGATGTGCACATCAAGCGCTTGCGCAGCAAGATTGAAACACAGCCAGCAGATCCAACTCGGTTGGTGACCATCCGTGGCCTTGGCTACAAATATGAGAAAATGAGCGCATAGCAAAACACAATCGACAAACCGGACTCGCACCGTCGAGTCCCTTGACGCGGCTGTCTCGTGTGCACATCTTGATGGTGGTTGGTGAAGCAGCACTCGCTGTTTCACTTGCCGACTCGCTGTTCTTATCCATCAGCCCCGATGCGGCGCGCTCAAAAGTCATTTTGTTTTTGGCGATCAGTCTGGCTCCGTTTGCGGTGCTCGCTCCGATTATTGGTCCATACATCGATCGCTTACCAGGAGGACGACGCATCACCGTTTGTCTCGTGGGGGTGATGCGCGCGTTGGTGTTGATAGCGATGATGAAGTGGCTGAACTCACTTGCACTATTTCCGCTTGCATTTTTATCGCTCGTGCTAGCCAAGACGTACGGAGTGTCCCGCTCGGCAATCATGCCAACTGTTGTAGACAGTGATGAACAATTGATGGCTGCAAATGGCAAACTTGGTCGGCTCACGAGCGTGGTTGGTTTTTTGGGTGGTGCACCAGCTGTGTTGTTGCAACTTATAGACACAAGACTGTCGCTCGGATTGTCGGCTTGTGCATTTGCATGTGCAGGCGTAGCCGCACTTGCTTTGCCACGACATGTTGCAGCAGTTCCAAACACGATGCAGGAGATTGAAAAACACGAGCTTCACGCACCGCAAATAGTCCAGGCAGCATTTGTGATGCTTGCACTTCGCGCAGCAGTTGGATTTATGTTTTTCCATCTTGCTTTCTGGTTGCGTGATCAGAAAGCTGGTACTGCATGGTTTGGTCTAGCGGTTGCGGTGTGCTCGTTGAGCACCTTCCTTGGAAATGCGGTTGGCCCGCTATTGCGTCGACGAATTCATGAACAAATGATGCTTAAATTGTGCGTTGCAAGTGTTTGTCTTGGCGGTTTAGTGGCGGGGTACTTTGGTGGAATTACGGCCGGAATTGTTTTGGCTGGTGTCGTCAACGGCGTCGGGGCCATCGGACGACTTGCATTTGAGTCTTTTGTGCAGGCGAAGGCACCAGATGCCAACCGTGCACGAGCATTTGTGCGATATGAAACTCGGAATCAAATCGCTTGGGTCGTTGCCGGACTACTTGCAGTCATTGCAACACCGCCAGGTGCTGTTGGCTTTATGATTGTCGGTGTTGGTTCTGCAGTCGCGTCACTGCTATTTGTCTTGCAGCTCAATGCGAGCAAGCCAAAGCCCAGGAGCATCTAGCTCGTTTGGTGTTGGCAAGTTGCCCGCCCGTGAAAAGAGTTGGACGAGTCCGTCGTGTCCTGCTCGCTCGGTGACGCCCGTGGCAAAAGCATGTCCTCGCTCGACCTGTGTTCGGGTGAGCCTCAAGCCCAGCAGCTGCTCAACAAATGAGTCATGGGGAGCAGATTCAACACGCCGTCTGCGCACTGCTTCTGCAATCTGCGCACCGCCACCCAAAACCAGTGACGAAATTGCGTCCACACTGTGGTCTATGTAGCCGATGATCGAAGCGATCATCGCGTCTAGTACGGGTGCTTGACGCATCTGTTCCGGCGAGCGCACCGCACCCAAAATAATGGTGGGGTCAGTGAGCATTTTTTGCATCATCGCCATTGGATCGCTCGTTCCAAGATCCATTGTGGTGAGTCGGTCCATCAGCGCATTTGGATTCGGGCGAAAACCTGCGATGTATTTTCCAATTTGTTCGTTGATTGTTGTGCGAACATGGTCAACACTTAAAACTGCATGCGACGTGAGTTCGTGCACCAACACCCACATGCGCATGTCATCGACCGCGATGCTCCAGTCGTTTGCAAATTGTTCAATATTGCTAGCGACAAGAAGAAGTTGGTTTTTCGGTTCGCGCGGGATCGGTAAGTCGTATTGTCCGAAAGCTCGTAGTGAGAGTTGCCCGATCATTGACCCGATCGACATGCCCATCATCGCTGGTGCCATCATCTTGTTGAGCGATGCCAGCATCGAAGCAATTTGGTCGGTGTCTGCGTCGGTGTCTCTATCAAGTTCGGTGCCTGGCTGCGGTGCTTCAACGCTTGGATTGCTTAAGGCAGTTGCCAGTTGAGTGAAGAGCGGCTTATACGACTCGAGCGTGTGGTGTACCCATGTCGAGTGATTGGTGACAACAATGTTGGGAAGCGCGGTGCCAGCATCGCTGCCACTGCCGGTAGTTAACCCGGTGTAATTGCGCACATGCATGTCGGCAATTGGTGCGAGTTGCTCGAGGCTCACTCGAGACGATGGATCAACATTTGCTTCGGTGTTGGTGCCATTCGTTGCAGTCGAGATGGCTACTTGACGCGCAATGTCCCACTGCAGTGGCCCTTGACTAGCCATTGCCTTTGCAAGATCGCCAAAAAGTGGGATTCCAGCAAATGGTTGTTCGTCGGGGTCGTTGCTCACTGGTCTAAAGCCTATAAAAACTTTAAACTAAATGGCCATCCACAAACCTGGGGTACGCTGAAAGCGATGCTTCATCGAGAATTTTCTGCCGACAGCAACGTGTGGCTTGAAATCACTGCTTCCAAACTTGATGTGGGTGCGGTCTATGACTGGTCAGTGACCGATACATGCGGGGCAGTGGTGCTGTTTTCGGGCACTGTGCGCAATTATTCTGAGGGTCGCACTGGCGTGCACACACTCAGTTACGAGGCATTTGAGGAAGAGGTCATTCCAAAGTGTCGCGAAATTGTCTCCGAGATGAAAAATCAGTGGAGCGACTTGGGCAGAATTGCTCTCATCCATCGAGTTGGCGACCTCAAGCTGGGTGAGTCATCGGTGCTTGTTGTGGTCTCTGCTCCGCATCGACCCGAAGCATTTGAAGCAGCACGATTTGGCATCGACGCGTTGAAAGCGACAGTGCCAATTTGGAAACGTGAAGCATGGGCAACCGGAAGTGACTGGGCGCTCGGTGCGCAACACGTAACAACTGTTGATCAAGTTGCAAATGCCCCACAGCACAAAGCGAGCGCCGGTTGATGATTGCGCTCTCAAGTTTTTCATTTCTGTTTGCGGCAATCTCTGTGGTCTCTGCATCAACTCTCGTAGTGATGCTGCTGCAAGAGTCACGCAACGCAACACGCAATAACGGAATGGTTGCATTTCGTCGCCATTTGGACGCTCTTTCCGATGACTCGCGCGCTCATGTGCGTCAACAATTAAAAGATCATTCGACCAAACAGGGCAGAAGGTAGACCAAAGTGGCACGCGACTTAGCAATCGACCTCGGCACTGCCAACACCCTTGTGTATATGGAGGGGCGCGGCATTGTTATTAACGAACCTTCCGTGATCGCTGTCAATAAGCGCACGGGCGAGGTGCTCGCCACTGGCCAAGAAGCCTGGAGCATGATCGGTCGCACACCGGGGTACATCGTTGCAGTGCGCCCTCTCCGCGGTGGCGCAATTACCGACTTTGAAATTACTGAAAAGATGATCAGGCTGTTGCTACAACGCGCCGGTGTTTCACGATTTTCGCGACCCAAGGTGCTGATTTGTGTGCCGTCGGCTATTACCGAGGTGGAGCGACGCGCAGTAACCGACGCGACTCGTCGCGCAGGCGCTGCCGATGCACAATTGCTCGAACAACCAATGGCGGCTGCCATCGGTGCCGACTTGCCAATCAATGAGCCTGTTGGCAACCTCGTCATTGACATCGGTGGCGGTACCACCGAAACTGCTGTCATTAGCCTCGGTGGAATTGTTGCACTTGAGGCTGTGCGTGTTGGGAGTTTTGACATTGATGCTGCGATTCAGTCATATGTGCGACGCGAACATGGTCTTGCAATCGGCGAGCGCACGGCAGAAGAGATCAAGATCTCGATTGGTAGCGCAATGGCTACGCCGGAAGACCGCGATGCCGAGGTGCGTGGTCGCGATCTTGTTTCAGGATTGCCAAAGACGGTGGTGCTGACATCGAGCGAAATTCGTGTAGCGATTGATGATGTTGTGACCCAGATGGTCAACTCGGTGATTCGTTGTCTGGCCTCTGCTCCACCGGAACTGTCGCAAGATTTTCTTACTCGCGGAATGTACCTCGTAGGCGGTGGTTCGATGTTGCGCGGTTTGGCACGGCGTATCGAGCGCGACACACAAGTGCCAGTCAATATGTCGACAGAACCCCTTGAAGCAGTTGTGCTTGGTGCTGGTCACTGCGTCGAAAACTTTGCAGCCCTTCGCGGGTTGTTCATGGACTCACGCCGCTAGATAAGGCGAGCAAGTCCTTCTTGCACCACCGTGACAACAAGTTTTCCGTCTTGGGTAAAAATATGACCCTCAGCCATTCCGCGAGAATTTGAAGTCGAAATCGAAGACTGTTGATACAGCAGCCAATCGTCTGCGCGAAACTCACGATGAAACCACATCGCATGGTCGAGGCTTGCAAGTTGAAGTGATCCGTCTGCAAGTGATCGGCCATGTGGCAAGAGCGCAGAGTCGAGCAACGTCATGTCGCTTGCATAGGTAACGATGCAAGCGTGCAACACGTTGTCGTCCGGAAGTTTTCCGTCGGTGCGAAACCATACTCGTTGGCCGGGTTGCGGATTGCCTCTGCGCGTAAATGGATTGCCATCTACATAACGCATGTCAATTGGTCGTGGTCGGTCGTACCAATCTCCGAGCTTTTCTCTATACGGTTCCATCAACGCTTTGAAGTCGGGAAGTGATTCGGGGGATGGAACATCGGTTGGCATCGCAATGTGATATTCGAGTCCAGTTTCTGGTTTTTGAAAACTGGCCTGCACATTAAAGATCGCTTTGCCGTGTTGAATCGCCACAACTCGGCGTGTTGAAAAACTCTTGCCGTCACGAATGCGGTCGACTTCGTACAGAATCGGCACACCAGGGTCGCCTGGTCGCAAAAAATAAGCGTGCAACGAGTGCACCATGCGGCCCGGTTCGTCAATCGTGCGAGCAGCAGCAACGAGTGCCTGACCAGCTACTTGACCACCAAATACTCGTTGGCGATTTTCGTCGGGTGATTGCCCTCGAAAAATATTGACCTCAATGGTTTCGAGATCGAGCAACGTAATCAGGTCTTGAAGGGGTTTACTCACCCTTTCATAATGCCAGCAATAGGCGGGTGTGTGTGCCCGACTAGCGTGAATCTTTATGACAAGTGCGAATACTGCTTCAACATCATCAAACCCGCTTGCGTTTCCTGCTGGCTTCACTTGGGGTACTGCCACGGCAGCCCACCAAGTGGAAGGCAATAACTGGAACAACGATTGGTGGGAGTGGGAGCACCGTGTTGGAACTCGCGTAAAAGAACCAAGTGGCGACACATGTGACCACTACAACTTGTATGAGCAAGATATTGCAATGCTTGCCAAGTTGGGTTTTGACAACTACCGATTCAGCGTTGAATGGAGCCGGATAGAGCCAGAAGACGGAGAGTTTTCGCAAGCCGAGATTAATCACTATCGAAAAGTTTTGGAAGCATGTCACCGACACAACGTCACACCAGTTGTGACATTGCACCACTTCACCACACCACGTTGGGTTGCGGCGCAGGGTGGTTGGATCAATGAATCAACCGCTGATTTGTTTGCAAGATTTTCGGAAAAAGTTGCACAGTCATTGGGTGACGGCGTTGGCAAGTGGTGCACAATCAACGAGCCAAACATGGTTTCAACTATTGGGTATTTGCTCGGCGAGTTTCCACCCGGCATAAAGTCTCGCGATTCTCGTGCCAAAGTAAATGAAGTATTTTGTCTGGCGCACTCGAAGGCGCGCGATGCAGTGAAATCAATTTCAAGCGCTCCCTTGGGGATCACACTTGCGATGCAGGAATACACCATCAATGTGGATGATGAATCTCATCGCGAAGCAGCAGTAGGCAAGCGCGATGCGGCATGGGATGGTCTAGAAGACTGCTTTCTAGAAGTTGCTAAAGGTGACGACTATTTTGGAGTGCAAACGTATACCCGAGAGCGTTTCAACCAAGACGGGCGCATACAGCCCGACGCCGACATGCGCACGACAATCATGGGCTATGAGTTCAGGCCGCAAGCCCTCGAAGCGTGTATACGTCGAGCATGGGAAAAAACAGGCCACGTGCCAATCATCGTGACCGAAAATGGAATTGCAACAAGTGATGATGCTGAGCGAATTGAATACGTACACGGTGCGCTCGAAGGAGTGTTGAGTTGCATTGCCGACGGGATCGACATTCGCGGCTACACATATTGGAGCCTGATGGACAACTTCGAGTGGATGTATGGCTATGGACCAACATTTGGAATCGTTGCTGTTGATTGGAAGACACAGGTTCGCACTCCGCGACCAAGCGCATCGTGGCTCGGACGAATTGCGCGAGGAAACACCTTGCTTCCGCGCAATGCGTAGTGAGTAGCAATACCAGCGTGACCCGACTGAGCGGCGAACGCCGAGATGTTGCGATAGCCGCGACTGGTTTTATGCCCGAAGAAGAGGGCGATGCGCTGTACACAGCGGCGCTTGCTGCTGGGGCGTCATGCCCCGGATTGCCAATGGTTGAAATTGGTTCATACTGCGGTCGAAGCACTGTGTGGTTTGGTGCGGCAGCCGAAACTTGCAACGTAATACTTTTTGCGGTCGACCATCACGGTGGGTCGGAGGAAAACCAGATTGGTTGGGAGTGGCACGACCCAACATTGGTCGATGCTGTCACTGGACGATTCAATACGTTGCCCCACTTTGAAAACACAATGAGTCGTGCAGGGCTTACCGAGACGGTGCGAACTGTTGTCGGAGACTCGCCGACAATTGCAAGCACCTGGACACAACAGATTGCGATGTGCTTTATTGATGGCGGACATGCCCGAGATGTCGCTGCACAAGACTATGCATCTTGGAGTGTGCACATTGCGCGCGGTGGTCTACTGGTGATTCACGATGTATTCACAGATCCGAATCTTGGTGGCCAGGCTCCATTTGAGGAGATTTATTTGGCGGCTAAAAACAGCGGCAAGTTTGAAGACGTCAGTGCAACTGGCTCATTGCGAGTGCTCAAGCGCGTGAAATAAATAACACTTACATACTTATTAGTCAAGCACAGTAGATGCACCAAAGATTTTGCTGGCAGCGGTGTCTCCGCTGATTGCACTTGCTGCCAAGATCACTGCGGCACCGGTGTATGCACTGCACTCGTCGGCAGGAAACACGATCCGATCTGGGTAAACAATGCCGGTGAGGTATGCGCCGCTTTCTGTGCGGTGTGCACTTGTCCAGGACAACAATTGCTTTGCGGTGTCGATATCACCGATGGCAGAGTGAGCAAGCGAACACTCTGCAGTCTCTGCGGCAGTCACCCAATCTTCGTCATTGACGCAGCGCACGCCACGACCAGTAATGACAAATTCTTCCCACTGCATGGCAATGCGCGTTTTTGCCTCGGTGCCAGTGAGCGCGCCCGTGAGCACGGGGTAATACCAGTCCATTGCCCAACGAAGTTTTGGCTCAAACGCATCCAGATTGGTGTTGATGACTTCATCAATTGCGTCGGCAGCAGCGCGCCATTCGGGTTGCGAATCGCCAACGATGGCACCGATGTTTGCAGCACAATGCAGTGCGTGACGGATTGATGACGAACCCGTGAGGAGCGCATAATCCCATGGGCTTGCGTTCACTTCGCGCGCCCACAAAATAGTTCCGTCTGGGCGACGCATTGCCAAGACCCATTCCATCGCCCGCTTGACCGCTGGCCACATGCGCGCGACAAATTGTTTGTCGTTGGTGCTCATCCAGTGATGCCACACTCCAGTGCCGATGTAAGCGCACACATTGGTGTCGAGTTTGGTTTCTTCAACCGATCCGTCTGGCAAGTAGTAGTTAAACCAACTGCCGTCTTCACGTTGTACCGAAGTAAGCCACTCGTACGCGCGTTGAGCCTGATCATGCTGGCCCATCACGTCGAGCGCCATTGCGGTCTCTACATGGTTCCATGGGTCGCAGTGTCCACCCACAAACCACGGAATCATTCCGCTTGCAAGTTGCAGTGAAGCAATCGAGTTGGCGGTTGCTAGCAACTCTTCGTGAGTGATCACGTCATCCAGATGGTTGCCGATGAGTTGGTTATTTTGCATTGTTAACCGGCTTCATGGAATAGACGATGTAACTCTTACCGAGCACAGGCGCCAATACTTGTTCGGCAACTTTGGTCACCATTGGTTTGGAGATGATGTCCCACTCCAAAAACTTTTTATATGCATTGACCATTCTGTTGTCTTCGCGAGCCGGCCCTACAGCACAACGCAGCCACCAATACGGAGAGTGCAAACCGTGAGCGCGATGCTGTCCAACAATTCGTAAGCCGGCAGCGCGCAATTTTGCTTTGAGCTCTGTTCCGCTATAGATGCGCACGTGGCCACCAGCAACAAATGGTGCGTGGTATTCATCCGACAGCATCCAGTTAATTTTTTCGGGAAACCACGAGGGCACGGTTGCCCCAAGTGTGCCACCCGGCTTGAGCACGCGAGCGAGTTCGCTCAGTGCCCCAACATCGTTTTGAATATGCTCGAGAACTTCAGAAGTAACAATGCAGTCAAACGAATTGTCGGCAAATGGCAAACATGTTGCGTCTCCGCGCAACACACCCACGAGGTTTTCAGCTCTAATTTCGCCGGCTTCGTACATGGCACTAAACGTGGCTCGCATTGCCACCACTTCGTCGTGTGCATAGTCGAGGGCAACAACGTGTGCTCCGAGGCGTGCTGCCTCAAATGCATGACGACCAAAGCCTGCTCCGGCATCGAGAAACAGCGTGCCAGGTCCTATAGAAAGTTCGCTAAAGCGCACGGTCAGCATTGGTTATTTGCTGTCTCGTTGTTGGAGTTTTTTGACGTTATGCGGCATCGAAAGAACTTCTTTGTATTGATCGACAGTGAGTGCAGCACAATGGCGCCAACTCCAGCGCTCGACAACGCGGGCTCTGCCAGCGGCACCGATACGGTCACGCAATTCTTTGCTGTCGAGTCCTCGACGAATTGCTGCTGCCAGCGCTTCTGCGTCACCTGCCGGACACGACAGCACAGTGTCGTTGTCGGTGCCGGTTACTTCGGGAAGCGCGCCACCTGTTGTGGCAACTAAACATGTTCCCGTTGCCATCGCTTCAATTGCCGGAAGGCTAAAACCCTCGTAGAGACTTGGCACCACTGCAAGCTCGGCTTCTGCATACAACTCGACAATGCGCTCGTCGGTTACCCCAGAGACATGCGTGATGCAATCTTCGAGACCGAGCGAACGAATGAGGTCGGCGTTAGCACCTTCACGGGGCTTGCCGATAATGGTGAGGTGCACATCGCGCTCGGTACGCAACTTGGCAAGTGCCTCGAGCAAGTAGGAAAGACCTTTGAGTGCAACATCGGCTGATGCAGTGGTGATCATGTGCCCGGGCTTGCGCTGCACGGTGGGCTTTGGCGAAAACAATTCGTGGTCGACACCAACCGGCACGAGGCGCATGCGGTCAAGTGAAACCTTCATGTCGGTATGAATGTCATCAATAGAGTTTTTGCTCACAACGACAACGCGTGGCATTTTGCTTGCAACCTTGCCTTGCATCTCAACAAACGAGTACCAGCGGCCAATGGCTTTGCGCTTCCACCATGTTGGCGTGTGCTCCATCTCGAGTTTGCGATCTTTGGTGATGGGGTGATGCAGTGTCACGATGGTTGGAATGATTTTTTCGATTTTGAGGATGCCATAACCGAGACACTGGTTGTCATGCACGATGTCGAAGTCGTTGATCCGTGTTTTGAGAGCACGGTGTGCTCGGATACTGAACGAGCGTGGCTCGCCAAATGTGCCTTTAAGAAATTGCGCAGACTCAACAAAGTTTGGCCAGTCATTGATCTCCCAATATGCGGGAAATCGACCGGGGTGGGCATCGTTAAAAATGTCGAGGCTTGGCAGTTGGTGCAATTGCACTCGCGGGTCAAGAATCGGATACGGCTGTCCGCCAAAAACTTCGACATGGTGACCGAGGTCGACAAGCGCTTTGGTCAGGTGGCGCGTGTACACGCCTTGGCCACCTACGTGGGGCTTGCCTCGGTAGGTGAGATAGGCAATACGCAACGGGCCGTTGGGGTCGAACGGCGTTGACATAGCCGTACCACTCTACCTAGGGGTAACCAAGTGCAGTCAGCCGGAAGTTGCGCGTGAGGGGTTGGTTTGGCAGTACCGCCAGCGGTTCGGAGTTGAGTCCGTTTGGTGGTCCAGATTGTGGCTCGACGCAGATTGCATGCGCAGGCTTGTTGTAGACCACCCAGTGACTGCAGTCGCTTTCGAGACGCACGATGAGACCGTTGCCAAATGTAAGCGTTGGCGGTGCATCGGCATCGGTAAAGCAGTCGTCGAGTGGTGAAGGAGTTTGGCCAGTCAACTGCAGTGTTGTTGGAGTAACGACTTGTGTAGTTGCGATGCCAGCACTATCACGCACATACATCGATTTGAATGCGGCCTCAAGTTGCACCGGTCGCACAAACCACGGATGCCAGCCAACTTGAGCGGGCATATCTGTGTGCATTGCTGTTTGTGCAACTTTTTGCATAGCTGGATCATTCATAAATACAGTGAGCCGCATTTCAATTGATGAGGCATCAACGCTGACGAGCTGTTCGACCCATCCAGCAAACGGCCAGCGATGATCAAAATCTATTCGCAATATTGCGCTTGTTGCTGACGCATCAATAATTTTCCATGGTGCGTTATACACAAGGCCATGAATTGCGTGTGGTGCGAGCAATGGATCTCGATCTCCGGGCACATGGTGAGTGACGCCATGATGCACAAAAGTTGCGTCTCGCATGCGTCCCGCCCACGGAACCATTGGGTAACAGCCCCATGAAAGTGAATCATTGTCGCTGCGTTGCAACAAGATTTCCTGACCATCAAAACACAAACTTGACAAACGTGCACCGTGATCGGCATCGATCACTGCTTCAACGGTGCCACTTGACAGTGTGACGACCGGATTGGAGGTCATGCTTGCGTTTTGCGACGGCCAACGATCATGAGCGCGAGCAACAACGCACTCATCGCGACAATAATTGGCAGATCGCCAAGACGCGAATAGATGGTGCGGCCGGAACGCAATTGCACTTGTCGTTCGATCACGCGTTGCTCGCTCACACCGGTGCGGTCAAACACTTGACCATCGGGAGATACGAAAGCAGAGAAACCTGTGGGCGAAACTTGTACGAGCCAACGTCCAGTCTCGAGTGCTCGCAACCTTGATGAAGCAATTTGTTGGGTTTGCAAAATCGTTCCCGTGTAACTCGAGCCATTTGTGGGGTTTACGAGCAACGTTGCACCACGCTCGACGCCCTCGTTGGCCCTACCTGCAAAAAAGACTTCCCATGAAATCACAACAGCAATTGTGGTGTCTGCTGCTCGGAGTATTGACAGACCAGTGCCGGCTTGTGCGTCGCGAGGGATTCTGTCAACAGGAGCACCCACCGCTTCAAGCAGTCCACGCATCGGCACAAATTCTCCAAATGGTACGCGACGCACTTTGTCGTAACGATCGCCAAGCGAACCCTCGGTGTTGACAACAATTTGGGCATTAGTAAAAAATCGATCATCAACATCTTCGGTAATGCCAACAAGAAATGGTGCGTTGAGTCGGGCAGCCTGAGCACCCACTTCGCTGCGCTCGACACTCGATGAAAAACTGTTGACGTCAATAACGTTCTCGGGCCAAACAACCAAGTCGTAACCGATCGATGCATCGATAGTGCGAGTTGCGGCCAGATGTCGATCAACAACATCTCGACTATTGGTATGAATGGCCAATGTGCCCTGTGGACCTCCGCCTTGAACGGCAGCAATATTGAGCGACCGACCGATGTCGTGTCCGTTGGGCGCTATTTGTCCGAAGAAAATAATCGCAACAATGCCTACGCCAAGTAGCGCAATGTGTTTGCCACGCGGAGCCAAACGAATGGATGAGAGAGCAAAGCCGATCTGAAACACCATGTACGTGAGCAGGAGTGGTCCGCCAATGCGCACAAGTGGCGCCGTAGGTGATGCAGCTTGCGAGATAGCCAAGGTTGCAAGTGGAACACCTCCGAATGGAAATGAAAATCGCAATGCCTCAGCCAACGTATGTGCAAGCGGACCAATGAAAGTTCGGTGTCGAGGTTGAGAGGTAAGAAGACCAGTGATCATTGCGGCAACGCCGTGCAACACCGAAAATAAAATTGCCGAAATTATGTAGCCGGGTGAAGTAAGAAACCACATCCAAGCCATGCCTGGCGCCAACCAAGCGATCGCAAACATTGTGCCAAACATGAATCGTTCGCGATTGCTATTTGGTTTACATGTTGCAAACAGAGCAACGCCAACATAGGTGAGGGGCCACCAACCCCACGGAGGGAGACTGAATGCAACGATCATGCCGGCGACAATGGCTTTGATTATTGGTTTCTTCATGGGCGAAAATTGTGCAGTTTGCGTAGCTACGACAATAGCGATGCGAGTGCATGAGATGCTGCTCGTTGGGCATCGGTAATGCATGCAGGAATACCAATACCGCGATAACTGGCGCCGGCAAGAACGATGCCTGGATACGCTGCGTGTAATTGTTTGTCGATCTCGCCAACCCTGCTTGCGTGGCCAGGCCTGTATTGGGGAAATGATTCGATCCATCTCGTGAAGCGGATGTTGGTTGGTGTTGCATCAAAACCTAGATGCGCGCGCAAGTCGCGTAGGGCAACTTCGAGCAGTGCTGTGTCGTCAAGATGATGCATCGGTGCACCATCCCGGCCCAGAGAAACACGCAAGATCATTTCGTCAGCAGTTGTTTTCCAATGAGCCCACTTATTTGAGCCAAACGAAACAGCGGTAACACCAGTCTGTACTGGCTTGGGTACGAGATAGCCAGTGCCAGTGAGGTGTTGTGGCCACTGAGCGCGGGGGATTGTCATCGCAATCATGATTACTGACGCATGCTCAAATGTGGAAAGTTGGTGCGAGGCAGTGCTGCTCATTTGTTCAACCAGTTTTGCGGTATGGCGCGCAGGACTAGCCAAAATGACGGCGTCGGCTTGTAATGATTCGTTACCAAGGTGCACGAGATAGGTCTCGCCTTGCAGATCGATTGTGTGCACGGGTGACGAAAGCACGACGCGTGCTCCATCTTCAACAATCTTTTCGTGTACTGCGTGAGTGAGTGCGCTCATTCCTGTAATCGGAGTTGCAAACACGGCCCCACTGCCCGTGCGATTCACTAGTGCATTGTGTGCGGCGGTCATGAGACTTGTTGGCTGAGCCAATAGCTCGGCAACCTGTGGCATGCCGTGCACGCTGAAGTTGTCGGTGTCGGTTGCATAGATGCTGCCAACAAGTGGGTCGACAAGTCGCTCGAGAACTTGGTTGCCACACCGACTTCGTATTGCTGCACCGAGTGAATCCGTGGATCGTCCTATTGAGCGAGGAATAAACGGCTCGACTGATGCTCGCAATTTGCCACCAGTCGAAAGTAGTGGTGTGCCCCAGATGGATTTGCGCGATGCAGGAATGCCGAGCATCGTCCCAGTAGGGATGGCGTGTATGTGACGGTTCCAGATGTATGCATGGTTTGCAGCCGGAGAAGTGAGTTGCTGATCAAGCCCAACCGCTGCAGCAAGATTCATTGCACTCGGTGTACGAGTCAAGAATGCGTCTGCTGATTCGTCAACAGAGTCAAGCCCAGCAAAGGGCGACGCTTGAATAATGCCGCCGATGCGGTCGGCTGCATCAACGATCGTGATTCGGGGTGGGTGTGGATGTTGGAGCAACTGATGTGCTGCAGCAAGGCCGGTGATGCCTGCACCAACGATTACAACATGCTTGTCACTGAAGTTCCCTTTACTGGTTTCTTCGGCTCTTGACATGCAAACTTCCTTTACGAGTGATCTTCCGAGGCTGCTGACAACACGCGCTGAGCAAGTGCGCTCATCACTGTCGAATCATCATTCACACATGCGGTACGACTAAAGCTCAGCCCAAGCTTGTCGGCGTGTCGCGCGGCTTCAATGTCGAGGTCGTACAACACTTCTAAGTGATCGGCCACAAATCCAACAGCACTTACCAACACTCCGTTCGCACTGTGTTGTGTAGCAATGTCGTCGAGAGCAAGCAAAATATCTGGCCCAATCCATGGCTCGGGTGTGCGACCTGCCGATTGCCACGCAATGTCCCAATCTTGGTGCTCGACAAGTCCAAGTTTGTTTGCAACTGCCGTTGCTGTTGCATGCAACTCGGTTGGGTATGGGTCGCCTGCATCGATGATGCGCTGTGGCAATGAGTGTGCAGTAAACAACACGCGAGTGCGAGTTGGCATTGCAGCCAACTTTGCTTTCATGTCTGTCGCAATGAAGTCGATAAAGGCAGGCTCGACGGCCCACGAATTAATGCCTACTACCTGCACTCCGTGTGGCTTTGCCGCTTCGGCAGCACGACCAACATATTGTCCAATTGAATACGACGAAAAGTGCGGCGCAAGTACGAGCGCAACGATTTTGGTGAAACCCTGTTGCGCCAAGTCGTTCACCGCGGTCTCAATCATTGGTGCAGCGTGTTTAAGACCCAACTGCACATGAAATTGTCCGGGCGCCAGGGCGTCCAAAGCGCGTTGAAGTGCATCTCGTTGTGCTTCGGTGCGTGCTGCCAACGGAGAAATGCCGCCAATCGCGTCGTAGCGGGCAACCAAGTCGGCGAGTTGCTCGTCGGTTGGGGCGCGGCCGCGTCGAATGTCGGTGTAATAGGGAAGTATTTCTTGCGTACTACGCGGGGTGCCATAGGCCATCAATAAAACAGCAGTACGGGTGTTTGGCGACGCAGTGCTCATACTTGCGTCTTTTCGTGCACGTGTTGCACAACTGCTTCCAAGACATCTGGGTTGACTCCAGGAGTGACGCCATGACCAAGATTGAAAATGTGGCCGGGGTGGTTGGCATTGTCGGCGAGCACTGCATCGGCACCGTTCAGTGCGGTTGCGACGTCACTTTGCACAAGCGATGGATCGAGGTTGCCTTGAACAACGGTGTCTTTGCCAAGACGCGCTCGCGCATTTGTAATTGACGTGCGCCAATCGAGACCAATCACCGTTGCTGTTGCAGAGTGCATCAACTCGAGCAGGTGATCGCAGCCAACACCAAAGTGAATTGACGGCACATGCGGATGCGATGCACGCAATTCGTTGATCACGCTCGCAGAGTACGGCAAGACTGCATCGCGATATTGCTCTTGCGTTAAGTTTCCTGCCCACGAATCAAACAATTGGTACGCACTCGCCCCCGCGTCGAGCTGACTGCGTATGGATGCAACAGCATGTTGTGCGAGTCGCTGCATCAAGTCGTGCCACAACTGTGGTTCGCTCGTCATCATCTGTTTGGTAATCAGGTGATCACGACTTGGTTTGCCCTCAACCAAATAACTGCCAACAGTAAATGGTGCACCAGCAAATGCAAGGAGCGGCACCTTGAGTTCGCTAGCCAGCATGCGAACGGTTTCAAGAACGTAGGGCGTGTCGGTCTCTGGTTCAAATTCGCGAAGGCGCTGCAAGTCTGCTCTCGTGCGAAATGGTTGCTCGGCCACAGGGCCAGTGCCCGGCGCAACGTCGATCCCAAAACCAACTGCGTGTGCAGGAACAACGATGTCGCTATACAACACTGCTGCATCAACTCCGTAGCGAGTTACAGGTTGCAAAGTGATATCTGCGGCAAGTCGGGGTTGCTTAATTGCATCCAGAATGCTGCCTTCACCGCGAATTGCGCGGTACTCGGGCAAACTTCTGCCTGCCTGGCGCATGAACCACACGGGTGTATGGGTAACGCGTCGGCCAGATGCTGCAGCAAGAAATGGGTCAAGTGCCGTGTCTTGCACTGCAGGGTTCATGCCACGAAACGCTATCGCCAGCCTTATTGGTGACGACGAGCAGATTGTGGTTTGTGTGCAACGTCACGCTTGAGCAACGCTTCAAGTTTCGCAACTCGAGTACCAGCAGGCGGATGAGTCAAAGTTGAGATGGTTGGCGTAAGTCGCATGCCAATGAGGTTTGCCTGACGAGTTGTATTGCGCAGTGCGCTTAATAATTCGTTTCCAAAACCCATCTCCATTGCTCTGGCATCCGCACGAAATTCGGATGCCCGACCAATGCGGTTATTGAGAGTCTGTGCAGTGTTGAGGCCTAGAAGCAATACATACGAAACCGCTGTCAGCAGCGCGGCAATTGTTTGCACAATAAATCGCACAAACACATATCGCTCGGTAAATGGTGTCGTAGCGCGTCTACTGACATCGCGAAGCCAGATGCCCAGGCGCGCAAGACCAATAATCGGAAGGCTCATCCATTGCGCAATGGTGAGAGCAACTGTGTGACCGCCCATGTGATGACTGAGTTCGTGGGCAAGTACACCAGTGAGTTGGTCTTGTCGCAAGTGATCGATCGCATACGAAGAAACGACGAGTAGATGCCCGCCGCATGCGAACGCATTAGTTTCATCGCTGTCAACGACGGTGAGTACAAATCGATTTGGTGAAAAATGATTTGCCTGCGACACGATGTTCCATGCCGGTTGCAATGCGAGAAGTTCGCGCGATGTTGGAGGTCTTGCACCAAGCATTCGAGCGAAAACCATTCGTTGGACTGGGCGCGAAAACAGCACGACGCCTAGAAGCATTGCCATAGTGGCAAAAAATAAATATGAAACGTCTGATGTCATCCACAGTGGCAGCCAAAAAAACCCAATTGCAATCAGCCAAACAGGGAGTAGGGCGACTACTGGTGCAACTGCAGCAATGGCCGTCGTATCGAGATGCCGGCGCGATTGATTCACGAATTCAGTCAATCAGGGTTTGGCTCGCTCAACGCTCAATGGGTTTCAAATTCGTATATATGGTGGTTCTATATGATAGATCTACATCATGGTTTGAAATTGAAATGACTTCGTAGAACGGGGGAATATGAAATGAACACAACAGTGCTGGCAGGAGCCGAGGCATGGTCGCATAATGGCACGCGCACGACTGGCGTATTGGTGATCCATGGCTTTACCGGCAACCCATCATCTATGCGCGAACTTGCCGAAACTTTTGCTGCAGAAGATTTTCACGTTGAATTGCCAAGACTGTCCGGCCATGGAACAACCGTAGAAGACATGATTCCGACCCGCTGGTCGAATTGGAGCAGCGATGCAGAGTTGGCATATACAACCCTTGCTTCTCGTTGCGCCAACGTTGTGGTTGTGGGTCTGTCGATGGGCGGCGCACTGACATTGTGGTTGGCAGCGCAGCATCCAGAAATTGCGGGCATTGTCTGCATTAACCCTGCTGCACAGCCGATGGCCGACGAGGTTCTTGCCATGATTCAGTCGATGATCGATGGTGGACAAGTGACAATGGAATCTATCGGCAGCGATATTGCTGATCCCACTGTCAAAGAAAGTTCGTATGACGCAACTCCCTTGCAACCAGCGCTCTCGCTGTTCGTAGATGGTTTGGCACCACTTGCAACAAAATATTCGAGTATCAAGATGCCGATGCTATTAATTAACTCCATTAACGATCACGTCGTTGCACCCGAACAAGGTGAGTTTCTCGTAGCCAATTACGGTGGCGCAATCGAGCGCGTGATGCTCGAGCGCAGTTTTCACGTAGCAACACAAGATTTCGAGAAGGACATCGTGAACTCAAGATCGATGGACTTTGTCAAGAAGATCGCGAGCGCGTGAATTATCTAGCCAGTATTCCGAGCCCACCTAGCGGGACAGTGCATCTCGGGCCACTGCAACTCAATGCGTATGGTGCAATGATCGCACTCGGCGTAATGGCATCAGTATGGCTCGCTGGTCGTCGCATGGAAGAACGTGGCGTTGGTACGCGTGACGATATGGGTGCAATCGCGATGATCGCCGTGCCCGTTGGCATTATTGGTGCGCGTCTGTATCACGTTGTCACCGACTGGCAACGGTTTGAAAACAATCTCGGTGGCATTGTGCAGGTGTGGAAAGGCGGCCTCGGTATTTGGGGCGGCATTGCATTCGGCACGGTTGCCGGAGTGTGGGTCGCAAAGCGCAAAGGTCTTTCGGTGGGGCTCTTGCTCACCTGCGTTGCGCCGGCGTTGCCGCTCGCACAAGCGATTGGCCGATGGGGCAATTGGTTCAACCAAGAGTTGTTTGGTCGCCCAACAACATTGCCGTGGGCACTTGAAGTCTCTGCATCAACAGCCAAGACTGCTGGCTATGCGGCTGGCACGACATTCCACCCAACCTTTTTATATGAGTCATTGGCATGTGGCGCACTCTGCGTCGCACTAATTTTCCTCGACAAAAAAGTGCCGATGCGACCTGGCAGATTGTTTTGTTTTTATACAGCCGGCTACACGCTGTTTCGTTTTTTTATCGAGGGCATTCGCATCGACGAGGCACATCACGTCGGTGGACTGCGCCTCAATCAGTGGGTCTCACTCGTGGTGTTTGGCGTGTCGGTGTCGTTGATTATCGCAATGCGGCAGCGAGATCTTCAGGAATCATCGGATTGAAATATTCTCCGGTCGATACCTCGGCTGCTGCGATATAGCGCATTACTCCATTGCCGCGCCATGGTGAAACGATTTCAAAATTGAGCCATGCGTCTGCATGTTTCATTTCGTTTGTTGTTGGTCGCTGATTGAGCCACAACATATACGGCACACGCGCACCGAATAGTGCGTCAATTCGTGAGAGCGCGTCCACCAACATTGCCGCACATGCATCTCGCTGCTGAGAGCTGAGTTCGCTCAAGCTTCCAATCTGCTGTGACGGAGAAATCTCGAGTGCGATTGGATATGCAGATGCGTAGGGCACCGACGTGCGCCAGCCATTCTGCTCGTATACAAGCCGCTCTTGCGATCGATCAGGCGTCCAACCATTGCTCAGTCGCGCACTCGTGCGTGTCGGAATGTGGTCAAACGCATAAATCTGTCCATGCGGGTGATCAATCGTTGCACCAACTTCTCGACCACGATTTTCAAAGATCAATACGTCATCAACGTCTGCGCGCGCACCGAGCTCGGTTGTTCGTTGCGCCCACAAATCAATAACGCTTCGCACTCCTTTTACACCTAGACCCGCAAAAGATTGATCATGATCGGGCGAATACAACACGATCTCGCAGCGATCGTTTGGCATTGGAGGCCAACGATTTGCAAAGTGATGTGTTTCGTATGGTTGAGGCGCCTCAAGTCCACCCACACAAAATGGGCAATCGGTAGCAGGCAAATTGGGGCGATTTTGTCGCGAGCCAACTACGTGTACGACAGTGCCCGTGCTGGGATCAATGCGTTCATTGCCCGAGCCACCATGCGTGAGGTTGTGTTGAGTAGCCATGGATCTGCAACTGACGGTACCGTGCGCAGTGGTGTCTACTCAACCAGAGCGTCCAATCCTGAAGCACATCGGCGATTCTCGCCAGTCGGTGGTGTGCGACGTTTCGGGTGGAGTGCCGACAATTATGTATTGGGGTGAAGCGTTGAACGCGGCTTCGCTAGCCAATCTTGATGCGATGGCGACAGCAACTGCGCGACCAATCATGCCCGGCGTTACCGATGCGATCAATGCAATTTCATTGGTGCCGTGTCATGGCGACGGTGCCACAATGCGGCCAGGTATCGGCGGGCATCGTCCTGGCGGTCGTCATTGGGCGCCAAGGTTTTCCTTTGTGAGTTGCGAAGTTGTCGATCATCAATTGATTTCGATAGCGCGCGATGATGTTGCGCAACTCGAACTTGAAACCAAACTTGTGTGCAGTGCAGCGGGCACACTGCACGCGAGCGCGATCTTGCGCAATATCGGTGAGTCGCGATACTTGCTGACCAATCTCACCATTACGTTGCCCGTTGCCGAGAGTGCAACACAGTTGCTCACATTTAGTGGTCGGTGGGCGCGTGAAGCACAGTTGCATCGTCGAGAGTTTGTAGATGGTGCATGGACTGCAGAAAATCGCACAGGCCGCACATCTCATGAACACTTGCCGTTGATCTTTGCAACCGAACGTTTTGCAGACGAATGGAATGGCCAAGTGTGGGGAGCACATCTTGCGTGGAGCGGCAACTCGGTGTTGCTCGCCGAAGTATTGCCAGACGGCAGAAAATATATGCAGTTGGGCGAACTGTTGCATGCGGGCGAGTTGTGCCTTGAGCCCGGTGAGTCGTATGCAACCCCCGAAGTGATTGGCACGTGGTCGGGCGATGGTCTCAATGGTGCAACTCATGCGTTGCATCGCAATGTGCGTTCGCGTTCCCATCATCCAACGGTTGAGCGCCCTCGAAAAGTGATGCTCAATACATGGGAGGCCGTGTACTTCGATCACGACACACAACGACTGAGTGCTCTCGCCGATGCCGCCGCTGCAGTGGGAGTCGAGCGCTTTGTATTAGACGACGGGTGGTTTGGTTCGCGTCGCAACGACAAGTCTGGTCTCGGTGATTGGTTTGTGTCGCCAGACGTGTATCCAGATGGACTTGCTCCGTTGATCTCGCATGTGCGCAAACTGGGTATGGATTTTGGAATCTGGGTAGAACCCGAAATGGTCAATCCTGACTCTGACCTCTTTCGTGCACATCCCGAGTGGGTGTTGGGGCCTCCTAGTTATGAACCCGTATTGGCACGCAACCAATTGGTGCTCAATCTTGTGCACCCAGATGCGTACGCACATATATATAGGCAGTTAGATGTGCTGCTTGGCGAAAACGACATTGCGTATGTGAAGTGGGACATGAACCGAGCGCATGTGCATGCAACCGGAAGCGATGGGGCACCAGGTACGCACAATCAAACTAGAGCGGTGTATCAATTGATTGACCAACTGCGTGCAGCGCACCCACATGTGGAAATTGAAAGCTGTGCATCGGGTGGTGGACGCATTGATCACGAAATATTGCGCCGAACCGAGCGCGTGTGGACAAGCGACTGCAACGACGCTCTTGAGCGACAAATCATTCAACGTGGCACATCAATGCTTGTGCCGCTCGAAGTAATGGGTGCACACATTGGCCCACCCACCGCACACACCACTGGTCGCAGGCAATCGCTGTCGTTTAGAGGTGCAACAGCCATGTTTGGCCACATGGGTGTTGAGTGGAATTTGCTCACCCTGCGCGACGACCAACAACAACAGCTTCGTCACATCATTGGCTTGTACAAACAACATCGAGAGTTGTTGCACAGCGGAGACTTTGTGCGCTACGACGTAACTTCCGACAACAGCGCGGTTGCTCACGGAGTAATTTCGACTGACAAACGCAAGGCTGTGATGAGTTACGCGCAGTTGTCAACATCTCAAGGCCTCGTGCCATCGCTGTGGAAAATCCATGGACTGCTCAGCGATGCTGCATACACCGTTACATATCTCCCTCTCGGCGATTCGAAAGAACACGCATCATTCACAATGACTGGCGCTCAACTTGGACGCGTTGGCATCCAACCACCAATGCTGTTTCCCGAATCCGCAGTTCTTATCTACTTGAAGAGCCAATAGGCTGAAGGGCTGTGAGCCCTTCGTCCGACGCAAAGACAACACCAAAAATCACTGCCCAAGTGGTGGCCAAGGTGGCGCACTTGGCCAGACTCGACTTGACCGAAGCAGAACTGGCCCTCATGACCACGCAGTTGACAGGGATGCTCGACCACTTTGGCGACATCGACAAACTCGATTTGTCTGCCGTGACACCAATGGCGCAACCTTTCCCAATTAAAAATGTGTATCGCGAAGACGTCGTTGTACCTGGTCTCGACCGTCAAGAAGTTCTCGATAACGCGCCTGCACCGCAAGATGGCCGGTTTCGCGTTCCGCCATCGAACGGTTCGGAGTCGTAACTGTGGAATCCGAATTCGTTTCAGTTGTCAACATCGTCGACTCAATCCGTGCGGGCAAAACAACTGCATCCGCAGTGCTCGAACAACATCTAGCGCGCATTGACAAACGCGAAACCGAAATTCACGCGTTCAATCACATTATGTCCGAGTCTGCACGCGCCAATGCTGCAAGCATCGATGCCGACTTGAAGGCCGGCAAAGAGCGTGGTCCGCTCGCTGGTGTGCCAATCGCACTCAAAGACAACATGTGCACACGCGGCGTGCCAACCACGTGTTCGTCAAAAATATTGGAAGGTTGGAAGCCACCGTACGACGCAACAGTCGTGACGCGTTTACAGCAAGCGGGTGCTGTCATTGTTGGCAAAACCAACTTGGACGAATTTGCCATGGGCTCATCCACCGAAAACTCTGCGTTTGGTACAACGCGCAATCCGCTCGACACATCGCGCGTACCTGGTGGCTCAAGCGGCGGCAGTGCTGCAGCAGTTGCAGCAGGTTTTGCAGCAGCAAGTTTGGGTAGCGACACGGGCGGCAGCATTCGTCAACCGGCAGCGCTGTGCGGAGTCGTTGGTGTCAAGCCCACCTATGGCATGGTGAGCCGCCAAGGTCTCGTTGCGTTTGCCAGCAGTCTCGATCAAATTGGTCCGTTCACACATACTGTCGCCGATGCCGCGCTCATGATGGAAGTCATCGGCGGGCACGACCCACTCGACTCAACATCGCTCGATCAACCCATGGCTTCGCTCACAGCGGTGCTCGGTCAAGGCGTGAAGGGAATGCGCATCGGCAGGCTCGCCGACATGCCTGATGGCTGCGAACCAGAAGTGCTTGCTCGACTTGATGCAGCATTCGTAGCGCTCCAGGCCGCAGGCGCAACCATTGTCGACATTGCACTGCCATCGCTTTCGTATTGTCTCACCGCGTATTACTTGGTTGCCCCTGCAGAGGCGTCGAGCAATCTTGCCCGATACGACGGCGTGCGTTACGGCTTGCGAGTCGAATCAGCAGATCTCATCAGCATGTATGGCGCCACTCGCGCAGCAGGTTTTGGCGCAGAAGTAAAACGACGCATCATGTTGGGAACCTATGCATTGTCGGCCGGCTATTACGACGCGTACTACGGCAAGGCGCTCAAAGTTCGCAGGCTGATTGCCAATGACTTTGCTGTCGCATACCAATCGTGCGATGTGATCTTGACGCCAACATCTCCAACAGTTGCGTTTCCGATCGGTGAAAAAACGAGCGACCCACTGACCATGTATCTGTGCGACATCTTTACGATTCCCACAAACCTTGCTGGTCACGCAGCAATGAGCGTGCCGTTTGGAACTGGCGCGCATTCGATGCCAGTTGGCGTGCAGATTCTTGCGCCAGCGCTTGGAGAACCAACCATGTTTAGGGTTGCTGCCGAGTTGGAGCGCGCATCATGAGCAACGCATCGTCTGCTCCATCGCACGCAACAGTTCTTCCCAACGGCTGGGAAATGGTGATTGGTCTCGAAGTTCACGTCGAGTTAGACACCAAAACCAAATTGTTCTCGGCAAGCCCAAACCATTTCGGTGACGAGCCAAACACCAACATCGATCCCGTCACACTCGGTTTGCCAGGCGCGCTGCCAGTCATCAACCGACGCGCTGTCGAGCTTGCAATACGCCTTGGCCTTGCGCTCAATTGCACCGTGCAGGCAAGCACATTTCATCGCAAAAACTACTTTTATCAAGACCTCGCTAAGGCGTATCAAATCACGCAGTACGACCAGCCGATCAACATCGATGGATACATGATGTTGCCGGGCGACGTGCGCATTGGTATCGAGCGCGCGCATCTCGAAGAAGACACCGGCAAGTCGACGCACTTCGGTGGCACGAGCGGCCGTATTCATGGCAGCGACTACTCACTTGTCGACTTCAACCGCGCTGGTGTTCCGCTTGTCGAAATTGTTTCTCGTCCCGACATTCGCAACGCCGATCAGGCGCGTCAATACGTTTCTGAGTTGCGCAGCATCTTGCTCGCGGTTGGTGCAAGCGATGCAAAGATGGAAGAGGGTTCGATGCGCTGCGACGTCAACGTCTCGGTGCGCAAAGCGGACGAGCCATTTGGTACTCGTTGCGAAATCAAAAACGTCAACTCCATTCGTGCAGTTGGCAAGGCCATTGATTACGAAGCTCGTCGCCAAGTAGATGTGCTCGAGTCCGGCGGCACAATCCGCCAAGAGACCCGTCACTGGGACGACTCGGAGGGGCGCACGCACACACTTCGTGTCAAAGAAGACGCTGACGATTACAGATATTTTCTTGAGCCCGATCTAGTGCTGCTCGATCCGGGCACCGAGTGGGTCGAATCAATTCGCGCGTCATTGCCGATGTTGCCTGCTGCTCGTCGTGCACGATTAGCGCAACTGACTGGCGCCGACAAAGAAAGCGAAGCCGTGTACGTCATTGTCGAGCGCGGCCAAGATGACTTCGTGCAACTCGTTGCCGATGCAGGCGGTGAGCCTGCTCGCGCACTTGTCTATGTGCAACAGGCGTTTGCCGAAGCGGGTGCAAACCCTTCAGTGCCAGCCAAAGATTTGGCTGCACTCACGCTGCTTGAACGCGATGCAAAGGTCACTGCAACGCAAGCCAAAACGATTCTCGCCGAGATAGTTGCCAACGGTGGTGGCGATGCAGTAGCAATTGCTGCGGCAAAAGGTTTTGAGGCCCTCGACACATCTGCTGTTGAAGCAATGGTCGATGCTGCAATTGCGGCTCAGCCAGATGCGTGGGCCAAGTATTGCGCAGGCGAAGAAAAGGCAATGGGTGCTATGGTTGGAGCGATCATGAAGTCTTCTCAGGGCAAGGCCGACGGCAAGGTTGTGACTGCCATATTGCAGGCAAAACGTGGATAGGTCTGGCTGTAGTTTCGATTTGACGAAGGGTGTTAGGTTCGGCTAACATCATGCCATGACTGCTTCATTCCTCATCACGCTTCGCGAAGGCCTCGAGGCCTCACTCATTGTTGCCATCTTGCTCACGTATCTGTCTAAAACGAATCGGAAAGCAGATGCTCGGTACGTGTGGTGGGGTACGGCCATAGCCATTGTTGCGTGTCTGATTGTTGGCACTGGCATTTATCTTGCAGTTGATGGGCTCAACGGAAAAGTTGAGATGGCAACCGAAGGCACGATTGCTCTCGTTGCAGCCGCAGTGCTCACACAAATGATTTTCTGGATGCGCAAGAATTCGCAAAACCTCAGTGTTGAACTGCGAGCCAAAGTAGACAAGTCGGCAAAGACAGCACTTTTCGCCATCGCATTTGTTGCTGTAGTGCGTGAAGGTCTAGAAACGGTTCTCTTTTTGCTCAGTGCCGAGACCACTTCATCTTCCGGTAGCTCAGTTGTAGTTGGTGGGTTGCTTGGGCTCGTTGCAGCGGTTGCATTGGGCATCGCAATCTTTGTCGGTGGTCGCAAAATTGATTTGAAATTATTCTTTACGGTGACTGCAGTGTTGCTGATCATGTTTGCTGCGGGTCTCGCCGGCAAGTCAATTCACGAATATCGCGAACTGATTGGTTGGGAAAATGGTTGGCTTGTGCAATCTGCTTGGACCATTGACTCAGGCATGTGGTCGTCGGGAACCTTCTACGATTTCATGAAAGGCTTCTTCGGCTGGCACAAG
The DNA here is from genome assembly GCA_007279905.1 of Actinomycetota bacterium. Lineage (GTDB taxonomy): Bacteria > Actinomycetota > Acidimicrobiia > Acidimicrobiales > Ilumatobacteraceae > UBA3006. The sequence goes on along the minus strand of QYPH01000026.1, from coordinate 3,127 downwards.
GCTGCCGAGAACATTCGTGTCATCACGTACTTCGCATTCCTTGCCCCAACGCTCTATTTCTACCTACGTAAGCCGGGGAAGTCAGCCGCATAGCTTGCGCAAGTAGCCTTGATCGATATGACAAGGCCATCAGAAACACCAGTTGACATCAAGCCCCGCAGTCGTGACGTTACCGATGGCAATCAAAAAGCTGCAGCCCGCGCGATGTTGCGTGCCGTTGGTTTAACCGACGACGACTGGAAAAAACCGCAAATTGGCATTGCTTCATCGTGGAACGAAGTAACACCCTGCAACGCATCGCTGCGTCGTCTTGCCGACTCGGCAAAAGTTGGCGTGCGTGCAAATGGTGGTGTCGCTCTCGAGTTCGGCACTATCACGGTCAGTGACGGCATCTCGATGGGTCATGAAGGCATGCGTGCATCACTCGTGAGTCGTGAAGTTATTTGCGACTCGGTCGAAACAGTCGTGCACGCAGAGCGCTTCGATGGCTTCGTTGGGCTTGCTGGCTGCGACAAGAGCATTCCCGGCATGCTGATGGCCGCTGCCCGTCTGAATTTGCCAAGCGTGTTTGTATACAACGGCAGCACATTGCCAGGTGTGCACAATGGCAAAAACATTGACATCACTACAGTCTTCGAAGCGATCGGTGCATGCGCGGCGGGCAACATGAGCCAAGAAGAACTCGGCGAGATCGAACGTGCTGCGTGCCCCGGCGAAGGCGCATGCGGCGGCATGTTTACTGCCAACACCATGAGCTCGATTGCCGAAGCACTTGGCATGAGCCTTCCTGGCACTGCATCGCCACCAGCAATCGACAAGCGCCGCGAGTCTGACGCCGAGCTTGCAGGAGCGGCCGTGATGAATCTTGTTCGCCTCGGCATCTACCCGCGCGACATCATGACCAAAAAGGCTTTCGAAAACGCGATCGCGATGGTCAACGCACTTGGCGGATCAACGAATGCGGTGTTGCACTTGTTGGCTATTGCCAACGAAGCAGGCGTTGCACTCGATCTCGACGACTTCAATCGCGTTGCAGCAAAAGTGCCGCATATTGCCGACACCAAACCGGGCGGCAAGTATCACATGACCGATATCGATCGCATCGGCGGAGTGCCAGTCGTGATGAAGCACTTGCTCGATGCAGGTTTGATGCATGGCGATGTAATGACATGCACAGGTAAAACGCTTGCCGAAAACTTGGCCGAGATCAATCCGCCAGCACCAGACGGCGACGTCGTGCATCCATTGAGCAATCCAATTCACGCAGAGGGTGGCATCAATGTGCTCACTGGTTCGCTTGCACCTCGCGGTGCCGTTGTCAAAGTTGCTGGTCTCACAAAAGATCAGATGACATTTGAAGGTCCTGCTCGCGTGTTCGACGGCGAAGACGGTGCGATGGCTGCTGTGATGGCGGGCGACATCAAGCCCGGCACGGTGATCATCATTCGTTACGAAGGTCCAAAAGGCGGCCCTGGTATGCGCGAGATGCTCGCTATTACTGGCGCACTCAAAGGCGTTGGTCGTGGATCAGATTGCGCACTCATCACCGACGGTCGCTTTAGTGGTGGCACGTGGGGTTTTTGTATTGGTCACGTTGCTCCAGAAGCAACCGATGGTGGACCAATTGCATTTGCACACGACGGCGACATCGTGCGCATCAATGTGCCGACAAAAACTCTTGACTTAGTTGTCGATGAAAAAGTGTTGGCCGAACGACGCAAGGGTTGGAAACCAAACCCTGCGCGTTACACGAGTGGCGTGTTGGCTAAATACGCCAAATTGGTGCAGGGTGCCGAGACCGGCGCGATCACCAACATCATCGAATAATTTCTCGCACTTCGCGGCATTTATTGCAGGGGTAGGTACACATCCAACCAATGACGACCGCTCGGCAACCCGAATCAAGCATGCTGTTAGCATGCTACGATTTTCCCATGTCTGCAATTCAAATCAAAGATGTCTCTGAGGAAATTCACGAGCAAATACGAGAACGAGCCAAAGAATCAAATTGCACTCTTGGTGAATACGTATTGAGACTGATTCGCGCCGATCTGCTCAGACCATCAGTCGCCAAGTGGAAGTCGGACATGCTGGGGAAGCCGGGCGTAGCAATCGATACCCAATTTGTGATTGATGAGATTAGGCGAATGCGGGACACCGCCAAGTGATTGTTGATGCGAGTGTTGGGGTAGAAATCGTAAGAAAAACACCCTTGGGTCAGCGGGCAATCCAACTACTTGATGACAATCTTCATGCTCCGGACATCTTTTTAGCAGAGGTATTCCATGTACTCAAACGGATGGCTGCGCTCAACCAAATTACTTCTCGTGATGCAAAAATTTCAGCAGCACTGGTTGGCCAGATGCCACTCACATTTCTCACAGTCTCCAATTTTCAGTCTCAATTATGGGATGAAGCAACCAAGATCAGTAGCTATGACGCGCACTATGTAGTTTTGGCAAAGAGCCTTGGGCAGCCAATTATCACGCTTGATGAAAAACTGATGCGACGTAAAGATCTCGGCGTCGAGTTTGTGGTTGTTCGTTAGCGCTTAAGTCGCAAGTTGAGAACGTAGCGGCCGCCAACAATAAACGCGCCAAGCACAAGCGTTGCCACAATCACAAATGGAGTGGCAGTGCCGCGATCAAACACAAAATAACGCAACTCGAGCCCAGCAAAAACTGTCACAAGCCACACGATCACACCTGTGCGCATTGAGCCAGGTGTGCGCCACGCCCGAGACGAAAGCCATGCAACAACAAGTGCAATGAGAAATGGCGCGGCGACGATGGCAATGCCATCAATGGCCGTGCCCTCGTCGTGGTTACGTCTTCCAATAGCAACGAACATCACCACCGCAATGATGTCGACACACGCTGCATATACAGCGTGACGGTTGTTAGGCCTCGTCGTAATACTCGCGACCCAGGTGCGTGATCTGGTCTTCGCCCATCATCCAACGAAGTGTGTTCTTGAGCTTTGCCAACTGCACAAACAAGTCGTGCTCTGGCTTGAGGCCAGGTGCAACTTGTGGGCTCTTGTAATAGAACGACAACCACTCTTGAATGCCACCGATGCCTGCGCGTTGTGCGAGGTCGGTAAACAACACCAAGTCGAGTGCGAGCGG
>QYPH01000051.1 GCA_007279905.1 Actinomycetota bacterium | reverse complement strand
GGCACCGACTGGTCCGGCAGCGCTAGATCCAAATTACCCGCAGAACACGATTCCTGGCAGTGTGCCGTTTAATCCAATTGGGGGTACAGCGCCGTTTAATCCAATTGGGGGTACAGCGCCGTTTAATCCCAATCGAGGCCCCGCGCAGGCGTTCGATCCAAATCAAGGTCCTGCATTTGTCTTCCAACCTGGCGGCAGCATGCCTTCGACGCAGTTTGGATCAATCACTCCGAATCAGCTGGCGGGCATCAACCCGAATCAGTTTTCAAACTTTAACCCAAATCAAATGGGAGCAATTCCACCTTCGGCGATGGCAAATATGAATCCAAATCAGTTTGCTGCAATTCGCCCCGATGCGATGGCTGGATTCAACCCGGCACAAATTGGTGCATTGCCACCTTCGGCGATGGCAAATATGAATCAGAGTCAGATGCGTGCTTTGCCACCCGATGCAATGTCGGGCTTTAAGCCCGATCAGATGGCAGCGTTGCCACCGCAGGCATTTAGTGGGATGAAGTCGAATCAGATGGGTCAAATGCCCCCAGAGGCGATGGCGGGAATGAATCAGCAGCAGATGCAACAGTTGCCACCAAATGCGTTTGCAGGTTTTAATCCAAATCAAATTGATGCGATGCCTCCTGCGGCGTTTAGTGGGATGAAGCCAACTCAGATGCAGCAGATGCCACCGAATGCGTTTAGTGGCTTTAGCCCACAGCAGATCGATGCGATGCCACCGAATGCGTTTAGCGGAATGAAACCAAATCAGATGGGTCAGATGCCGCCATCGGCGATGGCCAGTATGAGTCAGCAGCAGATGCAACAGTTGCCACCAAATGCGTTTGCTGGTTTTAATCCAAATCAGATTGATGCGATGCCTCCTGCGGCGTTTAGTGGGATGAAGCCAACTCAGATGCAGCAGATGCCACCGAATGCGTTTAGTGGCTTTAGCCCTCAGCAGGTGAGCGCGATGCCACCGAATGCGTTTAGTGGTATGAATTCAAATCAGATGGGTCAGATGCCACCAGATGCTTTCGGTGGATTTAGTCCACAACAAATGAATGCGTTGCCACCAACGGCAATGGCCGGCATGCAGCCAAATCAGTTTGCTGCACTCCCACCGACGGCCATGTCGGCGATGAGTTCGACACAGATGCGGCAGTTGCCACCAAACGCGATGTCGGGAATGCAACAAGATCAGTTTGCTGCGTTGCCACCGAGTGCAATGAACGGTTTCAAACCAGATCAGTTCGCAGCTCTACCACCATCGGCGATGGCCGGCATGCAACCAAATCAGTTTGCTGCATTGCCATCGTCGGCATTTGGATCAATGAGCGCAAAACAGATGGACGTGATTCCTAATAATGCGTTGGCAGCAATTACGCCAAATCAATTTAGGTCATTGACTCCGGAAGTGTTGGCCTCGATGAGCCCAGAGCAGAGAAATGCATTGCCACAACAAGCATTGAATCCTGCTCAACTTAACGCCCCGACAAACGGCACAAACAACTCAGCGTTGGTTGGTGCTTTAAACGGTTGGAATATGAACCAGGTGCCAGCAAACGCATTTAACAACTTCAAACCAACCGACGTTGGTCGACTTTCGACCGATGCTTTTTCGGCACTCAGCCCACAACAGTTTCAGGCCATGCCACCAACAGCGTTTGCTGGATTTAAACCAGATCAAGTTGGAGCATTGCCTCCAGAGGTATTTGCTGGAATGAAACCAAACCAGATGGGGCAGATGCCGCCTGCGGCGTTCGGTTCGTTTAATGCGCAACAAGTTGGCGCGATGCCTCCGGCTGTGTTTGCTGCGATGAAACCAAACCAGATGGGACAAATGCCGCCTGCAGCATTTGAGGCAATGAATGCTTCGCAAGTAGGGGCGATGCCACCAACAGCCTTTGCTGGTTTTAAACCAGATCAAGTTGGGGCGATGCCACCAGAGGCGTTTGCGACGATGAAACCAAATCAAATGAACGCGATGCCACCAGCGGCGTTTGCTGCATTGAGCGCGGATCAGATTGGGGCAATGCCACCTGCGGCGTTTGCTGCGATGAAACCTGCGCAAATGGGGCAGATGCCACCAGCAGCATTTGAAGCAATGAAGCCAACGCAGCTCGGTGCGATGCCCGCGACTGCATTTGCATCGTTTAAAGCTGATCAAGTGGATGCAATGCCACCGGAGGCTTTTGCTGGAATGAAGACCGGTCAAGTGGCAGCGATGTCTGCTACTGCGATTGGTTCTCTCAGTGGCGCACAAGTCGGCGCGATGCCGCCAACTGCATTTGCTGCGATGAAGCCAGCACAATTGAGAGCATTGCCACCCGATGCGCTCGCGGTGATGGTGCCAACACAAGTTGGTGCATTGCCGGCTACAGCATTTACTGCAATCAAAGCCGATCAGATCGATGCATTGTCGCCAGAGGCATTTGGCGCAATGAAGTCAACGCAAGTTGGTTCATTGTCACCTGCTGCATTTGGTTCGCTCAGTTCGGACCAAATTGGTTCGATACCGGCCAGTGCATTTAGTGCGATTAAGCCGATCCAAATGGCTGCACTTGAGCCAGAAGCGATGATGAACTTGAGCGCACAACAGGTGGGTGCAATGCCAGCCGTTGCGTTTAAATCGATCACAGCCGATCAGATGGATGCTCTGCCCGCAGAAGCATTTGCCGGAATGAAGCCTGCTCAAATGACGGCGATGGCGCCAACCACGTTTGCGGCGATGTCACCAGAGCAACTCACGCAATTACCAGTCAATGCAATGAGTGCATTGAAGCCAAATCAGCTTGCGGCTTTGCCTGCTGAGGCGATGGCGTCGATGAGTCCGCAACAAGTTGGTGCGTTGCCTGCTATTGCTGTGGCTGGTTTGAAGGCCGATCAGGTTGGCCAATTTGATGCAGCAACATTTGGTGCCCTCAAGCCTGCACAGTTGGCTGCGTTTAAACCAGGTGTGGCTGATGGTGTGACGGTGGAGCAATTGCAGCAACTCACGCCGCTACAGGTGAAGAGTTTGCCCAAGGCATTTGTTGCCAATCTCGATCCAGAACAGAGAGCGGCAATCACTCCATAGCAACTAGGGTTCTACGCGGTGGCGAACAAACTGCGACATATTGAATACAAGTGGATCGTCGCCGTCATCTTTGTTGCCGGCCTATTTCTTGAAATTCTTGACACGACGATCGTCAATGTGGCGATTCCAACTCTTGCAAAAGAGTTTGACGCAACACGTGCATCGATGGAATGGGTAGTGCTTGGATATCTGCTCTCGCTGGCGATTTGGATTCCCGCATCTGGCTGGATTGGCGACAAGGTCGGTACTAAAAAAACATTTCTGTTTGCTTTACTGACATTTACGGTTGCATCTGCGTTGTGTGGACAGGCTCATTCGGTAGGTGAATTAGTGCTGTTCCGAATTTTGCAGGGTGTCGGTGGAGGAATGCTCACCCCGGTTGGAACGACGATGCTGTTTAGAGCATTTCCCCCAGCGGAACGGGCGCGTGCATCTACTGTATTGTTAGTTCCAATCGTCGTTGCGCCTGCACTTGGGCCCATTATTGGCGGTCTGTTGATCGACAACCTGTCATGGCGTTGGATTTTTTATGTCAATATGCCACTCGGTGTATTGGGTTTTGTGTTTGGCCTCTTTATGTTGAAGGAAAGTAAAGAGCCAACCGCAGGACGCTTTGACATTCGTGGGTTTCTGCTTTCCGGCATTGGTCTTGCTGGAGTTCTCTATGCATTGTCTCAAGCACCTGAAAAAGGTTGGACTTCCAACTCGGTATTGGTTTCTGGATTAGGTGGGTTGGTGCTTCTGGCGATGCTTGTTTTTGTCGAGCTACGGATTGACCAACCGATGATCTCACTTCGGTTATATCAAGATCGAATGTTTCGAAACTCAAACATGGTCAACACGTTGTCGTACGGAAGTTTTATGGCGTTCCTGTTTCTCTTTCCCCAAATGATTCAGTCATTGATGGGATATACCGCATTGCAATCAGGCTTTGCATCGCTCCCTCAGGCTGTTGGAATGATTTTGGCCAGTCAATTTGTGGGCAAGTTGTATCACACCGTTGGACCTCGCAGACTGGTTGCTCTTGGGCTCACGATGGTGATGTTTTCGAGCCTTCCATTCGTCTTCATTTCAATGACAACAAGTTTGTGGACGATTCGAGCATCAATGTTCTTCCGAGGAATATCTATGGCGTTCGCATTTGTCCCGCTGCAGGCATCGACTTACGCAACAATCTCTCGTCCTGATACGGGTCGAGCCTCGGCGATCTATTCGACTCAGCGTCAAGCCTCGGCAGCGCTTGGTGTGGCATTACTTTCAACGGTATTTATTTCCCGCGAGCATCACTTGCTTGCGTCTGGGGCACCGAACATCCAAGCGCAATTGGGTGGCTTTCATCTCGCATTTATAGTTTCAAACTGTTTTGCCGTGCTTGGATCTATCTATGCCTTCTTTTTGATTCATGATGAAGATGCTGTCGCAACGATGGTGCCGCGCTAGACGGCATCGAGCAGGCGGATCATCGCGTTAATGTTTTCGATTCGCCACAGAGAAACAAGTCTAACATCATCTGTAGCCAGGTGGTCAGAAGAGTGCAACTTTTCGGCCAGACGCTCAAATCGTTTCTTTTGTCGTTTTGCTAACGACTGGTTCTTGAGTTTGCGTCGACTTCGGAGTACAAATTTTGCCAGCAACTCGATACGTGCATCTCGTGGGTGCTCAACCACTTTGTCGAGCCACTTAGCGGACGCGAGTTTGCCTGTAGCGGTCAGCGTATAAATAACTCGTTGCGAACCCTGGTCGCCGGGCTCCACTTTTGCCTCGCGAATGAGTTTCGCATCCAACAGGCAGTTGATCGATCGGTAAACAAGTGGTCGACGAATACGAATGACGGCAGCAAGAGAAGGGTCGTGTTCGAGTTCTTTGGAAATCGCGAAACCATGTCGTGGTTGCTCACCAATAATTGCCAGAACTATTTGATCCTGGACTGAAGGCTCGTATAGTCTCATTGATACTAATCGTACTAGGGGCTCTCGCATGGTCAAACTTATGAAGGCTGCAGTATTGGTTGCTGCCTTCGGTTGTTTGTATCCGACGCAGGCTTTAGCTGCGAGCACTGATGTGAACAAACCTGTGATGAGTGGCCAAGTCACGATCTCGGCAGCATCTTCGTTGACCGATGCATTTATCGCTCTTGGCAAAGAGTTTCGTAAGTTACACAAGGATTTGAAGGTCCGATTCAATTTTGGATCTTCATCGACACTGGTCGCCCAGATTCAGTCGGGTGCACCAAGCGACATTTTGGCGGCGGCCGATTTGATCAGTATTGAAAAACTTGTTGCTATGGGCAATGTGGTAGTGATGCCGCGAGTATTCGCGCGCAACACGATGATGATTGCAGTCAAGCCGGGTAACCCAATGTCGGTGAAGTCGGTGCAGGATTTGACCAACCTGGATGTGGTTTCGTTGTGCGGAAAGACAGTGCCTTGCGGCGTCTATAGCGCAAGTGTGCTCGCGAGGTCTGGGGTAGTGCTGAGTGAATCAAAGGTCACTCGGGGTGTAGATGCAAAAAGTGCGCTTGGTGCGGTGATCAGCGGCGATGCCGATGCCGCCCTTATATATAGGACGGATGTGTTGGCTGCAAAGAAGACTGTGACTGGAGTTGCGATTCCTCGTTCCATCAATGTTGTTGCAATGTATGGCATTGTTCCAATACGCGGTGCGCACAACCTGGATGCAGCAAAGGCATTTATTGATTTTGTGCTCTCAGAGCAAGGCTGGAAAATCCTGAAATCGTTTGGATTTGAACATCCATGACGAGGAAGACGACTTCTAAACGACGGGGAGTTGGATCGGAAACACCCGTGTTCGTATTTGTTGGTGCTGCATGTGCGCTCGCATTTTTGTTGCTACCTCTTGTCGGTCTGCTCAAGCGGGTTGCGTGGTCGCGACTCATCGATTCAATTACAAGCGGTAGCGCATCACAGGCGTTGCGACTTTCGCTCTACACATCGATTGGAGCAACGATTGTGGCGTTGGTGCTTGGAGTCCCCCTGGCTTGGGTGCTCGCGCGAGTGGATTTTAGGGGTCGATCAATCGTGCGCGCATTGGTGATGTTGCCAATGGTCTTGCCACCCGTTGTTGGTGGTGTTGCATTGTTAGGTGCCTACGGTAAATCGGGTGGGTTGATCGGCGGCTGGTTGTATGACGTGTTTGGATTGCAACTCACATTTTCTCGCTCAGGAGTAGTGATTGCTGAGGCTTTTGTTGCATTGCCATTTTTGGTGATTGCAGTCGAGAGTGGATTGCGATCAGTTGATCCACGGTTTGAGGAATCCGCAGCAGCAATGGGTGCGAGTGGCATGCGTCGTTTTTGGACTGTGACGCTTCGACTGTTGATGCCGTCCCTCGTGGCAGGAGTGGCGGTGGCTTGGGCACGTGCTCTTGGCGAATTTGGAGCAACCATTACATTTGCAGGAAACATCGAAGGACGTACACAAACAACTCCACTGGCTGTGTACCTATTACTCGAAAGCGATCCAGAGGCTGCATATGCCCTGAGTTTTGTGTTGCTCGCCGTGTGTGTGGTTGTGCTAGTGACCATGCGTGATCGTTGGATGGGAAGACGCTCATGAGTGTGCATTTGTGTGGCACTGCAAAGCGAGGAATGCTGACGCTTGAAGTTGATTTCTCGGTTGGCTCAGAGATCGTGGCAATTACTGGTCTCAACGGTGTGGGTAAAACAACTCTGTTACGCCTACTCGGTGGGCTCATTTCTCTCGACAGTGGAAAGTTGACGGTAAATGACTCTGTGTACGACGACGCGTTAGCATCACAGAGTTTTGTACCAGCACACCGACGTGGCTTGGGCATGGTGTTTCAAGACAATGTGTTGATGCCATTTTTGAGTGCCGTTGACAATGTTGCATACCCGTTAACAAATAGGGCAGTAGACAAGTCTGTTGCGCGAAAACGCGCTCACGACGCAATGTCCGATCACGGGATTGGCAACCTTGGAGCCATGATGCCACATCAACTGTCGGGCGGCCAGCAACAGCGTGTTGGCTTGGTACGAGCATTAATTGACATACCACGGCTGGTGTTGTTGGATGAGCCGTTCGCTGCATTGGATGCCGATGCACGACGTGATGTGCGAGTGTGGCTCCGCACACAACTTGGACAGTTACCTGGATCAAAATTTGTGGTGACTCACGACAGTCAAGATGTTGAGCAACTGTGTGATCGCGAGATCACACTTGTGCAACAACCGAATCAACAATCAGGTCTCAGGTCGGTTGCCACTATCATTCGGTAAGTGAACGACTTGGTTGACCTCAAGCGCAGGGTCGCTTTGATGGTGGGTGAACATATTGATACCGACACGACACTTGGCCTTGTTGTGCAACATCGTGGAGAGGTTGTGGCAGAGGCCTATGCCGATGGGGTGACGGCTGAAACGACATTGATCTCGTGGTCTATGGCCAAGTCGATCACTCACGCGCTAGTCGGTATGGCGCAAATGGACGGCTTGCTCGATGTGCAGGCGCCGACAGGTATTGCTCTGTGGCAAAACGATGATCGCAAGCACATCACGTTGCAGCACTTGCTCGAGATGCGCAGTGGTCTTGCCTGGATAGAGGATTATGTCGAAGGCAACGAGTCGAATGTGATTGAGATGTTATTTGGTAGCGGCAAAGACGACCATGCCGCATACGCCATCGATCAGCCGCTTGCGAGCACGCCAGGCAGCGTGTGGTATTACTCGTCTGGCACCACCAACATTGTGGCGCGGTTGCTTGGCGATGCATTGGGCGACAAGCACGGCTCAAGTGCACTGACTCGGGCTTTTATTCAGGAGCGTTTGTTTGATGTGATCGGGATGACGAGTGCAACTGCCCAGTTTGATGCAGCAGGAACCTTTGTTGGCTCGTCGTATGTGTATGCAACTGCACGAGACTTTGCAAAGTTTGGCGAGCTGTACTTGCGTGATGGGTTGTGGGAGGGCAAGCGAATCTTGCCACAAGGCTGGGTGGACCATGCTCGCGCACAAACGGTGATCGATGATGAAACCGGCCAGGGTTATGGAGCCCATTGGTGGACACAGCCTGGCGAACCCAGTTCGCTCATTGCATCGGGCTATGAAGGTCAACAGATTGTTGTGCTACCCGAACACGACTTGGTGATTGTGCGGCTCGGAAAAACAGTTGCTGAAAAGAGGGCTGTGGTGCGAGATGGCCTATTTGAGATCGCTGAGATGTTTACGGTTGCGGGCCAGCAATAGCGGTTTTCGGACCAACAAATGAGCCATATAAGTCGAGACCTTTTTGTCTCTGGGTAGGCTTGCATACCATCTATTAAAAATGTAAAATTTTTTTAAGTTGTTCTTATTTGAAATGGGGTATCCATGCATCAGGCAAAACGAATTCTTCTTTGTGCTTCAGCATTAATTTTTCCAGCGAGTATTGTCTCGGCTGGCACTGTTCCGCCGCCGCCGCCACCGTCGAATCCGCCACCGTCGAATCCGGCACCGTCGAATCCGGCACCGTCGAATCCGGCACCGTCGAATAACAATTCGAGCGGTCAACAAGGCGGTCAACAAGGCGGTCAACAAGGCGGTCAACAAGGCGGTCAACAAGGCGGTCAACAAGGTGGTCAACAAGGTGGTCAGCAACAAGGTGGTCAGCAACAAGGTGGTCAGCAACAAGGACGTCATCAATAAGATGCACAGCAACAAGCTGATGAGCAACACGGTGGTGAGCACAAAGATGTGCAAACAGCTGTATCTTATACACAGATGACTCACG
>QYPH01000033.1 GCA_007279905.1 Actinomycetota bacterium | reverse complement strand
TGTAACACCATTTGGTGATGTCACGTTTGCGCGTAACTGCGCTGGCGTTTCGGCTGACTGCTGCAACAATCGAGCGGAACCCACGAGCAACTGGCGCACGAGTGCATCGGCCACATCGGTCGACAAGCCTGCAGTGACAGCCGAAGACATCAGTGCCTCAGCAATCAAAAATATATAGGCAGGGCCCGACCCCGAAATCGCAGTAACTGCATCGAGAAGATTTTCATCAACACGCACCACAGTGCCAACTGCGCCAAGCACCGACTCGGCCCATTCCATGTCGGCTAGGACGCATTGTGATGATCCACTGATTCCTGATGCACCTTCACCAACGAGTGCTGGTGTGTTTGGCATTGCACGCACCACTGCAGTTTCTGTGCCGGCAGCAGCTTGCAAAGTTGCAAGTCCAATTCCGGCAGCAATCGAAAGCACACGAGTTGCTCCGGCCTGCGCAAGATCTGCACACGTTTGCGCCGCAGCAGGCGGCTTGACAGCTATTACTCCTGCTGTGCACGCAACAATTTTTTCTGAGGTAACAATTCCTGGATACATCGAAATGAGTTGGTCTCGTCTTGCGCTCGAGGTTTCCACAACCGTGATCAACGATGCAGGCCACCCCGCTTTGAGCAACCCCGCGACAAGTGCGGCCCCCATATTGCCTCCACCAACAAACGTGATGGGAGTGCGAGCCACAAGATTCATTGTGGTCAGGCTAGCGAGATGCGTCCGAGCCACTCAACCGACTTCCCCGACCGTTGAAGGCTCGGAACGCACCCCTATGTGTACGGTCAATCGGAGATTCGGCTGTTGAATCGGCTGGCAAATCCGATCTGCAAAAACCCTTTGAAATACTGCTCCACCGTGGAATAGAGGGTTCCGATTGCCCGATCGATTTCAGACTCGGTGATTGTGCCAATAGGCAGTTCGCCCCTCAAAAAGATGGCGTCTTCTGCGCCAATCGAAAAATGTGCTCCGACAAGTTTTTCATTGCGCCGCAGCAGCGACTCATACAACATTTCGGCATTCTCTTCGGGGGCTGGCATTACATATGTTTCATAGCGCAAAGTTCGCTGACCCAATGTCAGCCACACTGTCGTAAATTCCTTTTCTTCTCCCTGCATTCGTACATACCAACGAATGTCGCCTTCTACGCTTCGATCGACAGCAAGGATCGCAAGATTGTGCGCCTGAAGATGTGCCAACCATTCGTCTATTTGATGTTCGACACGTGCCATTGCTGCATCGTCAAACAGATCGCTCACTATTTGCAAGCCACCAATTCGCGCTCGAGCAGTTGCGCATACACGGTGCGCACGGTGAGCGCCGCAGATTTCCATGAATACGCTTTGGCCCGCTCGGCAGCAGCCGTACCCATGGCCAATGCAAGTAGCGAATCGTCAAGTAATGCAGCGGTGAACTTGGCGAAATCATCGACATTGCGGCCTGGCACTAAAAAGCCGTTGCGACCATGATCAATCAAACTCAGAAGCCCTCCGACGCCAGTGGCAACAACGGGAATGCCGCACGCGCCTGCCTCGAGCGCAACCAATCCGAAGCTCTCACTTCGTGACGGTACCAACACCACATCTGCTGCGCGATAAAAAGTAGACAACAAATGGTGAGGCTGTGGATCAAAGAAATGAACGCGATCCTCGAGTTTATTTTCGGAGATGATGCGCTGCACCCGTTCGAGTTCTGCTAATCCATCAACGCCGCTTGCGCCGCCAACAACCACGAGTCGTGCATCTTTGCGACCGAGTTGGACAAGTGTGCGCACTGCAACATCGAGTCCTTTGAGTGGCTGAATACGACCAACGAACAACAGAATTGGTCCGGTGCCAAGCCCAAGCGCACGTCGTGCACCCCGCCGATCTCCTGGTGAAAAGAATGCTCGCTCTACACCAGGTGCAACCACTTCTATTGTGCCAGGAGCACTGCCGTACAGCGACTCAAACTGCGAACGCTCTTCCGGGCAACTCACACAAATTGCATCAGTACAGCCAATGACTTCTAATTCCGATTTTTCGCGCACTGGAGACTCAACATCGCCGCCCAAATCCTTGACGCGCGAAAATGTATGAAACGTAGTGACGAGCGGCAAATTGAGTTCATGCTTCAAGCGGTGTCCTGCCATGCCCGACAACCAATAGTTTGCATGCACCAAGTCGGCACCACCATTGCGCTTGAGATGCCACGCAACCGAATCGGTAAATTCGTCGACGACACCGAGCATCTCTTCTTTTGGTAAGTCAACATCGCCAGCACGAACATGCACGACTCGGTGATTTGGTTCGACCTCGACCACATCGGGCAATCCAGTTCTCCACGCTCGCGTATATGTAGTGCAGTCGACACCACTGCTCGCCAACGATGAAACGAGTTCGCGCACATACACATTCATGCCACCACCGTCACCTACGCCCGGTTGGGCGAGCGGTGAGGTGTGCAGGGAGAGCACAGCAACACGTTGCATCACCCTTAAAACCTATCTGTGGGGTTCATTGATTTGCGGAGTTGGACAATGAGCCCTATGTAACAATGGTCTTTGGGGGCTGACCCCAGCACTCGCTAGTCGTTTAAGAGCGCGTCGACATTTGCGCCATCACTTTTGTAACGCCTCACCAGTGCCGCGGTGAGTGCATCGATGGTGTCAAATAATGCGCGCCGTTCACTCGAGCGCAACAACTCAAATTTGGCGAGTTCGTCAATAGCGGTGCGCAAACTTGTTTCGTCAAGCGTGCGAATCGATCCGAAGCCAAGATCTTCACAGAGATGTTCAAGTTCGAGCACGAGCGGATGATCGCCCGAAATAATTGTTTCGCGTGGAGGGCGAGCCGATCCGCCACCGTGCTCTTGACCAAACACACCCGCCAGGTTTGCTGCAACATCGAGCAATGGTTCCTTGTCTATGCGTCGGCGCAATTCATCGCGCGCAATGTCGAGTCTGCCCTGTGCAAGTCGGCGCACAAAGGAGACTGCATCTTCTTGATGTTGCATCTCGTGGCGCTTGGCACGCAACTCTTCAAGATTGAGCTCGTCAAATGTGTTTGTCATGAGTCGCCACCCGACACAGGTGGGAGAATTGCAACTTCATCGGTTTCGACAACGACGGCTGTACCTTCTGTCGACTCTCCATTGACCCACACCCGACAGGTTTTGAGCACCGTTGCAAATTCGGATCCAAATCGAGCAACAGCCCCCGCCAGCACTTGATCGACAGTGTCGCCGGGCATGGTGTCGCGGGCAGTACCGGCAGCTTCACGAGCCGAGGCAAACATTCGCAGTTGAACCACATCCTCATCGTATCTTTTACGACTACCCTGCGTCTTTGTGTCTGCAAACGATGTCATCGCCAAACTGCTGGTCATTCGCCATGGCCAGTCGGAGTGGAATGTGCAAGAGCGCTGGCAAGGGCACGCCAATATTGAATTGACCGAGGCCGGCATCAATCAAGCGCGCCTTGCGGCCGAACGACTTGGCACTTTTGACTACATTGCATCGAGTCAACTGCAAAGAGCGCTGCACACTGCGCAGATCATCTCCGAGCTGCATGGTGTTGGCCCTGTAGTGGTCGACGAGCGACTGCTCGAATCTGATGTCGGCCCGTGGCAGGGCTTGACGCGCCATCAAATTGAGGCGCAATGGCCCGGCTACCTCAATAGTCGGCGCAAGCCAGATGGTTTCGAATCGGATGAGTCGATCGTTGCCAGGTCGACTGCAGCATTTTGCGACATTGCAGCATCGTGCGCAGCAACTGCAAGCGAAAGCGTGCCAACAGCACTCATCGTCAGTCACAGCGGAGTCATTCGCACCTTGCGCCACACTCTTGGTGTACACAACCCAAAATTGCACAACTTGGGTGGCTGCTGGTTTTTTGTTCATCGCAACAATCGCATCACTGCAGGCGAAATCGTCTCGGTGATTGGTGACATCACAGGCGACAGCGCACCAACTGATTCGTTGTAGATTTGCTGCACATGTTTGCCAGAGTCTTCAACCGTCTGCTCGACGATTCATATGAGCCAGAAATTCGTCGCAATATCTCGATCGTCACACTCGGTCGCCTAGTTGCAAATGCCTGTTACCGATTTGCTCCACCCTTTTTGGCGATCATCGCCAAAGACTTCAATGTCTCGCTGTCCGACATAGGCGTTGCACTGTTTGTTTCTGAGTTGTCGGGCTTTGGTTCACCGTTTGCCGGGCGCATTGTCGACCGCCTGACACATCGCAACGCAATGGTGATCGGTCTTGTTGGCACCATGTTTGGTTGCATAATTGCTGCTCTTGCGCCAAATATCTACTTGTTTGCAGTTGGCGTCACCGTACTTGCACTGACAAAACAGAGTTTTGATCTCGGACTCGGCGCATGGATTGCTGATCATGTGCCATACCAACAACGAGGCCGCATCGTTGGCCTCACCGAAACTTCGTGGGCCCTCGGATTGCTTGTTGGTGTGTCGATCATGGGGCTCATCACTGCTGCATCCAACTGGCGTATTGGATACCTGTTCGGCATCATCTGCCTCGTTGTGGTGACTGCATCAATTGCCAAGCGCGTCAACTCTGAGCCACGTGTTGTTGCGCCACACGTGCACGGCGCAAAAACTCGAGTGCACGGACGGGGATGGCTCGTTGTAGCCACCATGTTTTGCATCATGTCGTGTGCGCAAAGTTTGTTCGTCACATTTGGCGCTTGGCTGCACGATCAATTTGGGTTCGGCGCCGCGCGTCTCGCTGGGGTCGGTTTTGCGCTCGGCGCCGTCGAACTATTTGCATCTTTAAATAGTGCGCATCGCACCGATGGTTGGGGTAAAGAACGCTCGATCGCAGGTGGCGCATTGTTGATCGTGCCTGCTGGCATCTTGCTCGCGCTTGCATCTACAAACATCGCATTTGGACTCATTGCGGTTGGCGTGTACTACCTCGGATTTGAATTTGCGGTTGTCAGTTTGTTGCCAATTGCTTCACAACTTGTGCCAAATAGTCCTGGTGCCGGCCTCGGTTGGGTGCTTGGAGCGGGCACTCTTGGTCGAGCCGTTATCGCCATTGTTGCAACGCGTGCATACGAAAAATACGGCGTCGATGTGCCCGCACTGATCGGCTCGGGGTTTGGCGTTCTGGCAGCGATCTCTATCCTCACCTACAAAAAATTAGGTGGAGCGCACTAACCCCTATAGGCGTTAGTGATTGGCAGACGTCGGTCTTTGCCAAATGCCTTGAGCGTCACGCGCACACCGGGTGGGCCCTGTCGTCGTTTATATTCACTGAGGTCGACAAGCCTGCTGATGCGTCGCACAAGTGTTTCGTCGAAACCAAGCGCAATAATTTCAGCGGCGGTGCGGTCTTGCTCTACATACATCTCAAGAATTGCATCGAGCACGTCGTAGGGCGGCAGCGATTGATCGTCGCGCTGATCAGGTCGCAGTTCGGCAGATGGCGGCTTGGTGATGATAATTTCAGGAATCACCTCGCGATTTGTTGACTTGCTAGATCTTGTGTTGATATAACGACACAGTTCGTACACGCTGGTCTTCAACAAATCTTTGATGACCGCAAATCCGCCAACCGAGTCGCCATACAGCGTGAAATACCCAACTGCGAGTTCGCTCTTGTTGCCCGTGGTCAACACCATCCATCCAAACTTGTTTGACAACGCCATCAGCGTCGTGCCACGCACTCGGCTCTGCAAGTTTTCTTCGGTGAGATCTTGTGGCCGACCAGCAAAACTTTGCGTAGTCATCTGCAAGTAAGCCTCAAATGCTGGCTCGATCGAAATCGTTTGCATGTCGATTCCCAAGTTGGCTGCGAGTGCGGCAGCGTCGCTACGCGATCCTTCGCTGGAGTAGCGCGATGGCATTGACACTCCATGCACATGGCTTGCACCAAGCGCCTCAACTGCGATTGCTGCAACAAGTGCAGAATCAATGCCACCCGACAATCCGATCACTACATCGGTGAAACCGTTTTTGCGCACGTAGTCGCGCGTGCCAAGCACGAGCGCACCAAATATTTGCTCAATGTCACTCGCTGGAGCAGCAATAGTGCCCGTCAACTCAACTTCCCGCGGCGGCGCTACTGGCAGCACCTCTCGCACATCCACTTCGGGAACACCAGCAGTGCGCGGTAAAACCACGTCCACATACTGCACCTCTTCAACAAACTGTGCAGACTTTGCCAACAATGCTCCACTTGCATCAAACAACATCGAGCCACCGTCAAATACCAATTCGTCCTGACCGCATACTTGATTGACATAGGCGATCACACAATTGTTGTCGCGCGCGCGTTCGCTCACCATCTGCTGACGCTCGCCTATCTTGCCGCGATGATACGGCGAGCCGTTGATGTTGAAGTTGAGCACTGCACCTGCCGAAGCCTGCTTCGCAACTGGTCCGCATTCATCCCAGATGTCTTCACAAATCGTTACTCCCACCAGCGCGCCATTGATCCGAAACAACGAAAATTCTTTGCCAGCAGAAAAATATCGTTGCTCGTCAAACACGCTGTAGTTGGGTAACAGTTGCTTGTGATATACGCCGTGCACGCGACCATGCGCACAAATTGCTGCAGCGTTGAAGAGTTCGTCACCCACTCTGTCCACAAACCCCACCACCGCCACACACGAAGTGGTCGTTGCAGCAAATGCCTGCAAGGCAGCCAAGTTGTCACTCACAAAACCGCTCTTGAGCACCAAGTCTTCTGGCGGATATCCAGTGAGAACAAGTTCGGAAAACGCCAATACTTCACAGCCCCTGGCTAACGCATCAGAATAAATACTTGAAACCCTTATGGCATTTGATGCAATGTCGCCCACCACAGGGTTGAACTGGGCCATCCCAATGCGCAGAGTTGCATGAGTAAGGAGCGGTGCGGCCACGGTCTTCAGGCTAGAGGAGCAATTCGGCTGGCGGATCTTCACACGCCGTTCACAATTGGGCAACGGGATAGAAACGGCGGTTTGCGAGACTAGATACGTACCTGAGAGCGGGTCTCACACATCCACTCTCTCAACCGGAAGGACATGCAATGCCATATCAGGCTGAATACATCTGGATCGACGGACATCAACCAACATCGATGCTTCGATCGAAAACAAAGATCATTAAGAACGGCGTCAAAGTTCCACCAATTTGGGGCTTCGATGGTTCGTCAACTGAACAAGCAACTGGCGATGCATCAGACTGCGTGTTAAGCCCGGTGTTCACATGTCCAGACCCGTTACGTGGTGGCAACAACATTTTGGTGCTGTGTGAAGTGTTGGTTGCAACAACCGGAAAACCACACCCGACAAACAATCGAGCAACATGTGCCGCAGCTGCATCGAAGTATGCAAGCCACGGAATGATTTATGGCATCGAGCAGGAATACACGATGATGCGCATGAACGGTCGACCACTCGGCTTTCCAGAATCGGCCGGCGAACCGGGACCACAAGGCCCGTATTACTGCGGCGTTGGTGCAGGTCGTGTTATTGGTCGTCCAATTATCGAAGAGCACACGCAAGCATGCTTGGATGCAGGATTAATGATTGAAGGAACCAACGCTGAAGTGATGCCTGGTCAGTGGGAGTTTCAGATTGGTGCAGCAAGCGCACTCACGGTGAGCGATCACATGTATGTTGCGCGTTGGTTGCTCGATCGTATTGCTGAAGATTACGACGTAGTGATCTCGTATGCAGCTAAGCCACAAAAGGGAGACTGGAACGGCGCGGGCGCGCACACCAACTTCTCGACCAAGGCGATGCGCAAGGATTACTCGGCAATTGAAGCAGCCTGCAAAGCACTCGGCACCAAAGTGATGGAGCATGTGAGCAACTACGGCCACGACATCGAGAGCCGACTCACTGGCAAACACGAGACCGCTCCGTACAACAAGTTCACGTACGGCGTTTCAAATCGTGGAGCATCGGTGCGTATTCCATGGCAGGTTGCTCGTGACAAGAAGGGCTACGCAGAAGATCGTCGTCCAAACGCCAACGTCGACCCATACGTTGTGACGCGCCTGATTCTCGAGACTGTATGTGGCGCCGCCAAGGCCCCAGTAGCCAAGCAGGCGAAAACCAAATCAGCAAAGCCTGCACCGAAGAAGTCAACTGCAAAGTCGGCCAAGAAATCAAAAGGCGCAAAAAAGAAATAGCTCTATAGGTTTCAACAGCACCGAGGATCCGGTCCTCGGTGCTGTTGATTACTTCTCACGGCAGACTGTTGAGGTGACTTCCATGCACGATCAGCAAAAGGATTATGTCCTTCGCACGGTAGAAGAACGCGGTATCCGCTTGGTGCGACTGTGGTTTACCGATGTGCTCGGCAACCTCAAGTCGTTTGCGATCAGCCCTGCCGAAATGGAAAATGCACTCAACGACGGAATGTCATTTGACGGATCTTCAATCGACGGTTACAGCCGCGTGCAAGAAAGCGATGTGCTCGCTCTTCCCGATGCCAACACATTTGAAGTTCTGCCATGGGCCGATGCAAAAGGCGCAGAGGCGCGAGTGTTTTGTGACATTGCCAAATTGGATGGCACACCATTTGATGGCGACCCGCGTCAAGTACTCAAGCGCAATCTTGGTCTTGCCCGCGACAGGGGCTACTCGTTTTATGTTGCGCCCGACATCGAATATTTTTATCTCGCTCCGCCAGACAGCACCAACACGCCCGTCTTGCTCGACGAAGGTGGTTTTTTCGATCTCACCTCAACAGATATTCCAAGTTCACTGCGTAAAGAAACTATTCGCACACTCGAGACCATGAGTATTCCTGTCGAATACAGCTTCCACGAAGATGCACCGAGCCAACACGAAATAGATTTGCGTCATACCGATGCACTGACCATGGCCGACAGCGTGATGACATTCCGTTTTGTTGTTAAAGAAATTGCGGCACTGCACAATGTGCACGCCACGTTTATGCCAAAGCCACTCGAATCCATTCAGGGTTCTGGCATGCACCTTCATCTTTCGCTATTTAACGGCGAACAAAATGCGTTTTACGATGCCAATGACGCATACAACTTGTCCGACACTGCAAAATGCTTTATGGCCGGCTTGTTGCGCCATGCCGCCGAAATCACCGCTGTCACCAACCAAACGGTTAACTCGTATAAACGACTTGTTCCTGGCTTTGAAGCACCAGTCCACATCTCGTGGGCGCGCAACAACCGCAGTGGTCTGATCCGTGTGCCAATCGCCAAGCGCAATAGCGACTCTGCGACGCGCATCGAATACCGATCACCAGACCCGGCGTGTAACCCATACCTCGCATTCTCTGTGATCTTGGCTGCAGGATTGCGCGGCATTCAAGAGGGCTATGAACTACCAGACGAAGCGGACGCCAACTTGTTCGAAATGGACAACGATGTACTCGAGAAGATGAGCATCCATCAATTGCCACAATCTTTGAACGAAGCATTGCATGTCATGGAAAACTCGAGCCTTGTTGCCGAAGCACTTGGCGATCATATTTTTGAGTGGTTCTTGCGCAACAAGCGCGCAGAGTGGCGCACATATAAGACTCACATCAGCCAATACGAACTTGGTCGCTACCTGCGCTCGCTGTGAACATGCGCACTTCTGCAAACGAAAACGTTGTCGGTCAGTTGATCGCCGTGTTTCCAAACCCGCCGTCCATCGACTTGGCGCGCACGCTCGACTTGGCCGGATACCGCTGGAAGGCGGTTTCATCGGCCGACGACGCAGCAAAGAGCGAACCCGTTGAAGGTTGGGCCGGCGCGGTAGTGATGTGCGACGAAGACCCAGAGGGTGGTTGGGCTATTTGTCGCTCGCTGCGCAAAAATGACAATCCTGTCGGCCATGTGCTTGTGCTCGTGAGTGGAGCACAACTTGCCGATCTCGAAATGCGAGATGATTTGTTTGACGACTTCTGTCTCTCACCGTTTCATCCTCGCGAACTCGAGTCGCGCTTGCGCCACATGTTCTTTACCGAAATTCGTGGTAGTCGTGAATCGCTCGTCGAATACAGCGGCCTGATTCTCAACCTTGAGACATACCAAGCATCATTTGGTGGGCTACCACTCGACTTGACATACATGGAATACGAATTGCTCAAGTTTTTGGCACAAAACCCTGGCAAGGTTTTCTCGCGCGAAACATTGTTGTCGCGAGTGTGGGGTTACGAATACTTTGGTGGAGCCCGCACAGTCGACGTTCACATCCGTCGCTTACGCGCAAAACTCGGCGAAGAACACGCCAACTTGATTCAGACTGTGCGCAGCGTTGGTTATCGCTTCGGACAATCTAAGTGGTCTGCCTAAATCACCACGCTTGCCAGCGTCGCGATTCCGATTGTTGCAAAGAGCACTGCGGCAACGCGTTGGATTTTGTGTAGCGGAACTTTCTTTTGCAGCCATCCACCTGCCAGCACGGCAAGTCCGGACACGCTCGAGAGTGCAGCAATTGAGCCGACACCAACGGCAATTGGATCATCAAACCGTGCTGCAAACCCTGCAGTGGCCAATTGCGTCAAGTCACCAAACTCTGCAACCAAAATCACCGAGGCTGCTGTCCACGCCACCCGCGCATTCGACATCGACGCCGACCACTTGGCTGTTTCTTCTTGCTCGGTAGATGAACCTGCGCGCCATGTCATGAAACCACCAGTTAAAAACAACATTCCAACCAAAATATGAATTGGAGTTGTTGGAAGTTGGCTTAGTGCAGTTCCAAAGATCACTGCAAGCAGTACGTGCACTGCGTAACCGAGCGTGACACCGCACCACACTGGCAAGCGGCGATGAAAATGTGTTGACAACAACAATGTTGCAATCATCGTTTTGTCGGGGAGTTCGGCAAGAAAGATTGCACTAAACGTGACAGCGAAATGTTGCAGCATGTTACGTCAGTTTAGTTTAGTCGACAATGCGTTGCATGCGCTTGGCAACAGTGCGATGAAGCGCCAACATTGAGTCAACTTTGTTGCTTACAAGTTGCCCATTGTCTACAACTAACTTGCCATGCACGATGGTGTGTTTGGCACCAGTTGGCCCACAGCGCAACCATGCTTCGATTGGGTCTGCAACGGCACCAGCAAACGCAACACCAGTGAGTGACCAAATTGCAAGATCGCCAACTGCACCCACACTGATCTCGCCAATTTCACCAATACGACCAAGACAACCAGCACCACCTCGCGTCGCGATCTCGAGCGACATGCGTGCCGTGCCCGCTGCCGCGCCATTGCGCAACTTGGCCAACAACATTGCCTGGCGTGCCTCGAGCCACATCGAAGCAGAGTCGGCAGAAGACGAACCGTCTACCCCTAGACCCACGTGCACACCAGCTGCCCGCAGGTCGACAATCGGCGCAATACCAGAAGACAAAATCATGTTGCTACTTGGGCAATGCGCCACTCCGATCTTTGCTTTACCCAATTGTTGGATCTCGTCATGGTTTGGCATCACGCAATGTGCAACCCATGCACGGTCGGTGCACCAGCCCACGTCTTCCAGATACTGAGTCGGCCGACAACCAAATGTTGCCAGCGAAAATGCATCGTCTTCAGAATTTTCGGCGAAGTGTGTGTGCAAGCGCACATCTAGTTTTTCGGCAAGGAGTCCAGACTCTGTCATCAATTGTTTTGTGACGCTAAATGGCGAGCATGGTGCGAGCGCAATACGCACCATCGCGCCATGTGCTGCATCGTGGTGTTGTTCAACCGAGCGTTGCGACTCGGCCAAGATCACATCGTGATCTTGCACCACATTGTCTGGTGGTAGTCCACCGTCTTTTTGAGACAACGACATCGAACCTCGAGTTGGATGAAAGCGCATCCCCAAATCTTGTGCCGCCATGATCTCGGCCGACAACAAGTCGCCACCGCCTGCTGGATGCACGTACAAGTGATCTGTTGAAGTTGTACAACCTGACAGCGCCAACTCTGCAAGACCCACCCATGCCGATACATGGGCGGCTTCTTCGTCAAGCGTGCTCCACAACGGATACAACGTTTGCAACCAACCAAACAGTGCCGCGTTGGTCATCGGAGGAAACGCACGCGTGAGGTTTTGATACATGTGATGATGCGTGTTGACGAGCCCAGGTGTAACTAGGCAATCAGTTGCGTCAATGACGCGAGTTGCTTGTGGCTCGTTGCCAGCACTTCCAATTCCAGAAATCAATCCGTTGGTGATGGCAACCCAACCACCAGGTATTTCTCTTCGAGCGTTGTCTACGGTTGCAACGAGTGTTGCGTTGCGAACAACGAGATCGGCTGTTGAGTTCAGTTGTTTAACTCAACAAGTTCGCTGCCGGCGTTGCGAATGTCTGCATCGCGCTGCAAAAAAAAGCCGATCAATGCGGCAATTCCAGCAGTCGATAAACCCACGACAATTGGAAACGAGAGCAACGCAAGAATGATGATGACTACGCCGAGCATGTCATTTACCGTAGTGGCTTGAAAGCCCAGGCTTCAATCTCTACCGCACCACCCAATGGCAATGACGCCACACCGATGGTGCTGCGAGCAGGACGGCTTGTCACAAAACCTTCTACATACGCGGTGTTGAAAGTGCCGAATGTGTCCATGTCGGTGAGAAAGCACAGCGTCTTTTTGACATCGTTAATCGTCACTCCGGCGCTCGCAAGTTGCGACTTGAGGTTGACAATTGCTTGCGCTGTTTGCGCGGCAACTCCGCCTTTGACGATCTTGCCATCGACCACACCAAGTTGACCAGAAACAATCACCCAGTCGCCCGCGCGAACCACTGGCGTATAGGGGCCGAGCGGCGCGCCAGATTTTGCTACTGGCTTTTTGGCAGCCTTTGTAACCGGCTTTTTTGCAGCTTTTTTTGCTGTCTTCTTTGTTGCGGTTTTTTTCTTGTTTGTGGCCATGCCCCAATCGTAGACGCTCGAGACATCGTGCAGAAAACTCGTATTATGAAGCCATGATTTCACGACGCACATTTATTACAGGTTCCATTGGTGTCATTGGCACAACGAGCACAGTCGGTATCGGCTCATTGCTTGCCGGTTGTTCGGGCGCGTCAACCGAGTCAACAGCAACAGCATCCGAGTCAGTTGCGGCACTCGGCGACCTGCAGTTAGTGCAGCGTTTTCCACAAGTGCTCGTGCCTGGAAACGTTCGCCTTCCAATTTCACTAGCCAACCAAGCAGGGTTGCTTACTTCAGACAGCGGAGTTGAGTTGCCAAACACACTCTCGGCACAACTCATCAATGCCGATACACAAGAAGTTGTTGCCGAGTCTTTGTTGGCCGACCGTCATGACACTGACCTCACTATTCCCTATTGGCCATTTCGTGTCAACATCGACAAGCCGGGTATTTACACATTGCTCGTAGATGGTGGCCCTGCCACAGGCGCAGCAGTGCAAATACTCAGCGCAACAGAAGTTTCAATTCCGCTTGTTGGTTCACAACTTCCTGGTTTTGACACACCAACCTTTGACAATCATCGTGGTGTCGAGCCAGTGTGCACTCGCACACCCGAGCCGTGTGAGTTTCACAACATCACTCTCAACGAAGCGCTCGCGCTCAACAAACCAATTGCATATTTGGTTGGCACTCCAGCACACTGCAGCACAGGCACGTGTTCTCCTGCACTCGAGTCGCTCATCAACGTAAAAAAGTCAATTGGTGATGCGATGACATTTTTACATACCGAAATTTACACCGATGACAAAGCAGCCACTGTTGCACCTGCAGTGATCGCGCTCAAGATGGATTATGAGCCAGCGATTTATATCACCGACGCAACGGGGAAAATTATTGAGCGACTCGATGCGGTGTTTGATGCAGATGAAATCAACGCCGCAATTGCAACACTTGATTTGTAATCACTGAAATGCCGCTAATAGGCGGCCCTAACTAATTTCAGGAAAAGCTATTGCCACAACCACATGAACGAGTTGCGTTCGGGTTGTTGATCTTGAAACCAGCATCTTGCAAACCATCTTGATAGTCGAGACTTGCGCCTACCAAAAGTTGTGACGAAGCTGGATCAACGATCACGCGAATCTCGCCGTACGTAATTGTCTCATCGTCGGCAGCAACATCGCCATCAAAAAACATTTCATACGAAAAGCCAGAGCAACCTCCTGGACGAACTGCGACGCGAAGTGCAAGATCGGTTGCGCCTTCTGCTTCGAGTAATTGCTTAACCTTGTTTGCGGCTGATTCGGTGACAGTAATCATGGGAGCCTCTCTCGTGTATGTTTCGTAACCAATAAAACTGTTGAGTTCACACTACCGTTCATTGTCAAGGCTGTCATGGCGCACGTGGCTCGGGCATCACTACCGGCCTGACGGTAGGTTTAAGCCATGACTGGCAACAAGCCACAGACGACGGGGGCAGCGCCTCCGAGCGTTGCAGAAGTCACCTCGCGCCTGAAAGCGGTCATGGACCCAGAATTGGGCGACAACATCGTTGACTTGGGCATGGCAGCAGTCGCGTCTATTTCTGCCGATGGCGTCGTTGCGATCGCCATGAAACTCACCATCAAAGGTTGCCCATTGCGAGTGCAGATAAAAAATGACATCGAGTCACGACTCGAGTCGCACCCCGGTGTAACAAAAGTAACCATTGACTGGGGCGAGATGACAGCCGACGAGCGCACAGCCGTCATGACTCGCGCTCGTTGGAATGCTCGCGAGCAAGCACCCGTCACTCAAATTCCTCTCAACACTCGCATCCTGGCAATTGCAAGTGGCAAGGGTGGTGTCGGCAAAAGTTCGGTCACTGTCAACTTGGCTGCAGCACTCGCAAGTGTTGGCCACACCGTTGGCGTGTTGGACGCTGACATTTGGGGTTTTTCAATTCCGCGCATGCTCGGAATATCTGATCGCCTCGAAGCTCGTCGCATCGATGGCATCGATGGCATCGAAAAGCCGCGCATGATTCCAAACGAGCGAGTGGTCGGAAAAGGATTGCTCAAAGTTGTGTCAACAGGAATGCTTGTTGAAGATGAAAGCACAGCGTTGATGTGGCGTGGGCTCATGCTCACCAAAGCAGTCGAACAATTTCTCAACGACGTGCACTGGGGCGAACTTGATTACCTGCTCATCGATATGCCGCCGGGTACCGGCGATGTGCAGATGGGTCTTGCGCGCATGTTGCCACGCACCGACCTCATTATCGTTACTACTCCTTCAGTGTCTGCACAAAAAGTTGCCATTCGTGCAGCCGACATGGCGCGTCGAAGTTTTTTGCGCGTCGCTGGCGTGATCGAAAATATGAGCGCGTTCACTTGCGAACACGGCGAGTCGTACCCGCTCTTTGGCCAAGGCGGCGGTCAGGCACTCGCCGACGAAATCGGTGCGGTGTTGTTGGGTCAAGTTCCCATCGAAGCAGCAGTTGCTAACGGTGGCGACATTGGAGAGCCAATTGTGTTGACCTCGCAAGGTCCAGCGGCTCAGGCATTTCTTGCAATTGCAGCCAACATCATGAACACCACAGTTCCTGTTACCGAAATGGGTGGTTGCACTGCGCGCGACCCAGAGGCCGTGCAGGTTGCAATCAGTAAACGCAGCTAATTGACGCTCGTTAATTGACGTAGTCTGCGTCGCCCGGCATCGCGATGCCGATCACTTTGCCATCATCATTTGTTTTGAGTTGCGGCAAAATTGTGGTTGGCATTCCAATCTTTCTTGCAGCCTGCAACGCTTGATCGGTAGTCGTGTGCGGCACTAAAAATTCAAGATTGCTCGTCGTTGGCGGAATCATTGCCAACTCGCCGCGCTTGTGCATTGCCAAAGCCTCTATTGGCGCAACCCACAAACTCGCGATCGTTTCATTGTCATCGTGCAGTGGCTCTTGTGCGTCTGGGGCTCGCGCAATAAAAAACCTTGTATCAAATCGGCGCGGCTCACCAACAGGTGTGATCCAGTGGCTCACATAGTGAATGTTGTCGGTAACAAGGCGCAATTGTTCTTGAGTGCACAACTCGATCAATGACAAATCGCCGTCGTGCACAGCATGACGCGCGACATTGAAACGGTCAATCTTGTTCTCGTCATCAAAACGCACAATGTCATTGCTCTCGACAGACCGTGCCAGCAATACTCCTGCTTCTTCGAAACATTCGCGAATTGCTGCAACCCAAAAGCCAAGTCCACCCGCAGGCACCCCAAGCAGTGCGCTGGCTTCTACATCGCTCAACCCATCGCACACCGACTCCAACTCAAAACCATTATCTACAGCGTCTACTCGCCCACCCGGAAACACATACATGCCTTTTGCAAACACTGCTTGCAATGTGCGCTGCAACATAAACACCTGTAGCCCATGTATTGGGTGATCGCGCACCAGCATCACCGTGGCTGCAGGGCGCACGGGCACAGAAAGTGGATCAAAATCGTTTTTTGCTTCAGACGTGTCGGCATTCATCTCTATGACAGTAGGTTGCTAGACGTGAATCCCAACGACTCACAGCGCCCACCATCGGTCGATGCCCTCGCGCGTGACTTGGCGGTGCGCCACAACCTGCCCCATGCAGTGCTTGTGGATTGCGCCCGTTCAGCCATTGCTGCAGGCAATCCTGCAGATGCCGACAGGCTTGCAGCCGAATTTCACACTGCCCTGTTGCGAGGTGTAATCAATGCAACGGGTGTTCTCTTGCACACCAACCTTGGTCGAGCACCTATCAACTTTTCTCAACAGGCACGGTCGTCCACACTCGAGTTTGATCTTGCAACTGGCGAACGCGGTTCGCGTCAGCGATCTATTGGCAGCCTGATTGCCACATTGTGCCAAACACAGGCTGCACTTGTTGTCAACAACAATGCTGCAGCCATCATGCTCGTGCTCGGCGCTCTTGCGCATGGACGAGATGTCGCAGTGTCGCGCGGCGAATCGGTCGAGATCGGTGGCGGTTTTCGTATTCCTGATGTGCTCGAGCAAAGTGGTGCGCGACTTGTCGATGTTGGCACTACTAACCGCACGCGCTTGCGCGACTATGCCAAGGCTGTCGAGTCAAAGAAAAACGACATTGCACTACTGCTGAAGGTGCATCCATCCAACTTCAGTGTCAATGGTTTTGTCGAAGAGACGCCGGTAAGCCAACTCGCGACACTTGGTGTACCTGTTGTTGCTGACATCGGTTCAGGGTTGATTGATGAAACGTGCCCGTGGCTCACTGGCCCCGCACCAAGTTGGTTGGTTGGCGAGCCAGCAGCCAAGCAAGCGTTGCAAGCAGGCGCTTCACTTGTCACATTTAGTGGCGACAAACTGATGGGTGGCCCACAATGCGGCATCATCGCGGGCAATGCAGATCTCATTGCAAAATGCAGTGCTCACCCACTCGCTCGAGCGTTGCGCCCCGGCGCACTGGTTATTTCGGCATTGCAAGATGTGGCGCTTGCCTACCTCGACAAACGCGTTACTACCGACATTCCTTTTTGGGCAATGGCCACAACATCTGTTGACCAATTGCGCGTTCGTGCTCAGCACATCATCGATGCGACTGGTGTTGGCCAACTCGTCAACACTGTTGCGCTCCCGGGTGCTGGCTCTACGCCTGGTGCATCAATACCATCAATTGGTATCTCTATTGCGGGCAATCATCTCGAAACATTGCGCACCCGAACATTGCCCGTTATCGCGCGCGTGATTGAAAGCAACACCGTGCTCGACTTGCGTTCATGCTTTGCACACGATGACGCCGAATTGATTGCGGCGCTCAGCTCTCTTTCAGCTCGGTAAATACCAATGCGCATCATCGCCACAGCCGGCCATGTCGATCACGGCAAATCGTCACTTGTGCAAGCTCTCACGGGCACCGATCCAGACCGCTGGGAAGAAGAAAAACGTCGCGGTCTCACCATCGACCTCGGTTTTGCCTTTACGCAACTTTCCAACAACGAAATTGGATTCATCGATGTACCTGGCCATGTGCGCTTCTTGCGCAACATGCTCGCTGGTGTTGGCGGTATTGATGCGTGCATGTTTGTCGTTGCAGCCAACGAGGGTTGGAAGCCTCAAACCGAAGAACACTTGCGAATTCTTGATGCTCTTGGTATTACTCGCGGCATCATTGTGCTCACCAAGACAGATTTGATTGACGATGAGGCGCTCGCACTTGCTTTTGAGAGCGTGCACCAACGAGTGCGATCTACATTTCTCGAGCACGCTCCCGTCGTGTGTGTTTCGATACACAACCCTTCAACGCTCGACATTCTTCGCGGGGCTATCACCGAGCTTGTTATAGCGCTACCTCCTCAATCCGATACTCACCG
The DNA here is from genome assembly GCA_007279905.1 of Actinomycetota bacterium. GTDB lineage: Bacteria > Actinomycetota > Acidimicrobiia > Acidimicrobiales > Ilumatobacteraceae > UBA3006. Next base: position 1,033 of record QYPH01000033.1, on the reverse strand, counting down.
ACCACGCATCTGGGTAGACCGTGCATTTGCCGCAAAAGGTTCGGGAACGGTCATCACGGGCACGCTTACTGGCTCGTCCTTACGTGTTGGTGACGAACTTGTGTCTTTACCAAATCAACACACAGTAAAGATCCGTGGCATTCAGTCCAACGGAATATCTCTTGACAAGCTTGAAGCAGGCAACCGATGCGCGCTCAATCTCACCGGCATCGACCATCTAGAAATCAATCGCGGCGATGTTTTAGTTATCGATGGCCAATGGCTTGGCACAAACAAGTTTGATGCATCACTCAATGTTTTAGCCGCGATAGAACACGCAGTTTCAAAACGCGGCAGCTACATGATGTACATCGGTTCGCGCGAAATTCCGGTCGCGCTGCACACCATCGGTTCAACAAGTATTCACAGCGGTAAGTCGGGTTGTATTCGGGTGACGCTTCCAGTCATCCTGCCGATTGCGCCTGGCGACCGCTTTATCCTGCGCGAGTCTGGTCGCGATGAGACCATTGGTGGTGGCCAGGTTCTCGACATTCAGCCAATCATGCGCACCTCAAAAGCCACGCCCAATAGTGACGTATTGAGGCTGGTTGCCGAACGTGGCTGGGTGCAACTGAGCCAATTACATCTCCTTGCTGGGCGCATCGTTGATATATCCGAAGTTGAGCAGGTGCTCGACGGGTGGGTCACGACCCATCACGCTTTCGACCAAGTGAGCCAAGAGTTGTCGGCACACATCACTGCATCAAAAGATCTCGGTGTCGACGTGGCCACACTTTCACTGCAACAACGGCTTGTATTGCCAACTGTTCCCAACATCACCGTGCGCGATGGTCGCGCGCGGAGCGTCGACGCCAACGACATTGCACTTCACCCAATGGTGCAACAGTTCGCAGATGCCGGATGCATGCCGCCCGATGCGGCGTCACTCGACAAATCAATTGTTCGACAACTCGTACAGCGCGGCGTGCTCGTGCACTGCGATGAACTGTATTTTCATTCTTCGGCTCTCGAAAAAGCAATCGCTTCTGCGCGC
>QYPH01000023.1 GCA_007279905.1 Actinomycetota bacterium | reverse complement strand
GGTATGGAGTTCTATGTTGGCGGCAGGGGCGGTGCACTGGGCGACTGTGATGGCTCGGTGGTTGCTGCAGCATTTGGCTACTTCAACCCAGTCATTATTAATGCCGCTTGGACACTCGCAATCGCTCAGCATCCTGCTCGAGAAATTGGCAGAGCACATTACGAATGTGCAGCGGCCACCGGCAGAGAAAGACTCGTCGCACTTCCAAATCTGGACGAATTTGTTGCTGCGATGCAAAAAGTATTTGATGCAATGGACCCAGACGGCCTCGCGCTCTTCGCGGCATTCAAATCGCTCCCCCTCGTCGATGATTTGCCAGGTAGGGCGATGCAACTCGCTGCATCGTTTCGTGAATACCGCGGAAGTGCCCACCTCGTTGCAATTCGTGTGAGTGGTGTGAGAGCAATTCAGGCTCACTACATACACCGACCGAACGACATGAAAATGTTTGGCTGGTCTGAAGCCGAACACCCAACCGTCACTGACGAGACTCGTGCGCGCATGGTGAAAGCCGAAGAACTCACTGACGCGCTCTGCATCGCACCGTACTCTGTGCTGAATGAATCCGAGCGAGCATCTCTCGTGGCGGGCGCAAAAGCCTTCGAAGCAACTTTCGCTGTTTAGAAAACAAATGCCCTGGATTTGATCCTGTCTACTTGATTGCGGAATAGTCGTCAGATTTATTCATGGCCAAAAATGCCACATTTCTCATGTGACCGTTTTCGTCTATAACGTCAAAAATTAGTTGAGCCTTACAGATGTTCTGTCAATACGATGAGTGAGGTGAGTGAACCAACAACCGATGCGCAACCGAGCACTCTGCTCGACGTCATCAAGATCATCCCTGGCGACTGCTACGACAATCCAACCTTCACAGGCATGTCGTATGTCGTGCGCAGTTTCGCTTTGTATTTCGCCGTGATTGTGGCACTTCTCAGCACCAATACCTGGTGGTTGGTCGTCCCACTCATCATCATTGCGGGCGCGATGGTTTCGGGTCTCTTCGTCATCGGTCATGACGCATCTCACGGCGCATTATTCTCATCAGCAAAACTCAACCGATTGATTGCGCGTGTCGCGATGCTTCCCTCAGCACACATCGAAGCAGCCTGGGATCTTGGGCATAACCGAATCCATCACGGACACACCGTCAAGCAAGGCATGGACTTTGTGTGGCACCCCATCACTCTCGAACAGTGGAATGAGATGGGTCGTATGCAGCGCGCACGACACAAGCTTGAATGGTCAATAGTTGGCTCTGGTTTTTATTACGGCCGCGAAGTGTGGTGGAACAAAATGATGCGCTTCAAAGGCAGTGAAAAATGGGCCAAAAAAATTGACGTTGATCGAGCGACGATGCTTGTCATTCTCTCCACGCTCTGTACGTTGCTTGGCGCAATTGGATGGATCCAAACAGGCAGCGTGCTAGGTGTCATTTGGACACTGCTCAAGGTCGCCGTTATTCCGTGGATGCTTTTCATTTCCATCATCGGCTTCACGGTGTATGTACATCACATTGGTGAAGACATTCGCTGGTACTCACGGCGCGATTGGTCAAAGTTTCGGGGCCAAATGGAGGGCACTACGATCTTGCGAATTCCTCGCGTGCTCAACTACATCTGGCACAACATCTTCATTCATGTGCCGCACCATGTCGACATGCGTATTCCGTTTTACAAACTTCCCCAGGCAGCCGAAGCAATCAAGGCTGCTTTTCCTGGCGTGGTGATCGACAAGAAGTTCTCGTTGCGCGCGCATTTGCGTACTACCCGTGCATGCAAGCTGTACAACTTCGAAACTGGCAAGTGGTCAACGCTCCCCTCATAGCTCACCCGCAGTTCATAGAGCGATACACTTAATTTGTGTTTGCAATTCGACAACCGACCATCGACGACGCAGAGTGGATCACGCGAGCGTGCCAAGACGCAGACATTCAGCGCTGGACTCTCGTGCCTCGTCCCTATAAGCGCGACCATGCACTCGGATTTATCGACAACACCATCGCCGAGACCTATCGCTGGGTAATCGAACAACAAGAGACAAAGGAAGCGGTTGGAGTGGTTGGTATCCACACAATCAATCCCGATACGGGCAATGCCGATACCGGTTACTGGATAGCACCATGGGGTCGCCGCCGCGGTGCGGCAACGAGCGCACTGCTTCTCGTCGAACAATTTGCGCTCACTATTCCATCTATTAAGTTTCTGAGCGCACACATTGCCGAGACCAACGTTGCATCACGCGCAACAGCAAGCAGAGCAGGTTTTATCAACATCGGCGGCACTCATGAGCCTTGTCCAGATGGTGAAAGCCTCGTTCCTGCGCTCACATACATCAAGCACCTGACACGCTAAGTTCGCAATCGTGAAGCGCACGTGGCCCAATGAATTCATGTGGGGTACGGGTGCCTCATCCACTCAATGCGAAGGTGCTGCGCCCAATTCCGATTGGATCGAGTGGGAGCGAGCCGGCCATGCGCCATCATCACTAAACGGAAACGGATTTAGCACGCGCTATGCCGAAGATTTTGGGTTGCTGAGCAAACTTGGTCTCACGCATCACCGCCTTTCTATCGAGTGGGCTCGTATCGAGCCATTCGAAGGCGTGTATGACCAACAAGCAATTGGTCATTATCGCGACATGCTCATTGCGGCGAACAACTCAGGCATTCAACCGTGGGTGTGCTTGCACCATTTCACATTGCCACAGTGGTTTGCAGACCTTGGTGGATTCTTAGTCGACAACAATCGAGTCACCTATTGGACACGTCATGTTGATTTCATCGCCACCACGTTTGGCGACCTTGTGTTTGGGTGGCAACCAGTAAACGAAACCAACTATTACCCTGCCGCTGCATATTTGGGACGCGGGTGGTCGCCCGGTCACAATGATCTCGAGGAATATCGAACTGTCAGTCAACAAATGCATCTTGCTACTGCCGAAGCAGCACTGCGACTCAAGCAAACAGGCAAGCCAGTCGCTTCAATCTTCGGACTCTCGACACTCGAGCTCCTCGATGACACGCCAGCGTCCAACGAATTTGCAACTCGCTTTTATAACGCCAACTGGAATGCTGGCATAGGACTCTTCCGCGACGGAATACTGAACTTCTCCGGTCGCGATCCGATCGTTCGGCCAGACTTGCAGGGCTCATTTGATCTCATCGGGTTTTCTTATTACTGCGCAAATGGTGTTCGCAACGGACATATTGTTCCTTACCCAGTATCGAACGATCCATCTCCGCTCGGGTATTCAATATGGCCAGATGGACTCGGCCTGGTGCTAGATCGTTTGCACGCAGAGTTGCCGACTACACCGCTGCTCATCGCCGAATACGGAATAGGTACAAGCGATGACTCACTTCGCACCGAATATTTGCGAGCAGGACTCGACATCACACACGATGCGATTCAGCGAGGCATTGATATCCGTGGATTCTTTCATTGGACTGCAGTCGACAACTACGAATGGCTTCACGGGTTTGACCTGCAATTCGGAATTATCAGCACTGATCGCACGATAAAACCAAGCGCCAAATTGTTGCAGTACGAGACGCAATAATCAATCAACTACTGTTGAGATAATGGAAACTGAAATCATTAAGCTACGCCGGCTCAACATCATCGCAGGATTCCTGCACCTGCTCTCGCTAGCGGGCATCTTGTTGCTCTCCAACGATGCCGCTTTACCTGTCAATGCCACGTACCTCACAGAGGCGCCAGGCACGGGCAACTTTTCAGACCCTGTCAACCTCTTCAACATCAATATCAGTTACATGGTTGCAGCGTTTCTCGCGCTTTCCGCCTTTTTTCACTTTCTCATTAGTTCCAAAGCTATGTTTCCCAAGTATTCGGCAGGGCTTCGCAACAACATAAACGTCTTTCGCTGGGTTGAATACTCGATTTCGTCCTCACTCATGATCATCGTAATTTTGCAACTCAACGGCACCGCTGACTACATCGCGCTTCTCGGAATTTTTGGTGTCAATGTGTCAATGATTCTCTTTGGATGGCTACAAGAGCGATACACCAAGCCCGGCGATGGTGACATGCTTCCTTTTTGGTTTGGGTGCATTGCCGGCAGCATTCCGTGGATAGCTACAGCTATCAACATCGCTCACCCAAAAGGTCCCCCAGAGTCAACCGTGCCAGGATTTGTCTATGGCATCGTCATCTCACTCTTCGTACTCTTCAACTGTTTTGCAATCGTGCAGTACAAGCAGTACAAAGCCAAAGGAAGGTGGGCCAGCTATCTGCACGGTGAGCGCATCTACGTGATTCTGAGCCTTATTGCCAAGTCGATACTTGCATGGCAGGTGTTCGCTGGCACACTCGCTTCATAAATACATCGACGAATTCTCGCTCTAGAATTGTGGCTATGACGACCCAAACATTCACGATGTACTCCACCCAGTGGTGCGGTTACTGCAAACGCCTCAAGTCTGATCTGCAGCGCGCAGGGATTGAATTCACAGAGATCGATATCGAGCATGATGCCGAGTCGGCTGCTTTAGTTGAGAAAGCCAACAACGGCAATCAAACCGTGCCAACACTCATCTTTACTGATGGAACTTCAATGACCAATCCATCGCTCGCAAAAATCAAAGAGCATCTCGCTCTTTAGAAATTTAAGTCAGAGCTCTTTATAGTTTCACCTCGCGCAGATGCTGTGCGTTGCCAATTCCAATAGAAGTTGGTGTGACTAATTATCTGCTCTGCACTGACCGGTGGTTCAGAATATGTGCAGTCCTCGGTGGTGTGCGCATCTGAAACCAATGTTGCGTCATAACCCCGCGCTATTGCACCATGCAAGGTCGAGCGAATACACGCATCAGTTTGAGCCCCACAAACTATAAGTTTTCCTACTTTCAACCCTGACAAAACGTCTTCAAGATTTGTTGCCTCAAATGAATCGCAGAAACTTTTATGAATGATGGGTTCACCTTGGACACTCTTTAGCTCTGCCACAAATTCCCAGCCCAATGTGTCCTTCACCAATTCGTCATCAGAGTGCTGCACCCACACCACAGGAACATTCTGTGATCGTGCAATTGAAACCAGATGGGAGATATTGCTGATGACTTGATTGCGTTTGAACGCTTTAGCCACAACATCGTTCTGCATGTCAATCACTACTAACGCAGATTTAGGTCGATCATTTAATGCTGACATAGATCACCAATTTCATAAGATGTTCAGCCCAAACCAGGGTTCTGCGACCAAGTCGGTATCGACGAGATTTCGGTCGTCAAGATCGACCACAGCGACCCCACGAGCCGTCAACAGATGTTGCCTTGCTTGTTGAGCATCTCCTAGACAAGCGTATGAACGTGCCAGCGATTCGTGGGCGTACGCGAGATCAAAGTCGACTAGACCCGATGACACACAGACCGCAAGACATTTTTGAGCGTGTTGAAGTGCAACATTGCCGTTGTTGCGTATAACCCACACACGCGACAACAGCCAACTTGCGCGAGCCTCATTTGCAGTTGTCGCGCCTTCCGCTCTTTGCCAGTGATATGCAGCTGTGTATGCGCGACGCGTCATCTCTTCTGCTTCATCGTCGGAAATTTCGCCCATAGGTTTGCCGAGAATTTCCCACGTGGAGTTATTTGCCTCTATCGCAAGTTTGCGGTGTACAGATGCATCGGCGGACATGTCCCCTATTGTGCCACTACGAGTCGATCGTTGCTCAGCAAGTGAATCTTGGTTCTGGATTTCAACAAAATGCTCGACAACCGGGAATGGTTCATAGAAGCGATGCAATATCTGGCGCCATTGCTCATACTGCGCCGACTGTCGAAATCCGATGGTGTGGTCTTCAAGAGTTTGCCATTCAACAAGTAGGAGAAAAGTACTTGGGTGCTCAATTCCCTTGGCAATCTTCAGGCTTATGAATCCAGGTGATTGTGAGATGATTTCTCGCGCCCGAGAGAATGCCTCTTCGAACTCGTCTTCCTGTCCTGGGATGACACCTAATAGTGCGTGCTCAAGAACCATGTTTTTAATGTATACGGATTGGCGTTTGAGGTCGGTGACCATTCCATCGCTGATGCACAGTTGGGTTGCTTTGACAAACGGTGGCACTATTGACATATGAGCGATAGCCCCGACAATGACCCCGTCATCATTTCTGTTGCGGCGTACAGCGAAGAGCCAGTTGCATACGAAAAGAAGTACTCAACCCATCTGCTCGACCGTCCAGGCCGCTTTGCATCGCTGATCTCCCCGAAATCTCGCATACTTGACGTTGGCTGTGGACCTGGACGAGACATTCAAATCTTTGCTGAAGCGGGACACACACCAATTGGCATCGATCTGAATCCGTCCTTCATCCAAATGGCTCGACGTCATGGAGAAGTCATCGCAGGAGACATTCGAGATATCGGTTCCATTTTCACTCCACTCTCATTCGACGGTGTGTGGGCACAAGCTTCTCTTGTTCACCTTAAGAAGGCAGAGGTAGAAAAGTTGCTCAGTGACTTACGAGATTTGTTGAAACCAAATGGTCACATTTATGCGTGTGTCCGAGCAACGGGAGAGACTGGTTGGCTTGATGAGAGCGACGGTCGGCGTTGGTACACAACGTGGCCAGATGATTCATTCGAAGAGGCCATGACTTCCGCAGGTTTTCAAATAATTGATGTCACAAGAGGGCCATACGTCGAAGTGTGGGCTATCAAAGTCTGACAATCACCCGCGGTGTGATGAGATTTAATCACTGCAACTGGTCACGAAGTGATTCAAGATATGGCAATGCTCGATGGTCCTTTGGACGGTTGGCCGCCTGTTTGGACGCAATGATGTCATCAAGCGATGCGACAGTCACAATAAGTCCATCTCTCAACTGGGCTTGCCGAGCATGAGCACGCCAGGCCTCGTAGTCCTTGAGCGCACCAGAGGGCGTGAATGTTAAGTCCATGTCTCCATATTTGGTTACAAGGTTGAGCATGTGCGGCATGTTTTTTAAAAAGCCAGCATCCAGATTTGTAGCAACTTCGTCTCCACTGATTCGAATCTTGGCATCGAGCCTCGACAATGCACGAGCAAGGCGCTCAAGGTTTGACCACTCTCGTGAAGGGATCACATCGATATCTTCGGTTGGAAGCGACGATCCATGAATGACTGCAGCAAATCCACCTAGAACTACAAAATCAACACCTTCCTCTGAGAGGACTGCACAGATCTCGACAGGGTCAAAATTCATTAAAGCTTAGGTTTGTCAACGAATCGAACATACGACCGAATTTCCATGACCTTGTTGGCCACTTCAACCATGTGTCGTACACGCTCTTCAACCGACATTCGTAATTGTCGACGAATCTGACCGATGTCTACACCTCTCCAGTCCTCTAGCGGTGATGCATCTACTTCCATGGATTTAGTCTACGCAAACCAACTCACGCCCGTTTGAGGTCGGTGACCATTCCATCGCTGATGCGCAGTTGAGTTGCATGACCAAACGGTGGCACGCCACTATTGGTTTTGGAAACTCAAAGACACTGGGTTAGGCAGCCCAGGCACACGTTGAGACATACGTCGCGAAAAAACCAGCCACCTCGCAAGCACACCCGTGCTCGTTCGCATCGTGAGATCTCGTTCCACTCACATCGTGAGATACAAAACCGGCAAAACTACTTCTCCGCACAACGAACTCTGGCGGGACATCAAAAACTTTGCCGTCAAACACGGTCGTCCTGATAGGAATCTTGCCGATCAACTTCGGGTCGCATTCGTATGGGTCTGAGTCGAGTGCCGTCAAATTTGCAATCTTGCCTACTTCAATGCTTCCAAATTCATGTTCGCGACGCCACGAATAAGCGGCCTCAATCGTGACCGCTCGCAGTGCGTCATGCACTCCAATTCTTTGGTCGGGGCCTGCAATGCGTCCAGATGGCGTGGTTCGATTCACGGCAAATGACGCCATCAACATTGGGTCGCTGGGACACATCGGGAGATCAGAATGAAACGAAAGTGGAATACCTCGTCCAAGTACAGATGCAGAGCGCACCATCGCATCAGCCCGCTCTGGGCCAAGACCCCATGCACTGTATTTGTCGGCAAATCCAACGGGATAGTACGGATTCGCGGACACGATTGCACCAAGACTCGCAATTCTCTCCACTTGCTTCTCTGTTGAGTTTGCAAAGTGCACGATGACTGTGCGGTGATCATTTCTTGGCTTGCGGCGTTGTGCTTCGTCAATGATGTCCAGAAGAACTTCAAGACCAAGGTCTCCATTGACGTGAATATGTATCTGCCATTCGGCATCCCAATATGCGTCAAAAACGAGCTTTAGTTGATCGGGCTCCATCAGCCATTGACCATGATGATCTACATCTGGCTTGCCCTCGTGGTCAAGATACGGCTCTTTCATCTGCATCAATTGCGAAATGATGGCGCCATCGGCAAACAGTTTCACATGACGGTCGATCACTCTGACCTTGGTTCCTTTTCCAAATTCGACCTGGCTGGAAGCATCAGCCACGAATTGTTCGGAAGTTAACTGCCGCAATGGTTGGGTGCGTGCTTCAACCATGAAAGTACTTTCGAACGGCACATCATCTCTACCGAGAATTTCCTGATACAGATCCCACGGCTCACTTAGCCACCAGATACCGGGTTCGTTGATTGCAGTTACGCCATTCATATGTAGATACTCAACTAATTGTTCTAATCCGAGATGAAATCGCTCTCGGGTCATGAAATGTGGCAGTAGATACTTGGCGAGAACAATCATGAATCCGTTTTCATAAAAATGCCCACGCTCCCAATCGAGCTGCTCGCTGGCGAGTCCAAAGCCCTTGGTCAACTCGCGGGTAAGCCCAATTGCGTTGAGAGCCGCCGAATTGAGAATCCATTCATGACAGGATCTTTGCCATATTGCAGTCGGGCGATCTCCAACCAACTTGTCAAGGCGTTCGCGACTGAGCGGACCATGCCACAACGCGTGCCATCCCCACGAAAAGAGCCACTCCCCCTCTGGCAAAGATTGGTGCGCAGCGAGTAGCCGATCGCTGTAATCGGTTTCATTCGAACACGCCACAAATGTTCGGTGTGGCAGAACCCAGTCTTCTGGTGCGATGACTTCAGTTGTCAACGTGGTCGCCCCAAGCATCGGGTGCAGGTGTTGATCAATGAGTCCCGGAACGAGAACCCGATCAGCGAACACATTTGACACTTCATAATCGGAGCCAACTGTGGTCAGAACTCCTTCAAGTGATCCGACGGCGAGAAACCGACCGTCTCTAATTGCTACTGCCTGCGCCGACGGACAATCGTCGTTCATGGTGATGATGTGCTTGGCCTGATAGACAACGGTCTTGGACATCAACGAATCGTAATCCGCACAACAACCTGCAAGGTAAGCAGAGTGAGCAGTTAAACGCGTTTCAAGTCGGTAACCATTCCACCACTGACGCGCACGCCATTCAACGTGGCATTAAATTTCTGTTTCCCTATCGAACGAATCTGCCTCTCGTCCCGATGCCCCTACATTGACTTCTTCATCCCACTTCTTCAAATAGGTATGTCGTCAACTGTTGCGAACTGGACGCGTCACTGCAGAATCGTGATGCCGACCTTGACTCGTGAGCCAACTTGTACACCCAGCCTGTTCCGCACGTCTTTCTTAAAGGGAAGCAAGTATGTCCCCCGCTTACTGTCGGGAAAGACTGAGGTGCGCCAAATCTCATCTGAAACCTTGACCTCAACCCGCAGCGATTTGAATCCGCGAGCGTTATGCCCAAAAGATTCCTTCAGAAAGTCAGCGAGATCTTTAGGGAGGCTCACAAAGTGCCACGCCTGTGGCCCATCCCACTCCCATATCTTTGCCGTGAAAAAAAACTGAGAGTTTGTCATGCCCTACCCCACAACTCGTGACAATTCACTTTGGCTGGCTGAAGATTAGCAAGCTAAACGCGAGGCAAGCGCTTGAGGTCGGTGACCACTCCCCCACTAACGCGCACGAGTTCGTTCGGCGATATCGCAAAGTTGTCGTTCCACGTTCCCGCAGCAGCCCACACCATGTCATTCACGCCGTCATATTGCAATAAGTCTGGATCAATGAATATCCGCAGTTGAGTTGCATGACCAAACGGGGGCACGCCAAGTTTGGTTTAGGCAACTCTTTGGGCTCAGTGCCTCGGCACTACTGGAACGAGCAGTCGACTCGGAAACTTCTGGCCCGTATACAGAAAAATTGCGCGTGGTGGCAAGCGAACTCGACAAGCCACTTACCGTGACCGAATATTCTGGTCACCTATTTTCGCCACGCGCGCAAGGCACAATGGCCGACAGCGAAACATACGCACACCTCGAACACCTGCGCATTGCCGGAGAGTTTGATTACACAGTTCGTGAAGGAATCCGCGAATACACTCGTGTCAATTAATCAATATTTACCTGGTCGAGGGTCAATTCCTACACAACCCACATTGGAGCCAATCTTATTAAGGCAACCTATTTGCAGTAGTCGCTCGTCTTTCCATTTTGGCCATCACGTGAAGGAAGTAATTTCACCGCCGCGCTGTCAGCTTGAGGCAGTGAATTAAGCCAACATATTCCGTAAGAATCCTGTGGAAACTGAGAATGAGCGCTCGCCCAAGCAGGATCTTTCGATGCTTCATTTTTCTGACGCATGTTGTAAACACCGAAATCCACAAAGACATTATTGAGAATTCCAACTTCCGTGGCGATCACTTCACCGACCGTTACAGCGACGGGCGGACTGACTAAGTCAGTACGGGTGTCTTCTTTTATCGGAAACACACTCACTACCGCCTCAAATTTGGCAGTCAATTTTCTTAAATGATCGAATCGGAACGAAACTCCACAGTTTCCTTCAAACTCAAAGAGATACTGAACCTCTCCGTTCTGTCTATAACGAACAACACGGGTAATTTTGCCATCTAGCGGAATCTTTACTGTTACCGAATTATCGGTGGCATTATCAAAACCAAAACCACCATGAGATTTGTAATTTCCGCCACGCTCCTGCCCCGGATAAAGAATCGATGTGACCCGTGATAGGTCAACTGGGGTTTTGAGAAGTGGAGTCGGACATGCTGACTGTGGAGAGGCTGCAGGTGCGTTAGGTGAAGTGCTCTTAGTGCCAACTCCTTTACTCCAGACAAGTTTCTTCCCGGACTTAATACATGTGTACTTGATCCCTGCGGATGTCTTGATCTGGCCAATTTTCTTGCAAGTAGCACTTGGTTTTATTGCCGCTGTCGCACGTGAAAGGTTCAGCGTAAGAACTAGGCATCCAATCACTATGGTTGCGAATACTCGCTTCATACACTCAAGATTAGCAAAGAGATAGCGACGTAACCAGAGGTTTCACTACTTCCGTTAACTCGTAATTACAGCGAAACAAGTTGAGTCACTGCGGCAACTCGGTTATCGCTCAGCACGTGTCGTAACACCACGCGCTCACCCAAATCTTGCGTCACGATACGCACTTCGTCACCTGGGTCAACGGCTAAGTGATGCTCGACGGTTGCATGCAGTGGTGCACGGCGGGCGTCACTGTGAGTAGACAAATACTCTTCGAGTGCAATCCAATACGACGCGTTGTTCATGTGACCAACCGCATCCATGTCGGCAAACCGCACAGGCCATGCTTCACTTGTCGCACTCGGTGCATCAAGTGGTGGCAACGATTTGCCAATCAAAAAACTTGAGCGAATCTTTCGACCAGTGCTGGCGATATGCACCATGCTCAAAAAGTCTTCTGGCAATGGTGTTGGTTTCATTGTTTGCATATCCACATGCACCCACAGTGCTGCAGACTCAATGCGCGCACCATCGTTAGAAGTAATCGTTGTACGACGCTCTGCCCAATGCGAGCCGTATCCACCGCACCAAGTTTTTACCGAAACGTCGGTCATGTACAACGGAAACTGATGCACCCACATTTCGGTGCGACGCACCACCCAACCGTGGATGTCGGAATACGCGCCGTCGACCGCATCGTCATTGGCAATGTCTTGCAAATAGCGCGCAGTGGCGTCGAGACGCAGGCGACCTTTTGGGGTCACGTCGCCGAGGCGCACCCTGCGTTCAGTGCCAAAAACACGGCCATCGCTGGGCATTTCAACAAAACCGAGACCCAAGCATGGCGAGGTTTCCACGCGCTGAGGACAGACCTCATCAGCCATTTGGCACGTGAACTCGTCCGTGAGTGCGGTTTGTCCGAATCTGAGTACCGAATCCTTGTCGCAGTTTCGGAGGCTCCCCACCGACGAATCCGCGCTCGCGACCTGTGTCAGGTGCTCGGCTGGGAGCGAAGCCGCCTCTCCCGCCAGATTTCCCGAATGGAAAATCGAGGAACGGTTCAACGTGTCGACTGCGAGAGTGATGCACGTGGCTTCGATGTACGACTTACACCGTCTGGGTTGGCTACCATCACTGCTGCAGCACCGATTCATTTACAAGCCGTGCGCCATTGCTTCATTGACCTTCTCACCACAGAACAAATGAATGTTCTTTCCGAAATCTCAGAGATCGTCGGCGAGCACCTCGCAAGCGAGCACTCTCACCGCGATGATTTGAAACTGGACTAGCCGCGTTTCAGGTCGGTGACTACTCCACCGCTCACGCGAACGAGATCGTTTGGCGCGATTGCAAAGTTGTCGTTCCATGTGCCAGCAGCAGCCCACACCATGTCATTCACGCCGTCATATTGCAATAAGTCTGGATCAATGAATATCCGCAGTTGAGTTGCATGACCAAACGGGGGCACCCCGCCGATCGGATAACCCGTGGCCGCGCGCACCGCGTTCGCGTCAACGCGCGAGCACTTTGCACCGCCAGCGGCAAGTGCCAACTTCTTTTCGTCTAACTGATTTGATCCACTCACATATGCCATCACGACTTCGCCATCCACGGCAAACACCAAACTCTTTACGATCTGACCGACCGACACGCCAATTGCGGCCGCAGCATCTGCTGCAGTCTTGGTGCCCTCCGGAAAACGCTTGGTCGTGATCTCGAGCCCGCGTTCACGCGCTGCTTCCATCACTCGCAAAACATTTGGATGAATATCACTCATGCCACACTCCCCTGCACTAGTGCATTGATCGAATCCGCAAGTCGGTGATCGCGAGCCGTCACCGTACGACCAGCATCGTGGCTACACAAATTGATCTCGACTACGTTCCACACATTTGACCAGTCTGGGTGATGATCTTGCACCTGTGCGATTGCCGCAACGTTGGTCATGAACTCAAATGCTTCAGCAAAATTGGCAAACTCAAATTTTCGATACAGCGAATTATCTTTTTCAACCCAACCCAATGTCATGGGTTACTAGTTTGTCACTTCAGCGGCGCGTGACAAGCAACTGCACCAGTGCCAATCTTCAGCATTTCGGGACGCACGGCCGAACACTTTTCCGCCATTTCTGGAGAAAGAGTTGACCGCACATGACAACGGTTATGAAAACGACACCCAGACGGAGGGTTTGCGGGGCTAGGAAGTTCACCTTGCAAGATGATGCGAGTACGAGTGCGCTCTATTTTGGGATCGGGAATTGGAACAGCCGACAACAGCGCTTGCGTATACGGATGTTTTGGGTGTGCAAATACATCGCGAACAGGACCAGACTCGACGATTGAACCGAGGTACATCACCGCTATATCGTCAGCGACATGCTGCACAACTGCCAAGTCATGCGAAACGAATAGATAGCTCAGATTCAATTTCTCTTGCAACTCTGCGAGCAAATTGAGTACCCCTGCGCGCACGCTCACATCCAATGCAGATACTGGCTCATCAAGGGCAACTATCTGTGGATTCAACGCCAGTGCTCGGGCGATCGCAATTCTTTGTCGTTGTCCACCAGAGAACTCGTTTGGATATTTGCTTGACTGTGATTGATTCAAACCAACGAGTTCTAGGAGTTCCTTCACACGGATCTCTTGATCAGCCCGCGACATACCAAAGTTGCCGAGTGGTTCAGCGATTGCATCACCAATTGGTAATCGTGGGTCGAGTGATGCGAAAGGATCTTGGAAAACGATTTGTAGATCCTTGCGCATGTGTAGACGCTCGGACCTTGAAAGTTCGGCAACGTTGCGCCCAAGAATCGAGATGGTTCCAGACTCAGGTGCAACCATGTTAAGGATTTCAATCAGCGTGGTGGTCTTTCCACATCCTGATTCACCAACAAGTGCAAGACTGCGTCCTCGCCGCAACACCAGATCAACTCCATCCACTGCGTAAACAGAGCCAGTTCGTCGACGAAGCAGCACCCCTTTCATCAGTGGGAATGTTTTTGTTAAGCCTCGAACTTCCAACGTCACTTCATCGCTTGCGACCTCTGAAACCACATGAACTGGACCGGTCTGAAACAGTTTTCCGGCATCTTGCAGTGCAAAAATTTCTCCTTGTCGAACGCATGCCGTCATTCGGGTTGGCGACAAACTGACGAGCTCTGGAGTCTTTACTGTGCACACATCACTCGCGGCGGGGCAACGTGGAGCAAAAGCGCAACCTTGTGGCAGATTGACTGGCGAAACCGGTGCACCAGAAATTGAGGTGAGACGGCTAGAACCCACGGTGTCGATTCGAGGGATCGAACGTAATAGACCGATCGTGTACGGCATTGCAGGTTGTGCGAACACCTCATCCACCGGACCAATTTCGACAATTTTACCCGCGTACATAATCGCCACTCTGTCGGCAAGACCTGCCACGACACCCAAATCATGAGTGACGAGCACTACCGCTGCACCCGTCATGTCTCGAGCGGTCTTTAGAAGATCGAGGATTTGCGCCTGCACCGTTACGTCTAGAGCAGTTGTTGGTTCGTCTGCAAGAATTACTTTGGGCCGATTAGCAATTGCCAATGCAATCATCACGCGCTGACGCATGCCACCAGAAAATTCGTGAGGATACGACTGAGCGCGTTCTGCAGGGCGCGGTATTCCGACAATTTCCAGAAGTTCGATCGCGCGCTTGAGCGCTTCGTTCTTGCTCATTTCGCTGTGAATTTGTAAAGCCTCAATGATTTGATGACCTATCGTGTGCACTGGATTGAGTGCTGACAACGGATCTTGAAAGATCATCGAAATCTCTTTGCCACGGTATTTTGACATTGCATTATCACTCAATTGCAATAAGTCGACACCGTCGTGAATTATTGAACCCATCACCGAAGCCGACTGTGCGAGCAGTCGAAT
>QYPH01000017.1 GCA_007279905.1 Actinomycetota bacterium | reverse complement strand
GCAACACTGCTGACTCATCAGACGGACGACAACTCGGTGCAGACCGTACACGTGCGCGTGGGGCGACAATCGGCCACCGCATCAGCCCGCGATAGTTGGGCCAGTGATTTGCCTACAATGACACCGTGAGTACAACGACAAAATCGACCCCACGCATTCGGCGAGTAACTCGCGTCATTCGCGACATCGACCCGTGGTCGGTCTTTAAGGTAGGGCTCATCTTCCACTTCGTTGTGTATCTGATTGTGCTCTTGGCTTTGGTGTTGTTGTGGAGTGTGGCATCTGCAACCGGAACAATCGACAATATTCAGCAGTTCATGAAGTCATTTGGATGGGAATCTTTTCAATTTAAGGGCGGCCAGTTATTCGTCAATGTGATGATCCTGGGATTATTGGGCGTTATTTTGGCAACAGCCCTTCTGGTCTTGGCTGCCACGGTTTTCAACCTGATCACCGATCTTGTAGGTGGAATTCGCGTCACCGTGCTGGAAGAAGAGGTTGTTGTGGGCTCGGTTGAGAGTCACGGTAAGCGGCAGTAGGATTTGCGTCCCTGATTCAGAATCGGGGCTATAGCTCAGTTGGTTAGAGCGCATCCCTGATAAGGATGAGGTCACAAGTTCGATTCTTGTTAGCCCCACGGAGGTACACCTGTGAATTTCATCCGACGCGTCCTTATGGTGCTCGGCATTGCGGGAATTGCTGGTGCGCTGTTGAGAGTGCGTGGCAAGTCTGAACCGTCAACACAGCGAGGTGGGTGGCGTCCGCTCAACCCAACAACTGACTCGAGTGTTGACCAAACAAGTTCTCAGAACTAGCAACAAACAGTTCATGATTGATTTCTCTGGTGCTATTGGCGTAATCGGAGCCGGGGTTACTGGTTCGCGAGTGGTCGAGCATCTCGTTGCAACAAGCAACAATCCGATTTTGTTGCACGACCAAGATTTGTATGGAGCGCAACGGCTTGCTGCAGTTCACAGGTCGCGCGACACAACGGTCAGCGTGGTTGATTTTGATGCAGTTGCGACCGCGTCAGTAGTAGTACTCGCGTGTGGTTCGCCGCATGCGCCACTTGCACAGAAGTTGCTTGCTCGAGGCGCATCAGTCGTTTCGCTCAGCGACGATGTCTCTGACGTGATGGAGTTGCTGAACATGCACGAACAAACTCAAGCACTGAACAAGGTTTTAGTAGTTGGAGCAGCGGCCTCACCGGGCTTGACCGGATTGTTGCTTCGACACCTCGAAACCAGTTTTGACTCAGTCGATGAGGCACATGTGGCTTTCCATGGCACAGGCGGTCCAAACTGTGCGGTGCAGCACCACCAAGCGTTGGCCGGGCAATCCATCGGCTGGCATGACGGCGAGTGGCTGCGCAGGCCAGGCGGAAGCGGACGCGAACTGTGTTGGTTTCCTGAACCCGTTGGGGCTTACGACTGTTATCGCGCCGAAATGGCAGACCCAATTTTGCTCAAACGAGCACAACCGCAATTGCAACGCATTACTGCGCGGGTGTCGGCAAGAAGGCGCGATCGTTTTACGTCTCGTTTACCGATGATGACACCACCACATGCCGAGGGCGGAATGGGAGCATTGCGTATTGAGGTTCGAGGATTTCGAAACGGTTCGCGAATTGTTGAGATTGCAGGTGTGGCAGAACAAGTAGCTCAAATCGCTGGGGTTGTTGCTGCCACAACCGCGCTTTTTGTGCAACGTGGACAAGTAGCGACGCCTGGTGCCTGCGTGCTTGGTCAAGATTCGTTGCCCAACTCCGAAATTTTGCGCGACATTCTCGCTGGCGGTGTTCGACTCCATCAATTTGTAGGTACCTGATGTCAAGCCTGAACAACATGGAGATTCATACCGCTGTATTTGATCTCTTACACAATGCCGGCCAGCGATACACAGACAAACGCCGAGTGATTGTCGACATCTTGATTCAAGCCGGAAAACCAATGTTGATCACCGACATTTTGCTGCAGGCAAAAAATGTTCCGCAGAGCACGCTGTATCGCAACCTGCTTGTGCTGGAAGAGTCCAAAGCAGTTGTGCGTGTCGTCACCAACGCCGAGAGTGGTTGCTACGAACTAGCCGAACACCTCATGGGTCATCACCATCACATGGTGTGTGCCCAGTGTGGGAGCGTGAGCGACGTGTTGGTGCCAGAGCATCTTGAGCACGAGCTCGAAAAAGCTTTGGCGAAAGTGGCTCGCCGTGAAGGGTTTTCTATCGACCGACACCAACTCGATCTCATTGGACGTTGCAAAAACTGCACATAGTGCGCGTTGTTCGTGACTATTTCTACTACCGCTATTACTGCTATTACTACCGCTGTTGTTGGTTGAGCAGTTTGATCACTTCTTCAAGTTGATCGCGTAGTTCGTCAACTGTTACCACGTTGGCCAAGACCAATCGCACACTTGCTAACTCGCGAGCCAGAAACTCGGCGTTTGCCTGAGTACTTGCTGCAACAGCGCGGTCAGTTTCGGCTTGGCGGCGGTCGCGCATCTCTTGGCGGTTTTGCGCGAGCAAAATGAGCGGCGCGGCATACGCAGCCTGCACCGAAAACATCAGGTTGAGCAAAATAAATGGGTACTTGTCCCACTGCAGTGTAAGAAAGAGTACGTTCAGTGCGATCCAAATAATCACCAAGATTGTTTGAATAATCAAAAATCGTGCAGTGCCCATGAGGCGCGCAATTGATTCGGAAAACTTGCCAAAGGCATCGGAGTTGTAGTGCACTCCGAGCGGAGCTTGGCGGTCGCGGGGGCGAGCAAGGTTGTCACGCTTTTTCATGACTTCACCCCACCAGTTGGGTCTCGTCGCCAGTTGGCCGGCAACGTGCGATCCAACACGTCGTCGACTGTGATTGCGCCAAGTAGTCGATTGTTGGTGTCACAAACACCAACAGCTAACAAGTTGTAACTTGCCAGACGTTCGGCAACTTCGCGTTCTGGCATTGTCGGCACGATGGTCGGTTCCATCTCCACACATTGACTGAGTGTCATATGTGGTGACTCGCGCAGGAGTCGTTGGAAATGAACCACACCGAGGTATGTACCAGTTGGTGGATAGTGAGGTGTATGCGCAACAAACACTTGAGCAGCAATTGACACCATGATGTCTGGCTCACGAATGCGAGCAAGTGCATCTGCAACTGTTGCATCCGGAGACATGACAATAATGTCTGGAGTCATCAAGGCACCCGCAGTGCCTTCGGCATGTGAAAGCAACTGGCGCATGGTCTCAGCGTCATCTTCATCCATCGCCTCGAGCACTTTGCTGCGCTGCTCGCCCGGCATCTGCACCAACAAGTCGGCCAAGTCGTCGTATTCCATTTCGTCAAAGACATTGGTGAGGCGCTCCATGTCGAGGCCCTCGATCAAACGCAACTGCTCATCTTCTGGCAATTCCTCAAGCACATCAGCCAAGCGCTCGTCGTCCATTGCCTCAGCGACAAGTCGTCGTTGTTCTAGAGGCAGTGCGCGAATGACGACCGCAACGTCGGTGGGGTGCATGTCGCGCAGACGAGCAGCTTCGGCAGCTTGTGCGGTTGACGGTGCAAACAAGCCCGCAACAACATCCCAATCAACCAACCGATAACCGGGGCGTGGGTTGAGTAGGCCGCGCTTTGCAAGACGAACCTTGGAGACATACCAGCCAGGCGAACGGCCACTCAAAAATTCGAGTGCAACATCGCTGACGGTTTCGTCTCCGACACGCTGATTGAGGACGTCCTTGCCAAGCAGGCGCTCACCAGCCCGAGGGCGAAACGGGTTGAGGTCGACGTCCCACGACTTGAGGCGAGCGCCGCTGTTATCCAATGCTGCGATACGTGAGGCATTCACAAAAATGAGGCGCCGCTGGCTTGAAGCAACAAAGCCCAAAACCCGTGGCGGCTCGGTGGTGCGACCTGGCACCACAACAATGTCGTCGATCTTGCCTAATGGCACGCCACTGGCGTCCAAGAGGGGCAGTCGCATCACGCGAAAGGCATAGATCAATTCGGCAACCATGACCCGAAGGCTACCCCCATCTATTTATGGCAACCCCTTACGATAAAACGATGCATAAAGACCTCTGCATTATGGGACTTAAGACTCTGCCCTGTACCCTTATGAATCGTTATAAGGGGACGTAGCTCAGTTGGCTAGAGCACCTGCTTTGCAAGCAGGGGGTCGTGGGTTCGAGTCCCATCGTCTCCACTAGTTATCGTTGCAACAAGCAGATCCGCGTATATGAAAGCGAGTTATTCATGACCACAGCAGTGATTGTTGATGCACTTCGAAGCCCAGGTGGCAAGCGAAACGGCAAGTTAAAAGATTGGCACCCAGTTGATCTTGCAGCCGAAATCATGAAGACACTCGTTGAGCGCACCGGAGTTGACCCAGCAACCATTGATGATGTGGTGATGGGCTGTGTCATGCAAGTCGGCGAGCAGAGCCTCAATGTGGCTCGCAACGCAGTCTTGGCAGCAGGATGGCCAGACACCGTTCCTGGTACAACTGTTGATCGTCAATGTGGATCAAGTCAGCAAGCTGCACACTTCGCAGCTCAAGGCGTGATGGCCGGCGCATACGACATTGTTGTTGCAGCAGGTGTTGAAGTGATGTCTCGAGTACCAATGGGCGCATCGTTGTCCGATCGCACATTTGGTTTTCCATTTGGTCCGCGCGTGCAAGCACGTTACGAATCAGTAGGTGGCTTGGTAGGTCAAGGCGTCTCTGCTGAGATGATTGCTGATAAGTGGAACATCACCCGCGAAGACATGGACGCATTTGGTGCTCGTTCGCAAGAGTTTGCAGCGCGCGCTACACGCGAAGGTCGTTTTCAGGGCCAAATCCACCCCGTGATGGGAGCCGACGGCAACATGGTCACGCAGGACGAAGGTATTCGCGAAACAACAATTGAAAAATTGGCATCATTGAAGCCTGCTTTCAAACCTGTTGAAGAAGGCGGACGCGTTACTGCTGGCAACTCATCACAAATCACCGACGGTGCTGCCGGATTGTTGATCATGAGCGAAGAGCGAGCCAAGAAACTCGGTCTCACGCCACGCGCTCGTTTCGTGAACTTTGCAATGGCTGCAGAAGACCCTCGCTACATGTTGACCGCACCAATTCCTGCTACTAAAAAAGTGCTCGAGCGTGCAGGTCTCACCATGGATGACATCGACTTGATTGAAATCAACGAAGCCTTTGCTTCAGTGGTCTTGGCCTGGGAAAAAGAATTGCACCCAGACATGAGCAAAGTCAACGTCAATGGCGGCGCAATTGCGCTCGGTCATCCGCTTGGTGCATCTGGCGCGCGCCTCATGACCACACTATTGAATGAACTCGAGCGCACCGGTGGTCGCTACGGTTTGCAAACAATGTGTGAAGGTGGCGGCATGGCCAATGCCACCATCATCGAACGCCTCTAAACCACAGTCGCACTCACCATG
>QYPH01000031.1 GCA_007279905.1 Actinomycetota bacterium | reverse complement strand
TTCAATTCTTTCGACAATTTGGGCATTTTCAAGCACGTCCAAGTGATGTGCAAGTAACGCAGAGGGAATCTCAAACTTTTGAATCAGTTCTCCCGGTGTGCGATCAGACAATACAAGTTCATCGACAATGTCGAGTCGGAGCGGATCACCTAAAGCAGCAAATACTTGCGCGCGGTCGTTTTGGGATCTCACACCCATAGTATATATCTCTCAATAAATATTGAGACAATTTTCTGGATAAATCTAGGTGAGCCTATATTGTGTCGTCGTCGCCATCTTGTTGGTCGCGCAAGAATTTCTCAAACTCAGCAGCCAACGCATCGCCTGTAGGAATGTTTTCCTCGACCCGGCGGTCATATTCGTCTTCAAGCATTGCCAAATAACTGGTGGTCTGATCATCGCCATCGATTGCGGCATCGTGCAATTCTTCCCAGCGCTGAATCTCTTCGTACATTTCGCCATGACTTGTGGGCACGCCCAACACATGCTCGAGTTTGCGCAGCAATGCGGCGGAAGACTTTGGGTGCTGAGCATTGCCCAAATAGTGGGGCACACCAACTCGCAACGACACAGCAGTAATGCCTTCGCGCTCGAGTCGTTCGTGAATCACGCCAACCACACCCGTAGGGCCCTGATATTGGGGTCTTGAGAGTCCGAGGCGTCTTGCAAGCGAAGTATTTGTAGTGCTGCCAAAGACGAGAGGAGAGCGTGTGTGTGGCACGCCGTCGGCTGTGGCGCCAACAGTTACAACTACGTCGCATTTGAGTTTGCGAGCACATTCCACGATGCAGTCGGCAAATGTTGTCCAGTGCAAGTGTGGCTCGACACCTGAAACCAGTACTAAATCTCGAGATCCTTCAGGGAACCGCGTGACGAGAAACTCATTTTCGGGCCACCGAATCTGGCGGTCGCCGTCTTCGTCAATAAATGTCTCTGGGCGCTCTTGGGTGAAGTCAAAAAATGGGTCTGGGTCGATGGACGCAACAACGGTGACAGGGCGGTCTTGAATTGCCCACTCGAGAGCACCAGTAGCCACGCCTGCCACATCAAACCAGCCGCGCAGAGCAATCACGAGCACAGGGTTTCGCAGGGGCTCGAGGGCTTCCCAGTCGCCGTCAAGTACGTCGCTTACTTGCACAAATGATTTCGCAATGTTTTCGCTTCACGTGTGTCCACTGTGTAAGCATGGCATCCGTGACAACGCATCAAAACCCCAAAAACCGTGTTTCTGCCCGACTGAGTGCCATTGCCGAATCGGCAACATTGGCGGTGGATGCCAAAGCTAAAGCGCTCAAGGCCAAGGGCGAGAATGTCATCGGTTTTGGCGCAGGCGAACCAGACTTTCCGACGCCGGAGCGCATCGTGGAAGCCGCAGTGCGTGCTGCACGCGACCCAAAGTTTCATCGCTACACACCAGCGGCTGGTTTGCCAGAGTTGCGCGAGGCCATTGCCCTCAAGACAAAGCGCGATAGCGGATTTGTTTGTGATGCATCACAAGTGCTCGTGACAAATGGTGGCAAGCATGCAGTGTTCGTAGCGTTCGCTGCGTTGTGCGATCCGGGTGATGAAGTAATTATTCCGGCGCCATATTGGACAACATATCCAGAGGCCGTTGCGCTTGCCGATGGAGTTTCGGTCATTGTTGACACCACCGAAGAAACAGAATTTAAGGTCACGGTCGAGCAACTCGAAAAAGTTCGTACTGCTCGTACCAAAGTGTTGCTCTTTGTGTCGCCCGACAACCCAAGCGGTGCGGTCTACACACCTGAAGAAACTATTGCGATAGGCAAGTGGGCAGTGCAGCACGGCATCTGGGTGATCACCGACGAAATCTACGAACATCTCACCTATGGCAAGCACAAGTTTTCGTCAATGCCAACACTCGTGCCAGAGATCGCCGACAAATGCATCATTGTCAACGGCGTTGCAAAAACATACGCAATGACAGGTTGGCGCGTGGGCTGGATGATCGGGCCAAAAGATGTGATGAAGGCTGCAATCAACTTTCAGTCGCACACCACTTCCAATGTTTCCAACGTTGCGCAGATGGCTGCACTCGAAGCAGTGAGCGGCGACTTGTCGGCAGTTGCGATGATGCGCGAAGCATTTTCGCGCAGAGGCACATTGATGCACAAGATGCTGAGTGATATTCCTGGCATCACCTGCATGGAGCCCCAGGGGGCGTTTTACTGTTTCCCAAATGTGCGCGGCTTGCTCGGCAAGTCGCTGAGCGGAGAAATTGCCACCGACTCGATGCAGTTGGCAGACCTTGTGCTCGACCGCGTCAAGGTGGCATTTGTGCCTGGTGAGGCCTTTGGTGCACCGGGTTTTGCTCGGTTCAGTTTTGCGCTTGGCGATGCCGACCTCAAAGAGGGCATCGAGCGTCTTTCTGCCTTCGTGACGGGCTAGTCTGTCTCCACCACGGCAATAGTCGTGGCGCAAAGTTCCCAGCGAAGTCCGGTGAGATTCCGGCACTGTCACGCAACGGTAGTTCGAACATCATGTTCGTAAGTCCGGTCGCCTGGTTCGTTGCTTCATCAACCGCTCTCGCAAGAAGAGCAAGGAGACCCACTCATGAATAAATTCACCAAGGCCGGCATTGCCGGCTTTTTGTTTGCACTCACGGCAACGATCGCAGGTTGTGGCAGTAGCGCAGATACCTCAGACACAACAATTGCTGTTGAAGCACCTGAATCAACTGCAACATATCCCGTCACTGTTGGTGACTTAACTCTTGATGCACAACCGATGCGAATCATTTCGCTGTCGCCAACTTCGACAGAAATGTTGTATGCCATTGGTGCAGGTGCACAGGTGATTGCAGTCGACGAGTATTCCAATTATCCAGCAGAAGCAGTCGCGCTCGGCACAATGCTTTCTGGCTTTGAGCCAAACATTGAGGCAATGAGTGGTTTTACTCCCGATCTCGTGATTGCGTCGTATGACCCAGGAGGCCTTGCAGAGCAACTCGGTTCTCTCAACATTCCATTATTCATTGCAAACGCTCCGACCAATCTCGACAGTGTCTACGAACAGATTGAACAACTTGGAATGCTTGTTGGGCACATGACAGAGGCAGATCAACTTGTTGCTTCTATGCAGACCGACATTGACGCAGCAGTATCGGCAGTTGTCGCCCCTGCGACACCGTTGTCGTACTACTACGAACTCGACGACACCTACTACTCGGTGACATCCAACTCGTTTATCGGTCAGTTGTTCAATTTGTTTGGTCTTCGAAATATTGCCGACAACGCAGAAGCGGGCAATGACTATCCACAATTGTCAGCAGAGGCAATTGTGTCGTCAAACCCTGACATTATTTTCTTGGCCGACACAAAGTGTTGCGCACAGACTGCCGAGACAGTTGCGGCGCGTGATGGTTGGGGTGGCTTGGCTGCGGTCGTCGCCGGCAACATTGCACTTCTCGACGATGACATTGCGTCACGTTGGGGACCACGCATTGTCGAGCTTGTCGTTGCAATTGGTGAAGCAATTACGAAGGCTTCAGCCAAGTAGCAAACCCAATGTCAGCATCTGCCAACACTTCTCGTCATGCTTGGGGCGGCGACAATCAACGATTGTCGTTTGCCCTGAGCGGGGCAGTTGCGGCAGTGATGATGCTGGTTGGCATGATGATTGGGCCTGCTGGCCCAGAGTGGTGGCGTATCCCTGCAGAGTTGCTTGACCATGTGCCGTTTGTTTCACTGCACAGTGGTATGTCACGAGCAGATTGGAATTTGGTGTGGCAGATCCGTGCACCGCGAGTGGTGCTTGCTGCAATCGTTGGTTCAATGTTGTCGGTCTCGGGTGCGAGTTATCAGGGTGTTTTTCGCAATCCACTTGTTGACCCGTATCTGCTTGGGGTTGCTGCGGGCGCGGGGCTCGGGGCAACAATTGTGTTCACACTGCAACGAGCTACCACATCAACGTGGATTATTGATCCACTGCCACTCGCAGCCTTTATTGGTGCACTCAGCGCAGTGCTGGTCACTTATGTAGTGGGTACTGCATTCGGAAGCGTGCGGTCTGGCACGACATTGGTGCTGGCGGGTGTTGCTGTCACGTCAATGCTCACAGCTGTTCAGGCCTTCGTGTTGCAGCGCAATAGCGATGTAGTGCGCCAAGTGTATTCGTGGATCTTGGGGCGACTTTCGAGTGCAACGTGGGGCGATGTTCGCCTCATTCTGCCGTACGTCGTTGTTTCTTCTACTGTTTTGCTTTTTCACCGTCGGTTGCTTGACGTGATGCGCGTAGGTGACGACGAAGCGCTTGCGCTCGGCATCAATGTGCGCAAAGTGCGCCTCATCGTGGTGTTGGCAGCCACTTTGGGAACGGCTTCTGTTGTGGCGGTGAGTGGCTTAATCGGATTCGTTGGCATCATCGTGCCCCACGCAGTACGACTTGTCGTTGGGGCGAGCAATCGCGTGGTTCTGCCAATGAGCATGATGATTGGTGCCGCGTTTTTGGTGGCCGCCGATATTCCGAGTCGGGTATTGGCGAGCCCAGCCGAAACACCAATTGGGGTAGTTACCGCATTTGTCGGCGCGCCGTTCTTTTTGCTGTTGCTGCGCACGCGGGATGTATCACGATGACTGCAATCGGCTTTTGTAATCTCACGGTTTCGTACAACGGCATCGATGCTGTCGTCGGATTTAATGATCTATTGCACTCGGGTGAATGGCTGTGCCTGATCGGCCCAAATGGTGCAGGCAAGTCATCGGTGCTTCGTGCCGCAGCCGGTCTCGTGCCCTACACAGGCTCGGTTGCGATTGACCAGACAGAAATTCCTAGCGCGTCTGCTCGTTGGCGAGCACAACACATTGCTTACGTTCCGCAAGCACCAGTGATACCTGCCGATATGCCGGTGTACGAATACGTGTTGCTTGGTCGTAACCCGTACATCAAATATTTTTCATCAGAATCATCTCATGACCGAGACGTGATTGACCGAGTATTAGATCGACTTGATCTCACTGCGTTTTCGGCTCGCAAGTTGGGCACGCTGTCGGGCGGAGAAGTGCAGCGACTGGTGATTGCGCGGGCACTTGCACAAGAAGCACCGGTGTTGCTGCTCGACGAACCAACGAGCGCGCTCGATATCGGTCATCAGCAACAAGCGCTCGAACTCGTAGATGGTTTGCGTCGAGAGCAAGGTCTCACAATTATTTCTGCAATGCACGACCTCACACTTGCTGGTTTATATGCCGATCGATTGGTACTGATGCACGAAGGCCATCGAGTGGCTGAGGGTACGGCAAAACAGGTACTCAAAAGCGAGACACTCGCCGAATTTTATGGTGTTTCTGCTCGAGTGCATCACGAATCAGATGGCACTGTTGTCGTGATTCCACAGCGTTCTTCTCGTTTGTAAAGGCTCAGCCACTACCGTTGTTCGCGATGGTTGATTCGTCCCGCATTCTCAACGCCCAGGTAGTTGGATGCGCGGCCTCACATCAGCGATTACTCCAGGCGCTCGAAGGGCTTACTGATGAGCAGTGTCGACAACCTTCGGTGCTGACTGGATGGAGCCGTGCTCATGTGCTGAGCCACTTGGCTAATAATGCATACAGCCACGAGCGCATGTTTGCAGCAGCGAGCCGAGGCGAAGAAACCGAACAATATGAGGGTGGTAAGCCAACACGCGATGCCCAAATTGAGTCGTGGTCGGGTCTCAGCGCGCACGAATTGGTAGGTCATGTACGCGCGAGCATGTATGCGCTTGAAGGAGCGTGGGCGTCAGCTACTCCAACAACGTGGGCGGGTTTTGGCATCAAGTCACATGCTGGTGGTGGACGAGTAGCCATCACCGACTTGGTGGAGATGCGCTGGTGCGAATCCGAAGTACATCATGCTGATCTCGATCTGGATTATTCATTTAATAATTGGGACGCAACATTTGTGCGATTTGAGTTGGATCGACAACTCATGATCTGGAATAGTCGCAAGTCGATGGGACTCACCGTGTTGCCAGATGCTGCTGCCAGGTTGTCACCCAATCATCGTCTTGCATGGCTGCTCGGCAGACTCGCTGTCGACGGGCTGCCCGTTGTGGATGCCTACTGACATGTCGTTGCGCAGACTGCTAGCAAGATTGGCGTTAGTCGTTGTTGCGTTGCTGACTGTGCTGGCGCCCGCGCAACTTGCATCAGCACATGCAATCTTGCTCACGAGCGAGCCTGCCCCGAGTGCAATTCTCGATCAGTCACCTACAGAAATCGCCCTCTTTTTTAACGAAGCTGTTGACACGGTATTTGGAAGAGTTCGCATACTTGACTCTTCTGGCAATGTCATTCAAATAGTCAAGCCAATTCGAGATGCTGCAAATCAATCGATTGTTCGCGCACCACTTTCGTCGCTAGATGAGGGCACGTATGTAGTTATTTGGCGCGTTGCTTCTGCCGACAGCCATCCTGTGCAGGGCTCGTTTTCCTTTCAGGTCGGAAATAGGTCAACAGATGTTTCGGCGATCAGTAATGGTCAAGTGCTCGAACGTCACGGGCTTGCCAGTTTGTTTGATGTCATCCGCTGGGTGACCTACCTCGGTGTCGTTCTACTCATCGGCGGCATTGGGTTGTTGCAAGCAGTACGCACCGACCGCTTGTCTCCACGCTCAACACTTGCGCTCGTGGGTGGTTGGGCATTTGCGGCGTTAGGAACCCTCGAAGGGTTAATTGCGTACGGCCCTCACGTGTCCGGTTACAAGATCTACAGGGCTGTCGACCTATCGCTACTTTCCGAAACTCTGACCACGCAATACGGAAAGATGCAACTCGTACGTCTCGTGCTCCTGGGCATCATTGGTGCACTTATTGCTGTTATTCAGTTTCGTGGCACGTGGTGGTGGAAGTTTGGTGCATGGGCCTCACTCGTTGGTGTAACTCTTACCTTGTCGTTGGCTGGGCATCCTGTCGCCACAAATCCTGTTGTGCTGAGTGTCGGACTCGACATGCTGCACATGCTTGCCGTGTCGTTGTGGGTTGGTCCGCTCCTGATCATTGTGTATGACCGCAACATGTGGCTTGCAAGCGATGAGTCAATGTCGGCACCTTCGTTGCAGTGGTTTTCGCGCACTGCAGGTTTTGCGGTACCTGTCATTGTTCTCACCGGAACACTGCAGGCGTGGCTGATGATGGACGGCTTAGGAGACGTCTTAGAAAATCGTTATGGACGAACACTGATTGTCAAAGTGTGCCTCGTTATCGTCTTGGTTGCACTCGGTGGCGTGTCACGCGTAGCAATGCAGCGCAAGCAGTCTGGCTCATTGCGACAGTCGATGGGTATTGAGGTGTTGTTCGGCCTCATTATCCTGGCTCTCACATCTGCACTTGTCGCAATGCCACAACAAGGAGTGCTACAACCAGCACCACTTTCTTCCACAATTTTTCAAGGACAGATGATTGTCGAGTTGTCGCTTACTTCTGCACGCGTTGGGCAAAGCGAGGTACATGTGGCGATTGCGAGTGCTGACGGCACATTTGTGCAGATTGAATCGGCAACCGCCCGTTTGTCAATGCCATCGCGCAATATACCCAATGGCCCGATTGAGCTTGAGGAAACCGGCCCTAATCACTTTTCTGGAGTAACCGAATTTGCGTATTCGGGTGAGTGGATACTTGAGGTTTTGGTTAAGCAAACGTCAAGCTCAACAACGCTGCTAAAAATTGCTGTCGAAATAATAAAATAAAAGTATTTACACTTCGATCATCACGAGATGATGACCAAGACCTGTTGCTTCGTCAATAAATTGATCTCCAACGGTCGCAAATCCGTTTCTTTCATAAAAGTACAGCGCGTTGTCTCGCGCCCGTGCCCACACATATGTTGATTCGAGCGAATGAGCTCTTCTGATGCCGGCTTTCAGTAGTATGCGCCCAAGTCCTTTGGATTGCAGATGTTTTGCTACAGCCATACCGCGCAGTTGTGTTGCAGGAGCACTTTCGTCGAGTGGCCATGGTCGTGGCAACCATGTAGAACACGCAATTAAGACGCCGCCGTTCTGAATACCAAGATGTACTGAGCCCTCGGTGTCATCTTCTGCGTAGCGGGGGTCTTGTGACGGTGTGCCGTCTCGCAATACGGACATGCGCAGCACGAGCACATCGCTTGTTGGCACTTGTTCAACCAAGTAGTCGCTAGTCACTGATGCTCACATTGCGTCCTTGGTCGACAGCAGAGCGATACATCGCATCTACTGTGCGGTGAGCTTGCAGCGCAACGTTGACATCGGGATACGCGGCTGTGTTAGTGGAAACTGCGTGTACAAATGCAACATCGGCATTGCTTGCACCGTAAGCAAGTGGTTCGGTGCGAGTAAGCAACTCGTCGGCGCCAAGCGAGCCCGTCACGCCGTCGCTGTCGTGCCACTCGACTGGTCCAAACCATTCATGCCCACGCATGGTGATCGTCCGATTTTCACAAAAGATTTCGACACTGCGTTGACTCGGTCGTGTGAGGTTGTCGTGCCAGATAGACGACAGGGTTCCAACTGCACCATTTGCAAACTGCAGCGTTGCACTCACTGAGTCTTCGATACCTGGATGGCCATGAAAGTTGTGCGACCTCATACTTGTATCAGTGATAGTTCCGATCAAAAAGTGCAGCATGTCGACATCGTGGATGCTGTGCTCAAGCAGTGTTCCCGCTCCTGCTCTCGAGGCGTCCTTACGCCAGTCCGATGCGTAGTAACTCTGAATAGGGATGAATTGGTCGTCTCGAAACACCACGTTCATCACACGACCAGATTTCTTTTCGGCGATCAACTCTCGTGCCCACAAATAACTTGGTGCATGTCGCAGCACTAAGCCAACTTGGTTGATTACGCCGCTCGCGTTGACTTCACTCACGAGTTGCTCCGCCTCGGCCAACGTTGGCGACAGCGGTTTTTCGCAAAACACGGCTTTGCCAGCCGCAATCACCTTGCCGACAAGGCGCTTATGTTCAGACGTCCACGTGCACACATAGACCGCGTCGGCTGATGCAATCACTTCGTCTTCGGACGCACACATTGTGTGACCACTTGCTAAGCAAAATGCTTGAGCACGATCGGCGTCGGGGTCGTAAGCGCCTGCACGCACAATATGTGCACCACCTCGCTTAAGACTCTTGGAGTGATAGGTGGCGATAAAGCCAGTACCCAAAAATCCGATGCGCACTGGGTCGTTAGTCATCGCGCTTTACTGTAGTTGCACGCCCGACTGGCCCAACGTACGCACATCAACCACGCGGTCCGACAACCGTGTCGCCTCATCGTGGTCGTGGGTGACGTGCACCACCGTGGTTCGACGAGCACGCAATAGGGCACCCATGTCGTCGAGCAGTCGGTCGTGCATCTCGGCATCGAGCCCAGTGAGCGGTTCGTCAAGCAAGAGCACCAGAGGGTTGGCAACGAGCGCGCGAGCGACTGCAATTCGCTTTGCTTCGCCGCCTGAAAGTTGGCCTACGTCACGACGCGCGAGATCTTCCATGCCAATAAGGCTGAGCATCTCGTTCACTTTCTCGATCTGCAGTGCTTTTGAGACTCGCTTAATTCGCAATGAGTAAGCGATGTTGTCAAAAACGCAGAGATGAGGAAACAGCTGGTTGTCCTGAAACACAAGACCCACATCGCGCTTGTGGGTCGGAATTCCGGTCATCAGTTTGTTGTCAATAACCACTGTGCCTTGGATTGGTTGCTCGAGACCAGCAATCACGCGCAGCAGCGTTGTCTTGCCTGAACCACTTGGGCCAACGAGCGAGACAATCTCGCCACGAGCAACATTGAGGCACGCGGTGTTCAAGATGGTTCGACCTTCATAGTTGAGAGTGATATCGGTGAGCGCAAGCATCACTTTGCCTTTCTGCTGGGTCGCAACATGTCAATCAAAAATATTGCAATCATGCTGATGACGACAACAATGACGCATAGCGCATAGGCCTGCGTGCGCAGTGCGTCTCCGGGCCGCGAAAGCAGGCGCGAGATAGTGACCGGAAGAGTTTCACTGCTTCGGCGGGTAAGAAAACTTGTGGCACCAAATTCGCCAATCGAAATAGCAAATGCAATTGCTGCCGATGCGCCAATCGCACGTGACATCAGCGGGCGATCGACTGTCAGCCATGTTTGTAACGGCGTTGCTCCAAGGGTGGATGCGACCGACTGCAGGCCTCTCGGAATTTGTCGTACAACTGGTAGCACTATGCGAACCACAAGTGGCAATGCGATCAATGAATGGGCGAGTGGGGTGACCATCCACGCCGATCGAAAATCGTATGGTGTGGTGTCATACGTAATCAGAATGCCAAGTCCAATTGTCACGGCAGAGACGGTGAGTGGCAGTACAGAAATGCGCTCGAGCCACACAAATCTGGGTGATCCGTATGCGACTCCTAGAGCCACCATGAGTCCAAGCACTGTTGCGATCACCATGGCACACAACGCAAACAGCGTGCTGGTGGATATCGCGGAAAGTGTTGTCGACGATGTAACCGCTCGCCATCCGCTCAGTGTAAAGCGAGTGGCGCCTGGTGTTGTTCGGGTAAGTGAGCGCCACACAAGTGCAGACAATGGGGCGATAACAACCGCGGCAGTTGCAAGTGCAATGCCATACACGAGTGCAATTTGGCCACGAGTGCTTGGCGATCGTTGCGCCACAGATATTTGCGGGCTCTCAGATGTATCACGATGGCGTTTTGCCCACCACCACAACAGTGCTGTGAGCACAATCATTTGCACAATTGAGAGAGCAATTGCGCCAGGCATGTCGCCGATCAATACGCTGCGCGTATAGATCTCGGTTTCAATTGTTGCTCTTCCCGGGCCGCCAAGCGTGCGCACGATGCCGTATGAGGTAAAAGCAAAGAGTGCAATTACTCCGCTGGCGGTGGCAAGTGCGCTGCGCAAAAGCGGCAGGGTCACCGTGCGAAAGACGGCGAATGGTGATGCACCGAGTGTGCGCGCTGCCTGCTCGATACCTGGATGCAGTTGCTCCCAGCGCGCGCCAACGATGCGCACCACCACGGTGAGATTGAAATATGCGTGCGCAACAATGAGGGCAGTTGCGGTGTAATGCAACTGTGAAGGAAGCACCGCCAAGAACGCAGCACCAACCACAACTGTTGGCAACAAAAATGGCACAGTGATGAGAGCTTGCAAGGCACGGTTGCCTGTAAATGTAAAGCGAGACAACACAAAAGTCGCTGGCAGCGCAACAATCAGCGTCAGCGCAGTGCTTGCAAGTGCTTGCCATGCAGTAAACCACAATGCTTGTTTGATTGTCGAGTTGTTGAGTACGTCTCTGAAGCCTTCAAAGGTCGCACCACGCAAAATTATTGCCGTAGTCGGTATCACCAAGATCAATACCAAGAACACTGCAGGTGCTATCCATAGCCAGCGAGCACTGCGCCTATAGAGCGATGGCGCGACGTTCGTTGATGCAACTTGATTCATGATTATTTCAGAACGATGGCCGACCACTCATCAAGCCAAGTAGTGCGATTGGTTGCTATCACGTCTGCCTCAAGGCGCAAGGGGTTTTCTGGTCGCAGTGCATATTTGGTGAAAGCTTCTGGCAACACAGCACCACTGTGCACCGGAAAAACAAACTGGGTCAGCGGTAAGTCGTTTTGAAATGTGAGGTCGGTGAGGTAGTCGATCAGAAGTTTTGCTTCAGCCTCGTGCTTTGTGCCGCGAAGAATGCCCGTGTACTCAATTTGTTCAAAGCAGGTCAGCGAGGCAACAGCGGTGGGTGCTGCGTCAACTGGCGGATCAGCAAAGATGACTTCGGCCGACGGGCTCGATGAATAACTGACAACAATTGGTCTGTCACCGTTGCCTGCTGCACCAGAAAA
Source organism: Actinomycetota bacterium (assembly GCA_007279905.1). Classification (GTDB taxonomy): domain Bacteria; phylum Actinomycetota; class Acidimicrobiia; order Acidimicrobiales; family Ilumatobacteraceae; genus UBA3006. The sequence continues at coordinate 4,707 of QYPH01000031.1, read as the reverse complement.
CTCGGTGCCGTATGCCTGTGTCCATCCGTCCACCACCATGACGCCGTTGTCGCGTAACGATTTCCAATATGACTGCCAACCGTCTGTGCCAAATTCGGCAATTGTTGCCATCAAAAAAGCCAAACCAGGTGATGAACTCAGCGCACTCGGCACCACTAACAAGTTGGCGTATTGCTTATTGGTCAGCGCATCCAATGTCAGGGGAGGCGCAATGTTGCGACTCTTAAACCAGGCAATGTCGTAATTGATGCACACATCTCCAGTGTCGACTGGTGTCACTTCGTGTCCAGGAATATCGTGCAACAGTGTTGCGTCCATGAATTTGGTATTTGGTGTTTGGTATGCACTAAAAACATCGGCTTCAAGTGCGCGCGACAGCAGCGTGTTGTCTACTCCCCACAACACGTCACCCTCTGGGTTGCCACTTGTGAGCACTGCCTTGGTTATCAATTGGCCTGCATCACCACTTTGCACAACTTCCACCGCAATTCCAGTGGCAGCGGTAAACGCATCAAAAATGCCTGGTGTAGGAGTAAATGAGTCGTGGGCGAGCAAAGTGAGAGTGACTGGGCCATCGGCTACATCGTTTGTGTTTGCCGACGAGTCAGTGGACGAGGTAGACGAAGAACAACTTGCAGCGATAACTGACAGCGCGATTAGCGCAAGCAAATATTTTTTCATCTCAGGCCTCCATGGCATTTGGTTGAATAACAAAAAGTTGCCCACTCGCAATCGATATTGTCGCCGTGGTTGCAGTCAATTCATTACTGACTCCGCGCGACGTGTGTGCAGTAAGAGAATCATCATTGAGCGCCCACTTCAAACCATCGGTCGTTACTCCTGTTGCGGTTTCGTCTTGAGCAACTAGTCCAACCACGTCTCCGACCTTGCCGTGAATAGTGCACAGGCCAGGCCCACGAAGCAGTTGCAGTCGGGCTGTGTCCCACAATGCCACCACCGCGCAGTCTTTCAGGGCGGGGTGTTGCAGCACGGTGAGTACTCCAAGTTGGTGATCAAGGCGTCCGCCGCCGCCAGTCACGAGCACGATGTGTCTCGCTCCTTGCGACACTGCCGACAACAAGGCAAGTTCGGTATCGGTTGCCTCTTTGTCGTGTGGCACCCGCTGCACGATGACGCCATTGGCTTCGGCCGCAGCAAGCACTGCGTGGTCAACCGAGTCCATGTCGCCAATGACCAGGTTGACTCGAAGGCCCAGATCGATCGCACTGTGCAAACCAGAGTCTGCAGCTATTACAAAATCGTGCTTCGGCAGGTATTTGGCAACAGACTTGTTGATCGGAAGCCCTCCGATCACCACCACTGCAGTTGTCTCAACCATTACTTCGCTCCCGCGCTGGCATTATCCAGCAGGTAAGCGGGTCAGTGGCGGCGACCACCCTCTCAGCCCGCCGATCCAGCGAACTCCCCGTGCGTACGTCTTAAGCGTACCGTATTTGTAATTACTTAGCGTCGAATGTCTGGCTCAATATAGATCCGCATTGCAGCGTCAACGACACTGCGTGCACGCACTTCGGCATCATCAATGGCTTGGGAAAGTTGTTGCACCGAAAGAGTGTGAATAAATTCAACTTTGGCGGCCAACAGAATTTCTTCTGGTCCGAGGTGCATGGTGCGCATGTGCACAATGCTGACAACTCGGCTGTCATCAATGAGTGCTCGCTCGATGAGTTCTTGCTGCTCTGGCAGTGCTGCTTCACCCATCAGCAAGCCCTTCATCTCGACAGCGAGCACAATCGCAATAGCAACGAGCAGTACGCCGATCGTGATTGAGCCCATTGCATCCCATCGTGGGTCGTGCGTGAAATGCGCTCCAAGTACTCCAATAAGAGCAAAGATCAAACCAACTTCTGCACCAACATCTTCAAGCAACACCACTGGCAACTCGGGTTGTTTAGATGTCTTGATGAACCTCCACCAAGAAATAGATTTTGGTTTCGTACGGTTTGCTTCTTTCACCGCAGTTCTCAACGAAAAGGTCTCGAGTGCAATTGCCACAGTAAGAATGCTGATTGCGATGCCAAGATTCGTTGCCTCATGTGGGTGCAATAGTTTTTGGACGCCTTCATAAAATGCAAACAGTCCACCCATGCTGAACAGAACGAGTGCAACGACAAACGACCAGAAGTATCGCTCGCGGCCAAAGCCAAATTGAAACTCTGCGTTGGGGGAGCGATTGGACCGCTTGCCACCTACGAGGAGCAAGGCTTGATTGCCGGTATCGGCTGCAGAGTGCACGGCCTCGGCCAACATGCCAGCCGACCCAGTGATGAAGGCTCCAACAAATTTGGCAATGGCGATGCCAAGGTTGGCTCCAAAGGCCGCATAAATGGCGCGCTTGGAGCCGTCGTTCATCCGACCACTCTGCCACAGTGGGGTTTGAATAAACAACACGGCGATAGTATTAATCCCGTGAGCCCCTTTGCCAGCATGACATCAGAGACTACCGACAAGGCCAATACCATCGTCACGATTACGCCAATTGCGCACATCAAGTTGCTCGAGCTGCGCGACGCCGAGACAGAAGGCGAACAACTGGGTCTGCGACTCGAGATCTTGTCCGAACCCGGTGAAGATTTTCGCTACGACTTGTCATTCGATTTTTTCACCAAAGCTGCTTTTTCCGACGAAGTGCGCACGATTGATGGTCTCAAGGTCATCGTTCCTGCAAAAGACATCGACGCATTTCAAGACGCGGTAATTGATCACTCCGATACACAAGGTCTGTTGATTCGTAATCCCAACAAACCAAAGTCTCCACAGATCGAAGGCCTCGTCAATAACGATGACGTCTCTGCCGAGATCGAAACAATTGTCGCAGCAGAAGTAAACCCAATGCTCGCTGCGCACGGAGGCTTCGTCACCTTCGCTGGTCACGACCAAGAGGGCACTGCATACTTCACGATGGGCGGCGGTTGTCACGGCTGTTCAATGAGCCGTCAGACCATGCTTGAAGGCGTGGGCACAATGGTGTCAGAGAAAATTCCTGCGATTACAAAAGTACGCGACCTCACCGATCACTCGACAGGTGCCAATCCCTTTTACTCGTAACATTCAGGCATGACTTTGCCTGGAACGTCTGTGCGTATGCCAGCGGCTTTTCTTGCTCATGGAAGTCCGATGAACGCCGTTGAGCACAATGACTACACCGAAGCGTGGTCGGCTTTTGGAAAGTCGATTCAAAAACCCACTGCAATCCTCGCGATTTCGGCACATTGGTATATCAATGCACTCGCAGTCACGGCTATGAAACGACCAAGGACCATTCATGACTTCAGTGGGTTTCCGCCGCAGTTGTCATCGTTTGATTACCCAGCAGACGGAAGTCCGAGCCTTGCTGCTCGAGTGGCAGAGTTGTTGTCGCCTCGCACCGTGTTGTTGGATGAGTCGCATTGGGGGCTCGACCATGGCACATGGTCGGTGTTGTGTCATGTATTTCCAGAAGCCGACGTTCCTGTCGTGCAACTATCGATTGATCGAACGCTCAATCCCGCTGATCACATTGCCATTGGCAAAGCTCTTGCACCGCTTCGCGATGAGGGAGTACTGATTATCGGCAGTGGAAACATCGTGCATAATCTTGGGTTAATTGATTGGAGCGCCCGCGGAATTGGCGCTGACTGGGCTCAACGCTTCGATTCGCAGACTCAAGAAATACTGACGGGCGATAATCCCGGTCGAGTCATTGAGATGATGGATCTGCAAGACGCACGAAAAGCTGTGCCAACGCCAGAACACTTCTTGCCAATCGTGTACATCGCAGGGATGGCCGAAGCCGCTGGGGCATCGCTAGAGGTAATGACAAGTGGCTGCGAGATGGGTTCGCTCTCAATGACTTCGTATATTTTGCGCGACTGAATGAATTATTTGTAGTCGGTCACCTGGCGCACGTTGTCAAAAATTGGGTTGAGCGCGGCAAATACATCGCCTGCATCAATTAATTTTTGGTGGTCGCCTACAAATTTGATGTGGCCATTAATAAATGCTTCTTGCGCATTGAGCACGCCAGTCGCTACGGCAACTGCTGTGTCATAGGGCTCTGTGAAGCGCACGTCTTCCGGTGAAGCGACTCCTGTATTGAGTTGAGCAACACCGTCGCGCACTTGGAGGTGATAGGTGACATCGCCGTGAGGTGTGCCAGTAACAACCTGTGTTAATCCAACTGAGTGAAGTGAAGCCAACTGTTGCAACTCGGTGTTTGTCGCAACGGCATCCGAGACTGCTTGTACCCAATCGGCTGACAAGTATCGAAGTTTCGACACGTGTCAGCCGATCTCTACGGTTGAGTACTTAAGCCCCAACCATGCTCACCGACTTGCGTCGCGAGAACATGATGGAGATGACGAGAATCACGAGTGCAACGCCTGCAATGGAGAGACGCACGCCGTCGTTGTCGTGGTACTTGATGATTGCTGGCAATGTCAATAACGCAACAAGGTTCATCACCTTGATGAGCGGGTTGAGTGCAGGACCAGCGGTGTCTTTGAATGGATCGCCAACGGTGTCACCGATAACTGCAGCCTTGTGTGCTGCTGAACCCTTGCCACCGTGGTGACCGTCTTCGATGTACTTCTTGGCGTTGTCCCATGCTCCACCTGCGTTGCTCAAGTAGTTGGCCATCAACTGGCCAGTGAGAATAACGCCGGCCAAGAAAGCTCCGAGTGCTGCATAACCAATACCGAAACCGAC
>QYPH01000048.1 GCA_007279905.1 Actinomycetota bacterium | reverse complement strand
GTGGAACGAAGACCTTCAAGCACAATAATCTCGGTTGCCATAAACCCGACTTTTGCTTCGTCGCGCGCATCCATTCTGCCTCGCACCGAAATCAGCATGTCATCAGCGATCTGATGTCCATATTTCTCGAGAGTCTTTGGAAACACCGTCACCTCGATAACACCCTGCAGATCCTCCAACATAAATGTTGCCATGAGGTCGCCTCTTTTTGTGTAGCGCCTATTCACTTGGTTGACAATGCCACCGATCGTCAAAAATTTGCCATCTTCAGATTCGAGCGCTTCAGGAATCGAACAATCAACCCGACGCCGAAGTGCGCCCTCGATACCCATGAGCGGATGGTCTGACACATAAAGACCAAGCATCTCTTTTTCAAATTTGAGTTGTTCGGACTTCTCGAAATGCAAGTCTGGAATAATCTGTCGCTCGCTAAAACCGCCTTCGGTTTCTTCCATCTCGCCAAACAGACTCATCACTCCTTGATCTTTCTCTTCACGTCGCTTGAGCGTTGTGTCAATAATCGCGATAAACGACGTCAACAACCCTCTTCGCGGATGACCCAGTTTGTCGAATGCTCCCGCCTTGATCAGCGACTCGATGGCTCGCTTATTCAACACATCTGTCGGGACTCGTTCTGCGAAATCATAAAACGACTCAAACGGCCCGTGCAGCCTGCGATGCTCCACGATCTTGGTGCTGAGACCTTCACCAACATTGCGAATTGCAGATAAACCAAACGTGATCTTTCGAACCTCTTCCTCTAGCACTGGCTCGAAGTTGACTCCAGACAGGTTGATATCGGGCGTCAGCACAACGATGTTGTTCATCCGGGCATCAGAGAGATACACCGCTGCCTTATCGTAATTTGTCTTAACGCTTGTGAGCAAACACGCGAGGTACTCAACCGGAAAATGGGTTTTCAAATACGCGGTCTGATACGAAATCAATCCATATCCGTACGCGTGACTTTTGGCAAATGCGTAGTCAGCAAACTTCTCGATGATGTTGAAAACTTCTTTTCCAAGTTTGAGCCCATAGCCCAAGTTGACGCAACCCTCTTCAAAGCCAGCACGCTGCCCAGCCATAGCTACCGGATCTTTTTTTCCACACGCTTTTCTCAGTGTGTCGGCTTCGGCAAGCGAGTACCCCGCAAACTTCTGAGCAACGCGCATCACGCTCTCTTGATAAATCATCAAGCCATAGGTGTCTTCTAACAACGTTTTGGCATCCTCATGAAAATATGTTGGCTTTTTGCGATCGTTCTTATAGTCGGCAAAATCGTTGTGCATATTTTCGCTCATTGGTCCAGGGCGATACAGCGCGAGCACAGCAGAAAGGTCTTCAAACTTTTGCGGAATGAGCGAACGCAGCAATGCCCTCATCGGGGTGCTCTCGAGTTGGAAAACGCCAATCGTGTCACCGCGTGCAAGCAATTCATACGTTGCCTCATCGTCGATGGGCAAATTATCGACATCAAAATCCGCGTCTCGATGCTCGCAGATCATGGCCATCGCATCACTGATGACATCGAGATTTCTCAATCCCAAGATGTCCATCTTGAGTAGACCAAGGGCTTCAACACCGTGCATTTCAAACTGAGTGACAACCGGTGCATCTTCGGGTGCTTGGCCCTGCTCGGTTTTGCGTTGAATAGGCAAATACTCTGTCAGCTTCTCTTTGGTGATTACAACTGCAGCTGCATGAATTCCAACGTTGCGCTTGAGACCCTCTAGACCACGCGCCACATCGATCACTTCTTTGACTTCGCCATCAGATTGGTAGAGCGCACGCAATTCGGCCGCCGCACGATAACCATCTTTGTGATTATCCTTTGGGTCTACTTCAAGACAGTAGCGAAGCGGAGTGTCGCGACCCATCACAACAGGTGGCATCAATTTGGCAATTTTGTCGCCCACGATATATGGCTTGCCAAGTACTCGTGCAGCATCGCGCACCGCGTTGCGCGCTTTGATGGTGCCAAACGTGATGATTTGAGCAACGTGATCACGTCCGTATTTGTCCGATGCATACCGAATCATCTGGTCGCGATATCTCGAGTCAAAGTCCATATCAATATCCGGCATCGTGATGCGGCTTGGATTGAGGAATCGTTCAAACAGCAAGTCGTACTTGATCGGATCAAGGTCGGTAATGCGTAGGCAATACGCCACAGCACAGCCGGCAGCCGAGCCACGGCCCGGTCCAACACGGATTGAATTGTCGCGCGCGTAACGAATCATGTCCCACACGATCAGGAAATACGAGCTAAATCCCATTTGCTCGATCGTTTGAAGCTCGTAGTTCAATCTCTCGACAACTGCAGGTGGCAATTGTGCGCCCCATCGCTCCTTGGCGCCCTCCATGGCCAAGTGATGCAAGTATCCACCGTCGGTTTTGAAACCTGAGGGCAACTCAAAGTTTGGTAGTACAGGATTTCCAAACTCAATCTCCACATTGGCGCGCTCGGCAATCCACAGCGTGTTGCTACACGACTCTGGAATATCTCTAAACAGCCACTGCATTTCTTGTGCGCTCTTTAAATAGTGTTCGGTTCCCTCAAACTTAAATCGGTTTGGGTCAGACATGGTGCAACCTGTCTGCACGCAAAGCAATGCATCGTGCGCCGAGTGATCCTCTCGCTTTGTGTAGTGAGTGTCATTCGTCGCGAGCAAGGGAGCACCAATCTTGCGCGCTAACTCGACCAATAATGGATTGGTGCGCTGTTGGTCAGCCAATCCATGATCTTGCACTTCGATAAAGAAATTATCTTTACCAAAAATGTCTTGTAGCCGTCCTGCACAATCTTGCGCTCCAGTGATGTCGCCCTTCATCAACCGTTGCAACACATGACCACCGAGACAGCCGCTCGTTGCGATCAATCCTTCGTGGTGCTCATGCAGCAATTCCCAATCGATACGTGGCTGATAGTAGTAGCCCTCCAAAAACGCGCGGCTGGACAACTGAATCAAATTTTTGTAACCAACATTGTTCTCGGCCAACAATGTCAAGTGGTAATACACCTTGCCACCCGATTCGGTTTCACCACCCGAGTCGTCAACTCGTCCGCGCCGCGCAGGTCGTTCGGATCGGTGCTCGTGCGCCATATACGCCTCTGTACCAATGATCGGCTTGATGCCTTGCTCTTTGCATTGGCGATAGAAATCGAGAGTTCCGTACATGTTGCCGTGGTCGGTCATTCCCAATGCGGGTTGACCGTCGGCTACTGCAGCCGCCACGAGCTCATCAAGTCGCGATGCTCCATCCAACATCGAAAACTCGGTATGGACATGCAAGTGGGTAAACGCGTCGCCCACTGTCATCCCCTTTCGTTCGTTGTCTCAGCCAAAAAAGGCGTGTTGGAGAGCAGACATTATCAGCGGGGTGTTTGTCGCTGGTGCATAGAGTTGCCGTTCACCCGCAACCCCTCAATATCTCGTTACAGGTAGGTTCCAGGACGATCTTCGGTCTCTGGAGCATCGGGACCGCCTTGCCCGCTTGGAAGCTGTCGCAGTTGATTCAGTTGCTGGTTGGCGGCAAGTTGCTGAGCAAAAAGAGTGGCTTGAATACCGTGAAAGAGACCTTCAAGCCATCCGACGAGCTGAGCCTTTGCCACTCGCAATTCGCTGTCTGACGGCGTCACACCATCACGAAACGGCAATGACAACATCCTCAACTCTTCGGCCAAGTCTGGCGAAAGCGCTTCGGTCAATTCGACAATCGACCGTTCATAGATCTCGGCAAGACGCTCTCTAGCCGGGCCATCCATTGTCATTGAATGCACTTCGTCAAGCAACTGCTTGATCATCGACCCAATGCGCATCACTTTGGCTGGCGCAGTCACTGTCTCGTTTGGAATCTCAGGTGGATTGGCTGCTGCGGCATTTTCGTTATTTGAGACAACTTCAGTCATGTCTGTATTCTCTCACGCCCGATGTGCGATTGCCAACAACGGAACGTGCATTTCTGCATCGGTAAGCGATCCATGCCGACAGATCAGTTGATAAGGGCCAGTGTCATTTGGCTCATGAAAGCTGACATCGCTAAACGGAACAAGCGCCACATCACCAAGTCGTTTACGAGCGGCATCTGTCACGCGTGGCCCAAACCAGCCGTTATCGATCGTTTCTTCGCGAGTGACGACCCACGCGACATCACCATAATGTCCTTGCGCGCTTGCAACTAACGACTGCACTGCTCCACTGCGGGCATGCAGCCATCGAAATCTTCCTTCGCCCGACTGATAGGCAACATGATCGAGCACATCGCGGTGTGGCGTGATCGATGCATCGCCTACGTGTACCTGTCCGTGGTCGGCAGTCACCAACAGCACACTGCCCGGTGTGAGTTGTTCGACAACATCGGCAACCAAACGGTCTGCTTGACGCAACTCTGCGTTGTAGTACTCACCAAAACCACGCTCATGAGCAATCTTGTCGACGCCGTCGTAATACGCGTAAACAAATTTCTGCCCTGCTCGCAACAACAATCCGACTTGCACCGCAATACTCGAGGACGATCTCCATCCCATCGGTCGCGATCCGCGCAGATGGGCTTCAGTGAATGCAGAACCCTCAAGTTCGGCTTTGCTCAACACAGGCACAGAAGCGCCCATAAAGGGAGGGCATGGTTGCACTATCTCGGGCGGATACGTTGTGCGCAAATCACCCTTTTCGTCGCCCCAACGAAGCATCTGCATCACATGCCGACCCATATCCATGCGGTATCCCATGAGACCATGCTCACCCGGCGTCAAACCTGTAGCTATTGATGTCAGCGCCGTGACGGTCGTTGTGGGTGCGACTGTTGTGATGAATCCACCCTGCATTGACGCCAAAGTTGGGGCGTGCGCGAGGTTGCTTTGCAACTGATGCCAGCCAAGTCCGTCCACCACGAGTAACACGACCTGATTGGCCCCCTGCACCACGGGCGGCATCCATGACGGCACTGTTTGGGTGCCTCGCGGCCCGAGAAGGCTTGGAATAATGCTTGAGACACAACCCCCGAGATAGTTGGGAAGGGTTGGAAGTAACACGCGATCTACACTACAACCGTGCGTGTATCTACTCGGGGCGACTATGCATGTCGCGCTCTATTGTCTCTTGCTCTCCATGAAGGCGAGCCCGGACCTACCTCGGTACGCGATATCGCCACGCGCACCGCACTTCCGCAGCCTTATCTTGAGCAGATTCTTCTTGTTCTCAAGGGTGCTGGACTCGTCAAGTCAAAACGCGGAGTCGGCGGTGGGTACACACTCTCGCGGCCTCCAGAAGAAATTTTGCTCTCGCAAATAATTGCGGCAGCCGATGGTCCGATCAGTCTTGGTGATTTTGGCAAGCCGCACCAAGATGGTTCGTGCGACCATGAAGGTCACTGCGTACTACTCGCTATCTGGAACGTTGCTGGTGAACACATGCGCGAGCATCTCGAGGATTACACACTTGCCAAGATTGCATCAGCCGCAAAAGGCACATCACCTTGGCCAGAATTGCATCACTAGCTACATTTCAACTGCAGCGCGCAAGTAACACTTTCATATCAATGGGCATCTCGGCCTCGAACGACATTGATTCTCCTGAGACCGGGTGAACAAATGCCAATTGTGCTGCATGCAACATTGGGCGTGGCGCCGAGAGCGAACTGCGTGCTCCCCCATATGTTGAGTCGCCAACGACGGGATGACCAATTGATTCGAGGTGGACTCGGATTTGATGCGTCCGACCAGTTTCAAGATTGCATTCAACAAGCGCGCATGGCAACGGCAAGTCAAATTTGGACTTGACTTCAAACCGTGTGCGCGCAGCCTTGCCATCGACTACAACGCCCATGCGAGTCGGATCCTTTTGATCGCGGCCAATGGGCGCGTCGATTGTTCCCGACAACACGGTCGGGTGTCCCCACACCAGAGCCAGATATGTGCGCTTCACTTCACGCTTCGACAATGCATCGACCAATGCTTCGTACGCTGCTTGCGTTCGCGCCATCACCATGAGCCCTGTAGTGCCTGCATCCAGCCTGTGTACAACGCCAGGTCGCAATGGGTCGCCTGCCATAGCCATTTCTGGATACTTGGCAAGAGCGCCATTGACCATGGTGCCAGTTGGATTGCCTGCCCCTGGGTGCACTACCAAACCTGCGCGCTTATTGATTACCACAACGTCTTTGTCCTCAAAGACAACATCGAGTACGACAGAAGCATCGGCAGTTGGCAATTCTTTTTTGGGGAGTAACGCGGTGTCAATCTCGATCGTGGAACCTTCGGAAATTTTTACTTTTCCTGCCTCGGCGCATACTCCGTCCACAATTACGCCACCAGCCTTGATCAGTGAGGCTGCAGAGGCACGACTGACGTCTGCAATCAATGCAACAATTCGATCAAGTCGCTGATCATTGAGGGCTGCCGGAATTATTTCATTCAGCACTGTTGACCGTCCCTGTGTTGTGTTGAGTTGAAGAATGTGACTGGTACTTGAGCATCGCTCCAATCATTGTCGCGGCTCCAATCATGATTGCCATGTCAGCGACGTTAAATACTGGCCACCATTGAAAATCGATGAAGTCGACTACTGCTCCCCGCATCCAACCAGCACCACGAAACAAGCGATCCAAAATATTGCCTAGAGCACCGCCAATGATCAATCCGGTAGCCAACCGCGTGAGAGCGTTGTCGGCTCGACGCAATGAAAGTAACAACAGCACAACAACAACGAGCCCAATGACGCCTATGACTGGCCCAATTCCGGTTCCGCGAGAGAACGCCATCCCCTGATTATGGGTCAGATTGAATTGCAGTGTCCAGATCACGTGGATGACATGACCGTCATCCAGATCTTTCACAGCCCAAGTCTTTGACAATTGATCGAGCAGCACAATGCACGCCGCGATCGCAAGGCTCGTGCGCGTCGCTTTCATCAAGACAGCGCGGCTACTGATTGGTGGTGTTTGGAGTGCCGCTGGATCGGCGTCGATCATCGACGACCAATGCCACCGACACGTTCAAGAACCGATTCGGTTGTCTCAGGAATTGCCTTCAAACGCTCACGCGGAATTGCCAAGCCGCTGTGAATGGAATACCCATACTCACCGGTCTTGATTCGCTCGAGAGCAGCGTCTAATTCTTCGGCAATCTGTCGGGCTTGGGCCGACAACATGAGGTCACGCGAGCGTTCAACCACCATGGTGTCTCCCTCTCCGCCTTCTTCATCAAACTGCACATCGCCCATCTCTACATCTTGAATCAGCGAGTTTGCCTCATCATCAAGTCGCAGTGCTTGGCGAAGCAGTACGGACTTCTTTTCCAACATTGCCTCGCGCTGACCTGCCAAGAATTTGAGATCAAATTCTTTTGTCGCCTGGATTCCGTCGGCAAACTCTGTTTTGACAATTACTGGACGCGGTGGTGGCTCTGGCTTTCGCTTTGCTCGCAATGCGGCTTCGCGCGCTTCTTCTTTTTCGGCAGCTAATGCAAGTCGAGCCGCTTCCTTTTCATCACGAAGACGAGCCTTTTCGGCGTCTTGTGCAATCTTGAGCGCCAGTTTTTCGGCAGCGATGCGAGCCTTTTCTTTGGCTGCTTCCTTTGCGGCAATTGCTTTCAACTTCTGGCTGGCAGCAAGATCTTTTTTACGCTGAGCCGCAATCTTCTTGCGCTCCGTCTCTTTGTCGCGTAATGCTTTTTTGCGCGCGGCATCTGCGACCTTTTTGGCTGCAACTTTCTTCGCTAATTCAGTTTTCTTTTCCAGCGCAGCCTTCTTTTGGGCTGCAGTCTTTTGCGCTGCTATCTTTTTAGCCAATTCAGTTTTCTTCGCCAACTCGGCTTTCTTGGCTAGCACGGCTTTCTTCTGAGCTGCGGCCTTTTGTGCTGCTACTTTTTTTGCCAATTCGGCTTTCTTGGCCAATGCAACCTTCTTTGCCAGCGCGGCTTTCTTCTGTGCCGCAGCCTTTTGATCTGCAACTTTCTTGGCCAATGCAACCTTCTTGGCTAGCGCGGCTTTCTTCTGCGTCGCTATTTTTTGTGCAGCCGCCTTTTGCGCACCAATTTTCTTGGCTAGCGCGGCTTTTTTGGCTAGCGCGGCTTTCTTTTGTGCTGCGGCCTTTTTCTTTGCAAATGCTGTTGGCATGATTCCCTCTCGAACTTGGCGCTTTACCGTACTTGATCAACACCTATATGGACGGGATTCCCGTCTAATTCCCCAGTGGGTTCTAGGTCTGAAACCCATGAAATCTGCTGTGCCAGAGTTTCCGAGGCAATATATGCCTCAAACTGAGACACTTGCGCCTGCTGGTGCGCAGTCAATCCAAGTGTCAACACAATTCGGTCCGAAACAGCCAAACCCTTCTCGCGCCGAGCCTGTTGCACCATGCGCACGATGTCGCGCGCCGCACCTTCGGCCAATAGAGCATCAGTCAATGCAATATCCAACAACACAATTCCCTGTCCGTCGGCAAGAGCAGAACTGGCCATCGTTTCTGTGTCACCTGTAGCGGCGACCAATTTGACCTGAAATTCGTGTGGCTCGAGTGCGACTCCACCTGCAATGACTTCATCGCCATTGATCGACCAGTCTCCTTTTTTCACCGCCACAATCACCTGTTGTGTGTTGGCACCAAGTCGTGGCCCGAGTGCTGCAGGAATGAGTTGCAATTCGTGCTTGGCAACTTTTCCAAGTTCGGTTGTCAGCGTCACCTTTTGCACGTTCACTTCATCGGTGATGATCGAGACGAATGATGCGAGTGCACTAGCAAGTGGAGAAGCAACAGTGAGTTCTGCAAGCGGAAGTCGCACTCGGCGAGCATGCACTTTGCGCAACGACAACGTAGTTGAACACACATCTCGCACCTGATCCATGACCACTTCTAGCTGTGCATCTGCCGGGATAACACTCGCGTCTGGCCAATCTTCAAGATGCACACTTCGTGCGCCAGTTAATTCTTTGTAGATCTTTTCGGTGGTCAGCGGCAAGAGCGGAGCAGCAATACGCGTGAGCACCTCCAAAACCGTGTGCAAGGTATCGATGGCGTCTTTCTCGCCTTTCCAAAAACGGTCTCGGCTGCGGCGGATATACCAGTTGGTGAGAACATCCAAGAATGATCGAACTTGTTGGCAAGCATTGAAAATGTCGTATTCATCCATCGATGCAGTTGTGTCTTCAATCAAACGCTTCAGTTTGGAAAAGATATACCTGTCGAGCACATTCGTGGAGTCGTACCGAACTTCGCCCACCATCGACTCGGCATTTGCATAGAGCGTCAAGAAATACCAACTATTCCACAACGGCAACATCACTTGTCGCACAGTGTCGCGAATACCTTCTTCGGTAACCGCAAAGTCTGAGCCACGCAAGATTGATGATGACAAGAGATACCAGCGCATTGCATCGGCGCCATAGGTATCAAATACATTCATCGGGTCTGGATAGTTGCGCAAACTCTTCGACATCTTTGCGCCATCATCGCCCAACACAATTCCGTGACTCACGCATGTCGAAAATGCCGGGCGATCAAACAACGCGGTAGCCAAAACGTGCAATGTGTAGAACCAACCGCGCGTCTGACCGATGTACTCGACAATGAAGTCGCCGGGGTTGTGCTGATCAAACCACTCTTGGTTTTCAAACGGGTAATGCACCTGAGCAAACGGCATTGAACCACTCTCAAACCAGCAGTCGAGCACTTCGGGCACTCTGCGCATCATCGACTTACCGGTTGGATCATCGGGGTTTGGGCGCACCAAATCATCAACAACTGGGCGATGCAACTCTGTGACCTTCTGACCGAAGTCTCGTTCTAATTCGGCCAAACTTCCGTACACATCAATACGCGGATACGTCGGGTCATCGCTGCGCCATACCGGAATGGGTGAACCCCAAAACCGATTACGACTGATTGTCCAGTCGCGTGCGTTTTCAAGCCACTTGCCAAAACTCCCGTGTTGCAGATGCTCAGGCACCCAGGTGATCTGTTCGTTCAATGCAAGCATTCGCTCTTTTACGGCAGTCACGTTGACGAACCATGAACTCACTGCTTTATAGATCAGTGGCGTTCCCGTTCGCCAACAGTGTGGGTAGGCGTGGTCATATGTTTCGTGACGCAACACCACACCGCGAGTCTTGAGCTCTTTAATGATCAACGGGTTTGCGTCAAAAACCAACTGGCCTTCATATTCGGGAACTTCGCTTGTGAACTGTCCCCGACTATCTACAGGTACAACTAACCCAATCCCATTTTCGCTGCACACACGTTGGTCGTCTTCACCAAAGCCGGGTGCAAGGTGAACCACGCCGGTTCCATCTTGCGTGGTCACGAAGTCGCCTGCGAGAACCTTGAATGCTCCTGGCTGATCAGCGAAATACGAAAACATCGGCGTATAGGAGCGTCCAACCAATGTCGAACCAAGCACCGTGTCAAGAATCTCTCGACCTTCCAATTCTTTTTCGTACGCATCGAGGCGAGCCTCGGCCAAAATATACGTCGTACCGTTGTGCAGCACACGCACATACTCAACATCTGGCGCGACCGCGAGCGCCAAGTTGCTTGGCAGTGTCCATGGCGTTGTTGTCCATGCCAACATTGACTCACCCGATTCGAGCACGAACGATACGGTCAATGCCGGGTCTTGAACTTGTTTGTACGCGTCATCCATGCGCGTCTCTGTATTTGATAACGGTGTTTCAAGAGCCCACGAATACGGAAGTACACGAAAGCCCTCATAGATGAGTCCTTTATCCCACAGTGTTTTAAACGCCCACATCACGCTTTCCATGTACGAGACGTCGAGAGTTTTGTAATCATTGGCAAAGTCAACCCAACGAGCCTGTCGAGTTACATAACGCTCCCAATCGCTGGTGTAACGCAGTACCGAAACTTTGCAGTACTCATTAAATTTGTCGATACCAAAATCGGTAATCGCTTGTCGCCCCGAAATTTCTAGTTGTCGCTCGGCTTCCGCCTCTGCTGGCAGCCCATGGCAGTCCCATCCAAAACGCCGCTCGACTCGCTTGCCTTGCATCGTTTGATATCGGGGCACTGCATCTTTTACATAGCCGGTGAGCAGGTGTCCGTAGTGCGGCAATCCGTTTGCAAACGGCGGTCCGTCGTAAAATACATATTCGTTGTCGCCATTCACCCCAGCGTCGCGTTGGTCAATAGAGGCCTGGAAGGTGCCGTCTTGAGCCCAAAAAGCGAGCGTCTCGTTTTCGAGTGCCGGAAAGCTTGGCTGAGGGTCAACCTTTGGATAAGTCACGATGCGTCATTGTAAAGGCAAATGTGTCGCACTGGCTAGATGCTTAGCAACGAAGCAACATGCCCTGCACAACGATTTGCAAAAACAGTAATACCACGAGGGGCGAAAGATCGAGCGACCCTGCAAGCGGCAAGGCACGTCGAACAGGTACGAGGACTGGATCGGTCAATTTCATCACTACGGCCACCACTTGGCCAAGTGGCCCATTGGGGTTGGCAGGAAACCACGACAGAATCACTCTTCCAATGATCAGGTAAATGTAGAGATCTACAAGCTTGCAGAGAATTTCAGTCACGAATTACGCGCGTGCCACGAGGTGTGAGCAGAAATACACCCGGTGCAATCTTTTCCATTTGACCTTCGATTCCGTAAATAACTCCGCTTGCAAAGTCAATCAGCCTTCGAGCAATCTCGGAGTCTGCTGCTCCAATATTCATTGCAACAGGTTGACCACTCTTGAGTAAGTCTGCAATATCTTTTGCTTGGTCGTAGCGCGTAGGACGAATCAATACGGGCTCAGCTGTTGTCTGAGTAAGTTTTTTCACCGTTCCACCAGTGCTCGCACCAGAAGGTCGTAGTTGCACACTTGAGTCGTCGCGTTGACCTTGCGCCCTCACCGCGGCAGGCCGTGCTCCAGAACCATTTCGCGCACGCGGTGCAACCTCAATGTCGTCTTCGACATCATCTTCGTACTCATCGCCATACCCATCTCTATACGGTTGAGGTTGAGGGCGACGTGACGCACCTGCCCCGCGCGTGTTACGAGCTGCTGGACGTTCAACAGCCACCGAGGCGTCGTAATCGTCGTAGGCATCATCAGGGCCAAGACCCAAATAGTCCATTGCGCGTCTAAACATTGACATTATGAACACTTTACAGCACTCTGCTAGTGAGAATGTGGACGATCCCCAAACAACGCTGAGCCAACCCTCACCAAGGTTGAGCCCTCCTCGACCGCAATCTCCACATCGCTCGACATCCCCATCGACAACTGCAACACCCCGAGGTCGTTTGCCAGCTGCTTCAACAGCCGAAAAGATGCTCGAGTGGTCACTGGATCCATATCGGTTGGTCCTACGGTCATCAGACCAATCACGTCCAGTCCCCCATTTTGGGCTTGATGGAGAAGCAATTGGGCCTCACTTGGGTCACAACCACCCTTATCAGGCTCATTCGTGGTGTTGATCTGCAAAAACATCTCGCACCGGCCATCAATTGTTCGTACTGCATGCCGCTTGACAAGTTCGCTCACCACTGAAGCCCGGTCTACCGACTGCCATACGTCCACAATGTCAAAGAGCGACTTGATCTTGTTGGTTTGCAATTGGCCAATGAAGTGCACCGGCAATCGATCAGCCCGTGGTACTAGGTCCGATTTGGCAATGATTTCTTGGGCATAGTTTTCGCCAATAGCTTCGCATCCAGCAAACTTCGCGTCATGCCAAGATTGCGCGCCAAACGTCTTCGTGACGGCAACGATGCCAACATTCTTTCCACCTGCACGCAAAATGCGATCTCGCAACTCGACAACGCGTTGCGCAACATCAATCTGGTTCACAATTACGTATTGGCGCTAGCGCCAAACTTCCACGCTTCTACTTGAGAAAGTCTGGAACGTCAAAGCCATCAGAGGAATCACGCAGTGGGTCTTCGCCAGAACCAAACAACTCTTTGATTCGACTTCCACGCTGTTCGCCGCGAGTATCGGCGCGACCGTCTCCGCGATTCGAGCCTCTCGCCATTCCAGGGTCAGATCGATCGAAGCCGGCGGCGATAACGGTGACTTGCACCTCGTCTTCGAGTTCGTCGTTGATCACTGTTCCAAAAATGATATTGGCGTCCTGATGCGCAACGGCATGCACAATTTCGGCAGCGGCATTCAGTTCAAACAACCCCATGTCGGAAGGTCCGGTGATGTTCAGCAAAATGCCTCTTGCGCCCTCAATTGAGGACTCGAGCAGTGGCGAGTTGATTGCAGAAGTTGCTGCAGCAATCGCACGATTGTCGCCCTTTGCCTTGCCCGTGCCCATCAAAGCCGTGCCTGCATTTGTCAAAATCATTTTGACGTCGGCAAAGTCGGTGTTGATCAGACCTGGTGTGGTGATCAAATTGGTAATACCAGCAACGCCTTGCAAGAGCACTTCATCCGCGCGCTTAAAGGCATCCAACAAACTCGTCTTCTCGGTGGCAACCGACAACAACCGTTCGTTGGGAATGATGATCAGCGTGTCGACTTTTTCGCGCAACTTTGCGATACCAGCTTCCGCTTGCATCGCACGACGACGACCTTCAAAACCAAACGGACGTGTCACGATGCCAACTGTTAATGCACCAGCGGCGCGTGCGATCTCTGCGATGATCGGTGCTGCACCAGTACCGGTACCACCACCTTCACCAGCGGTAATAAATACCATATCTGCACCACTAACAATTTCTTCGATATCACTTCGACTTGCTTCGGCGGCGTCTTGACCAATCGCTGGGTCGCTACCTGCACCAAGGCCACGAGTAATTTCGCGACCGATGTCAATCTTGAAATCTGCATCGCTCATCAACAATGCCTGCGCATCGGTGTTGACTGCCACAAACTCGACTCCTCTCAAATTGGAGTCGATCATTCGATTGATGGCGTTAACGCCCGCTCCACCGACTCCTATTACTTTGATTACAGCCAAAAAGTTTTGTGGTGCACCAGCCATTGCGTAATCCTCCTACGAAGCGTTGGTGACAACCCCAGTTGCTCTGTCAAAAACGCAGGTTTTTATGTTGGCTATAGGCTAGTTGATCGTTCACCCTCGCGTTGTTCACGCCAGATTGCCCACGCCAGTTTGTCCACGCCAGATTGTTACGACTGAACTACCGGAGTTCCCGTCGAGACATCAATGCTGATAATCGAGTTGACATCTTGGCGCCGTAGCAAAACCACGACATTCACAAGCTTGTTTCGCATATCTACAGGCGATCCAAAATTGATAATTGTGCCTGTTTTGAGGGTCATCGTGATCTGATCCGAGCCAGCCACGCCAAGGTGCTTGACCATTGGGGCAAGCTCTGGCGGTAATGACAGAGCCAATTGACCAGCAGCCTTATACGCAGCCGTCGAACTCGCGCCGGGAGTCAAGTTTGGTCCCGTTCCTTCGATCCACATGTATTGGGTTGGTCGCCCCTCCACCACACTTAATACCAATCCATTCGGGTCAATCACTCGAGCCCGATTGTCAACCCCAAGAAACCAAGCAGCAGGAGTGCGCTCATTAATTTGAATCAATACACGACTTGGCAGGCTTGTTGAGATCCGCACCGATTCGATCCATGGGTCACCCTCAAGTCGTTGTTGCGCCGTTTTCGTATCAACGGTAAGCACAGACTTGCCCTTCAACGACTCGGCAACACTTCGCACAAGAGCGGCATCAGCATATTTTGCACCCTCCACGCGCACTGTTCGTACAGCCACGATTGGCGAAGCGAGCACGACAAGAACAATGCCAATCAAAATCACAAGACCAAAACCTGTTATCACCAAACGCTTTCGTGCATTACCACCAACAACTCTTTTTTTAGCCGCTCGAAGTAACTTGCGAGATCGCTTCGAATTGCTCCATTCAGTGCCAACAATGATTTGTGCATCATTCTCGCTGGCAATATCTTCGTCAGTGATCAGCACACGTACCGATGTCGGTGCCTGGTGTACCGATTGCGACGAGGTGTCACTTGGGAAATCTGTTTCGGATGGCTGACGGAAGTCGTCATCAACAATGACAACTCGCGTAGGCGCAGTATCAGACGAAGCAATAGACGAAGCAATAGACGAAGTAGTCGGCAAATTTGTTGCCGATGTAACAGTCGCAGTTGTATTTACCGTCACTTCCCTGGTTTTGATATCGGTGACCGATGCAACTGTGGGCTGATCCTCGCCGACAAATGTGTTGTCATTAAAAACCGAACGCAACTCATCAAGTACCTGCTCCGACACGTCCATTGAATCTTGAAAAGTTGTAGCAGTGATGATGGACAACGGAATGGATGTGTCGGCGACAATCGACGTACTCGCATTGCGATCAAAAATGTGTTCAAGCCTCACTGTTGCCACACTCGTATCCGATTCACTGGTCAATACATCGGCAAGACTCGGATCAATTGCAGCATCAAAACCTGCGAGTCGTATTTCGCTTCGCAGGTCATACCCAGATGACTCTTTTACACGACGACGAATCTCGGCCATCACTTGCACGATGTCGGCAGCCAACCCACCTTCGTCGGCCTGAATAAAATTGGCGTGCTTTTCCGAGACATGCGCGCTTCCTATTCGAAATCCGCGCATTCCAATCTGATCGATGAGGGCACCAGCCGAGACTTCTCCTGGTACAGGATTAACGAAAACAGATCCTGCGTTTTGACCACCTGGCTGGTTGTCTCTGCGCCATTTCACGATCTCTGTGAGCTTGTCTTCACATGCATCCGTATCGGTTGCCCAACCCAAATTGAGCGTTGCACTCAGCACCACATGGTGATCCGCAATCGCTGAACCCCTAAATCGCAATCCCAAATCGACTGCGTCAACATACGCCTCAATACCGCGTCGTAGATGAAAGATGCGTGCTGACACAAGCGAAGCAGCCATATCAGAACCATGACCACCAGCATTCATGCGCACGGCACCGCCAATGGTGCCTGGTACACCAACGCCCCACTCGAGCCCAGTCAATCCACGATGAACACTTTGCCTAGCTGCCACTGGCAACAACACCGATCCACCGAAAAGCGCAATCGGTTCAACATCTTGTTCTGATCGGTCGGGTAAGTCGATGTATTCCAGAAAATTTCCAAAAGTAATTGCCAAACCAGCAAAACCGGTGTCGGCTATCAACATGTTGCTGCCTCGTCCAATCACCAAAAGCGGCAGATCTACTTGAGCCAGGACTGCACTCACTCGTTCTAAATCTTCAATTGATTCAATATGCATGTGCAGCGCGGCGCTGCCGCCAACTTTGTACGTCGTAAATTGCGCAAGAGACACATTGATTTGCGCACGATTTTCGAACAATTGCGTCGCAAGATCTAGCTCCGCTCGAGTTGCTGGTCGTTGCAAAGATCGATGCGTGCTCATATGGCTATTTGCTCTGAGGGTTATGAGCGCGATGACTCTGACGCAAAGACATCACTTCACCAGGCAGTAACGCGACATCTCCGCAGCCCATCGAGATACACAGGTCGCCTGTCGTGAGTTCGGAAGCGAGGAAGCTCACGAGGTCATCCCACTGAGCAATCCACTCAACTCGTGTTGCAGGGTGTTCGCGCCGGATTGCATCAACAACAAGTTTGCCAGTTACGCCAGGTATCGGCGTGGTTCCAGAAGAATAGATTTCGGTGACCACCACTACATCTGCATCGACAAAGGCATCCGCATAAGCATCGGACATCACACTCATTCTGTTAAATCTATTTGGCTGAAATACAGCCACGACACGATTCCATGAATCGGTTGTGTCTCGAGCGCCCTGCAACACTGCAGCAATTTCGTTCGGCAAATGCGCATAGTCATCTACAAATGTCACGCCACCATCAACACCCTTAATGTCAAACCGACGTGCAACACCACCAAAATTGTTCATTGCTCGACTGGCAGCCGCAAAATCAACCCCAAGTTGCATCGCCATCGTCAAAGCACCCAATGCGTTGAGCACGTTGTGTACTCCACGCAATGGAACATTTACCGACCCAACCATTTCGCGCTTGTCATGAGAGCCCGACTGGCGCATCTCAACATCAAAATGACTCGTTCCATCTGCGAGCACAACATTGATCGCGCGAACATCACAATCAGCATGTATGCCGTAGGTGCTGCATGCATGAGATTGACTCAGCGACAGACAGACCCGATCATCTAGGCACAACACCTTCGGACCGCCGATGTTCGTGAGATAGAGGTCAAAACTTTCAACGATCTTGTCAAATGTTGCGAAGTGGTCGAGATGATCGACATCAACGTTGGTCAATATCGTTCCGTGTAATGGCAGTGCCAAATGAGTCGAATCACTTTCGTCGGCCTCGACAATCAAACACTCCCCGCTTCGCCACCCTGCCCCAGACTCAAGTCCGTGCACATCACCGCCGATCACAAAACTTGGGTGCTGCTGCGCTGCCGACAGAATATGCATCAACATCGCCGAGGTTGTGGTCTTGCCGTGTGTGCCAGCCACACCTACAGATTTCTTCATGGCACAAATTGAACGAAGGATCTGAGCACGAGTCAGCACCACAATCGCTTGCCTCGCCGCTTCTACAATTTCGATATTTGTGGCGGGTATGGCGGTTGATGCAGTCACTAGGTCACAATCATTCACGATTTGTGCATTGTGACCAACGATGATGCTTACGCCAATTGCACGCAGACGATCGAGCACATGCGAATCATGAATATCGCTTCCGGAAACTGCATGGCCCATTTCGCACAACACTTGTGCAATCGCGCTCATGCCCGGTCCTCCTACGCCCACAATATGGATGCGACGTGGCGTTGACAGATCAAACAACACTTGCGTGGTCACTTCGATTCCAATCTCGGCGCGACAAGAGCAACCGATTCAACAAGAGCCGCAATTGAGCAATTGCGATGAGCCGATCCGATCTCACGAGCCGTTTTTGCCAACTGCAACCGCAGAGTGTCGTCTTGCAATAGTTCGCAAACTCGTTGTGAAAACACCTCGGGGGTAAGGTGCGATTCTTCCAGCAAAACCGCGCCACCTCTTTCGCTCAATGACTTGGCATTAGTCATCTGATGATTTTCTGCTGCATCCTTCCAAGGAATCAAAATTGAAGCAACACCGACAGTCGCGATTTCTGCAACTGTTGAAGCCCCCGAGCGCGACACCACCACATCCGCAGCCCCATAGATGTCGCGCATCTGGTTGCTGTAGGCGATGCGCTGATATTGAACGGTGCCGTCGAGTCGCTTGATCACGCTTGGAAGACTGAACGAATCCATAAATCTCTCGCCAGCAATGTGTAACACAGAAACATTCGCAGCCAGCTTTTCATTCATGTCTGCAACAAACTTTTGGGTCGCATTATTTAACACAGATGAGCCAAGCGAACCACCCATCACGACAACAAGTTTGACAGTAGGCGAAAATGCCAATCGTTCACGCGCTGCAGTTCGTGTTGCTCGAATATCCAACGTACGAAGTTCGCCACGAACAGGTGCGCCACTCAGACGAGCATGTGGCAACGCGCTTGGCAGTTGCGCCACTGCAACTACGGCCGCATACCGAGCCTGCATTTTTGTCGCCAATCCAGGCTGACTGTCGTATGAACATGTCACTACAGGAATCTTGAGTCGTCGTGCAGCCCTACAGATTGGGGCACTGACATACCCACCAACCGACACGACCACGCGCGGCTGAGTTTGCACCAAAATCTGTGTCGCTTTCTGTGTTGCTCGCATCATCAGCGGCAGCATCTTGAAATTACGCTTGATATTTGAGAAAGAAAATCCCCGTTGAAATCCATCAACACTTAAAAACATGCACGCAACACCGGTTGGCGGAACCAACGTAGTTTCAATACCCCTATTCGAGCCCACATACAATAAATTTTCTTTTGCATGATCGGCCTCAACCAAGAGTTCGATGATCGAAAGTGCAGGAACAACATGCCCACTCGTGGCGCCCCCCGTGATAACGGCATAAGTCGTAGGGGTAGGGACAACCATGGCTCTACTTCATATTACGCGCAACGTTGAGCAAAAGCCCTGAAGCTGCCATCACCATAAACAGCGAACTGCCTCCGTATGAGATAAATGGCAAAGTCAAACCGGTAACGGGCAATGCGCCAATCACTCCACCAATGTTGATTGCTGCCTGGATACATAACCAAGTTGTGATGCCACCAGCAAGTACCGCACCAAACGGATCTCGTGCGCGCAACGCGACTTGAATACCGAGTAACGCAAGTGCCAAAAACAGACCGAGCACCATTGCAGACCCAATGAGTCCAAACTCTTCAGCAACAATCGCGAAGATGAAATCGCTGTGCGCTAGTGGTACATAGCCCCACTTGCCAGTTCCCTGACCGGCACCCACACCAGTAATGCCACCATTCGAAATACTCAAAATTGATTGCCACACTTGATACGCCGAATGGCCTTTGTTGGCATCAAGATCCCTAAACGACAAGAAGCGCTGTTGCATTCGAGAACTTGCAGAAATTGCGATGACCGAACCCAACACTGTGAAAGCACCAACAGTGCCGATCAGCCTCAATGGCGTACCAGCGATAAACATCGTTGACAAAATCACGCATGTAAAAACGATTGCCGCACCAAAGTCTTTTTGCATCATGCACAACACAACCGAAATAAACCAAACGAGCACTATAGGTGTAAACGTTCGTCGAAGGTCTTCAATCTCTTTACGTCGACGACCAAGCAAGCTAGCGCAATACAACAACACTGCAACTTTCAACATTTCCGATGGCTGAAAACGAACTGGGCCGATTTCGGCCCACGCGCGAGCTCCGTTGATGGTGATACCGAGCGGAGAAAACGGAAGCAGCATCAAAAATATTCCTACTCCAAGCACATACTTCACGAGCCGGTTCCAGATGTGATACGGCATTCGATAGGTCAACAAAAGCGCAAAGAAACCACAAAACGACCACGCCAACTGCTTGCGAAACATATACCAAGCCGAACCGCCATTGTTGATCGAAACAATTGACGACGATGACAGCACCATGATCAGGCCAAATACAACGAGCACTGTAATCACACCGACAATTCCGTAATAGACACGGCTTGGTACCTCTGTCGCAAGTCTGCTCGACTGCGCCTTGCCGGTTCTGTTCAAAACGGCTCGTCGCCTCTCGGCGGCCGTCAATTGATTGTCTGTTGAGATCGTTGCCATGAGTACCTTCCCTATTTCTTCACAATTTGTTCGGACTTCGCCAAATCTCGTACGCAGTTCATGAAATCTTCCCCACGCTCCATGTAATTGTTATACCAGTCATAGCTAGTGCACGCAGGTGATAGCAGCACGACATCTCCGGTTGATGCAAGCTCGCGAGCAGACGCAACGGCACTCTTCATTGACGTGGCCACCACAACGCGACAAACACCTTCAAAAGATTTTTCGATGTCAAGGGCGTCGTCCCCAATTGCAACAACAGCTTTCATTCGACGTGGATGACTCGCAAGAGTCGAAAGATCAAGACCCTTATTTCGGCCACCCGCTATTAAAACAATGCTGTCAAAAGATTGAATGGCGACGGCAGAAGCATGTGGGCTTGTTGCTTTTGAGTCGTTATAAAAACTCACCCCGTCGAGTGCTGCCACAAACTCAATTCGGTGTGGTGCATTTTCAAACTCAGCAAGCGCTCGCTGAACATGGCTTGGTTCGACTAATCCAGATTCGATCGCTATTGCTGCAGCAGCAAGAGCATTGGTGATGTCATGCGGCATTGCACGCTGCATCTCAGAAATTTTCATAATTGCACCGTGTGGCGAATTCAGTTTTCCATCTTGTGCGTGATAGTCGCCCTGAAGCGCGCCAAATGTAACAGTTCGCGCGCTGCTCTCTTGGGCAAAACCAAGTATCCGCGAGTCGTCCGTTGGTGCAACAGCAACATCACCAGCTCTGGTGTGTGCCCACAGTTGCGCTTTTGCCATTGTGTAACTCTCCATATTTACATGCCAGTCCAAATGATCTGGTGCAAGATTTAGCCAGACCGAAGCGCGGGTTCGAAAATGTTCGCAATTGGACAATCGAAAACTCGAACACTCAACCGCAAATGCTTGAGCATCAGATGAGAGTGCGGCTATCAGAGGTGTTTCGGTATTGCCGACAGCCATGCTCTTGTGCCCCGCAGCATGCAACATTGCTGCTGTCATCAATGTCGTAGTTGTCTTGCCATCAGTTCCCGTAATCCCGAGCATTGGTCGCGGTCCACCAGTGCGCCGTTCTTCAAAGTTGTAAGCCAACTCCAACTCTGAAGAAATCGTCAAACCCATTTGGCGGGCCTTCACCAGCACATGATGACTTTCAGAAATGCCAGGGGCAGGTGCAAGTCGATAAGCACTCTTCAAAGCGTCGACTACTGCGACTTCGCTTGACATGTCCACCAATTCACAATTTATTGAACGAGCAAATGAGCGATGCTCTTGCGTGGCTTCATCGTCAGCGAGAACAATCAACTCGCCACGCTCGTGCAACTCACGAGCCACAGACATTCCCGCGATACCAAGGCCGAACACTAAGGTCGTATGTTGCGAACTCAACGGAGAGCTGCTTGTCTGGTGAAATCTGCAATAAACAGTGCAACAGCAGTCGCCACGCAGATACCTGAAATAATCCAAAAACGAATGATGACGGTTGTTTCGGGCCAACCACTCAACTCAAAGTGATGATGTATCGGTGACATCTTGAGCAAACGTCGCTTTCGACCAGAAGCTTTGAAAACTCCCATTTGCACAGCGACCGAACCAGCTTCGAAAACATTGATGCCACAGACAATTGGCAACAGCAAGTGCGTATTAGTTGTTACTGCAAGCATTCCAAGCGCTGCCCCAAGCCCCAATGCCCCGACGTCACCCATAAAGATTCGAGCGGGCGCCGCGTTCCACCACAGGAATCCCGCACATGCCCCCGCAAGCGATGCCGACAGCACCGCTATGTCGAGTGGGTTAACGATGTCATAAATACGCGGATTACGAAACGCCCAATATGCAATCACCGTAAATGCCAAGAAACCAAACAGCGCTGAACCAGCTGCCAGACCGTCTAATCCGTCGGTCACATTGACAGCGTTCGTGGTGCTCCAGACCATGATTGCTGTCCACACGATAAATATTGGACCAGAGATGTCCCAACCTGGGCTCGTTGCACGCGTGAATGAGATTGTTTCCACAATGCCAGTCGTCGAAGATAGGAGCCACAGCATCAACAGCGTGATGCCAAAAGTGATCCATCCCTTTTTCTTCCAAAAAATTCCGCGGTTGTGCTGCCTGCGTACTTTCAAATAGTCGTCAAGAAATCCGATTGCACCAAGCACAAGTACGGTCAACCAAATAATTGCTGCCTGATCAGAAAATGGAAGTCCGGATCTGAGATGCGCAATGGTCCAGCCAATTGCCCCAGAAAACAGGATCGCAATTCCGCCCATTGTTGGCGTGCCCTGCTTGCCCATTTGATGCACAGGACCATGATCTTCTGCTCCCAGAATCGGCTGGCCCTTGCCAAGTCTGGCGAAAACAACCATCAGCACGCGGGTTCCGATCAACGACATAATCATGCCGATTGACCCTGCGATAAATATTGGAATCACGAGAGTTCACCTATCAGTTCTTGAACTACGAGAACATCGTTAAACGGCACTATGCGATCACCGATGGTTTGGGTTGTTTCATGACCTTTTCCAGCGATGATCACAACATCACCTCTTCTGGCTGTCATCATTGCCAATTCTATTGCAGTGCGACGATCCAACTCGACACTCACCACAGCCTTGCGCTCAAGATCACCAACGCCAGCAATGATTTGCTGTGCAATATCGAGTGGATCTTCCGATCGCGGATTATCAGACGTCACGATCACACAATCGGATCCTTGTGCAGCGACCATTCCCATCATTGGCCGTTTCATTTTGTCTCGATCACCGCCACAGCCAAACACCAAAATTATTCGAGATCCCTGTGCGATGACTTCGCGTGTTGCATCGAGCACGCGGTTGAGCGCGTCCGGTGTGTGCGCATAGTCCACAATTACATCGAACGGTGCATCAATCGCGACTGATTCAAATCTGCCAGCAACCGATGTAGCAACAGCCAGTCCCGAAACGATGTCTGCGACACCGACACCGAGACTGGCTGCAGCAGTGGCAGCAGCAAGCGAATTGAGGACATTAAATTTGCCACCGAGGTTGACGCGTACTTTTTGACCTCGCCAAAGAAATGCATGATGAGAAACGGAGACTTCAATTTCACTTACATCGTCGAGACCGAAACTCACGGTTTCAATATTCGTCGCATCGAGCAACAGACGTCCGTATACGTCGTCCCGATTGATGATGCCGAGGTTTGTAAATTCAGAGTGAAACAAACTTGCCTTCGCTGCAAAATATTGCTCTTGGGTTTTGTGAAAATCCAAATGTTCTGGCGAAAGATTGAGAAAGACGGCAGCGTCAAACTCTGTGCCGACAACGCGATGCAACGACATCGCATGCGAGGTCACTTCCATCACCACCGCCTGCGCGCCATCCATGTGCGCCTGCCACATCTCTTTTTGTAGATCGCAAGACTCTGGTGTGGTTCGCGCGCCAGACAATGTGCCCAAGACACGTGTCTTAACACCCTGTTGACGAAAGATTGCACCCAAAAGATGCGCCGTTGATGTTTTGCCATTCGTGCCTGTAATGCCAACAACGCGCAAATTTCTACTCGGGTGTTCATAGAGTGCAGCAGCAAACTCGCCCATCGCACGACGAGCATCATCTACCACTACTTGCGCAACGTTCAGAGGTAATTTGCGCTGCACGAGAAGAGCTGCTGCCCCAGCATCGACTGCTTCCTGGGCAAAATCATGACCATCGGTTTGACTGCCAATCAAACAACAAAATAATGATCCGTGCGACACCTTCTTGGAGTCGTTAGTGACATCGCGAATCATCGCACTCAAGTCGCCAAATGCCGAGTGCTGCACACCTGGCAATTGATGACCGTAAACAGAACTGATCAGCGCACCAAGCGTTTGAGACGCGACCATGTTCGTCGTCGCCTCCATACTTAGTGAGCCGGACCTAGCTCGGCAGGACGTTGTTTCGGACAACCCATGTCTGTTGCTGCTGGTCGAATATCGAGTTCGTTGATCAGCACCTGTGCGATATTTGCAAATACTGGTGCAGCAGCAGTGCCGCCGAAACGGTCGCGTGATGCCGGATCTGGTTCGTCGATCGACACCAACACGGTGAAGCGTGGGTTCTCGGCAGGTAAGAATCCAACGAACGAAGCGAAATATGCGCGCGAGCCATCATCTTTGACATAGGTGCCGTTGTCTTGGCGTTTGTAGCCCGTACCCGTCTTTCCAGCAACAGTCATGCCAGGCACCTTTGCAAGCGACGCAGTTCCAAAGCACACGACGTCACTCATCAATGAGCGCATTGTTGCTGCCACTTCCGGTGTAATCACTGTATGGGTAGCCGATGGTGCGCTTGGCTGATTGATGCCCGCCAAGTCAATCACCGAATTAATCAGTCGTGGTGCAACATACACACCATTATTTGCAACCACGTTGACACCCGCAATCAACTGCAACGCACTGGCTGAATAGCCATAGCCGTAGGCAGTCGTGATTTTCTCTGTGCCGCGCAATTCGTTAAACGACTTGAGTAGCCCCTTGCTCTCGCCCGGGTAGTCAACATCGGTCTTGGCACCAAACCCATACTCTTTGAGATACTTGTGCAATGTCTCGGCTGGCATTGTCTGCGCAATTTGGACCGTTCCAAGGTTTGATGAGTCAACGATGATCTTGCGCACCGTCATCTCTTCGAGCCCGTGCGGGTAAGCATCGGTGATCGAGTGCACCCACTTCGTTCCTTCGTTGAAGACTTGCTTACCTGGCACCTGAAAAACCGAGTTTGTCTGCACGGTTCCTTCATTGAGCGCGGCCGAAACGCTAAATACTTTTGCTACCGATCCTGGTTCGTAGGCATCCACTGCAGCAAAGTTGCCCGAGTCTGCCGTGTAGGTGCCATCTGTATTTTTGCGAATTGTCGACATCGCATAAATTTCGCCAGTCGTTGAGTCCATCACGATCGCCGCACCGCCGCGAGCGTTGAGTCGAGTGATCTGTTGGGTCACAATTGCATCCACCTGAAACTGAATATTTCGATCAATCGTCGTCACTAAGTCTTGACCTGGCACAGCGGCCTGACTGGCGTCATCTCCAGTAGGAATCGATTGACCCTTGCTATTTACTTCGCGCACAACTCGCCCGTCGGCGCCGGCAAGCAATTCGTTGAACTGCTCTTCAATTCCCGAAATTCCAATGCCGTCAATATCTGTGCGTCCAACTAGTGCACGCAACCCGTCAGATGTCAGCGAACGACTTTCTTCTCCGTATGCAGAGATCCCTGGCAAATTGAGTGCGGTGAGCGCATCAGAAACCTCAGTAGTCGCCTGGCGGGCAATGTAGACAAAACTCGAACCAGTGTTTTGCAACTTGCTTGCAAGCACTAGCTCATCTTCTGGTGACATACCAAGTACACCAGCGATCGCATGTGCTGTTGCAACTGGATCAACAATTATTCTTGGATCAGCAAATACCGTGCGTGTTGGAACCGGCAATGCAAGCTCCAGTCCATTGCGATCAAGTATCGAACCACGCTCTGCGTGAGCAGTGGCAATTCGAGTTCGCTGATTCACACTTGCATCGCGGTAACCACCAGCACCAATTGTTTGAAGGTATGAAACCCGAACAAGCATCGTGAGCAACAGCAATGAAATCAGCACATACATTGCTACGAGACGAAAGCGAATTTTGCCACCTTGCAAATTGGTGTAGAACGACGTCACCGAAGATCGTGCACGATCGCGCACCACATCAGCCGCGTTTGGTCGTTGTCGCGATTGTTGTCGCGGCTGTTGTCGCGGCTGCACTCGAGCAGCCGGCAAACGCCTGGGGCGTCCTCCCGTTACGACACTCATGGTGTCACCTGTGTTTGTTGCAGAGTTGCGAGTGGAGCAAGTGGGTTATATTTCGACATCGGGGACGGATTCGCTAGTTGCGGATCCATTGAGCTGATCGCAATCGCTACTTGAGCAACAACATCTTGTGGAATCTCCACAAACCGTGATCCGAGCCCTTGTGACATACCCTGCAGGCCAGCCTGTACTCGCAAATATTCTGGCGCCAAGAGTTCTGCTCGTTGCTGACGTAGTTGGTCTTCGTACAGTTTCGCCAGGCGCAATTCGCCCGAAACATGATCCAATTTCAACTGCTGCTCGGCAATTACAGCCTGAAATCCAATGGCGATTCCCATCAGCAAAAAGAGCCCTACTGCCCCAGCCGCAAAATATCGCAGTGTGCGGCGAGTCGTCTCGGGAACGAGTGCGAGATGGCGCTCAGGGGGTGCCGATTGAACTCTTCGTGCACGAGATTGTGACCTCGGCTCGACTGCAATCGCTAGCGCCATCTCAACTACTCACTTTTTCTATAACACGCAATCGCGCGGATGCTGCTCGCGGATTTTGTTCAATCTCTTGGGCGCTTGGACGCTCGCTCACACGAACCTTGCGAACAAGCTTGTGCAACGGCGAGGCATGATGGTGATACGGCGATGCAACTATTTGCACCATTGGGTTTGCCTCTGCGTCGCGAAATGCCTGCTTAACGATGCGGTCTTCGCCAGAGTGATACGAAAGAACCGCAATACGACCGCCTGGGCTCGTAGCACGAATCGCTTCATTCAACGCGCGAGGCAAAATATCAAGTTCCTTATTCACTTCAATACGGATTGCTTGAAAGCTCCGCTTGGCTGGATGCCCGCCAGTGCGACGTGCAGGAGCAGGTATCGCTCCAGCAATAATTTCGGCTAATTGAACGGTGTCAGTGATAGGTCGTGACGCGATGATGGCCTTACTGATGCGAAAGGCAAAGCGTTCATCGGCATGATTTCGCAACACGTGCGTGAGCTCATCGAGGCCATATGAATTGACTACGTCTGATGCGCAGAATTCTTGAGTTGTATCCATGCGCATATCGAGTGGTCCGGCATTGCGATACGAAAAACCTCGATCGGCCATGTCAAGTTGGGGTGAAGAAACACCGAGATCGAATAACGCCCCAGAGATTTGAGAAATGTTGTTGCGCTCGAGCATTGCAGCAATCTCATCGAAGCGTCCCTGTTCGACTAGTAAGCGCTCGCCAACTTCCGTATTTTCGCTTGCAAGTTTGCGGCCGTGCACAACTGCAACAGGATCTTGATCGATGCCGAGAACACGCATCCACGGGTATGCATTGAGCAACTTGACTGTGTGACCCGCTCCGCCCAACGTTGCATCCACAACAACACCGTGCGGAACTGTGGCAAACACTTCTACGATCTCTGCAGCCATCACTGGCTGGTGACCAAACGAATTCGATTCATTCGGCGACGCAACACTATTTGCTTGGCTATTTGCTTGGCTATTTGCACTTGACATAAAGAGTTGTTCACGATTGCAATGTGCTTGCGCAACGTTTCAAAACCTGAGCTTCGCTCTTCAGCAGTCCCCCGGCTTGCGGTGCCGCCGGGATGTCTCCCCGCGCGTACGAGATAGAAGCGGGCGGAGTTGATGCTGTCTACCTTGCTCACCGGAAGACTGCTGAAGAGCGAAACCTTTTTGGAGTGGTCTCGAACTTGCTACACGTTGCGTTGGTTCGTGACTTGTCTCCCTTCGTCAGTTTCTCTATTGACCAGTGCCGGCAATTTGCTGCAGGCCTTCGTCGCTGATGCGCTGATGGCGCGATGGATCCCAAATTTCGGCACGATCGAAAGAGCCGCTGACCACTACTCGTGAATTGAGCGTGAGACCGGCATATTCGCGCAAGATTTCGTCGATGTTGATTCGCCCCTGGGCATCGACGACAACTTCAAATGTGTTACTCGCAAGAGCGCGCTGCTGATTGCGGTCCATCTCGCCAGATCGCACCTTTTCAACCGCGTCTTTGGCCACTGCCTCAAATGCCTCTGCCGTCAAAATGTCAACACATTTATCGCGGCCGATGGAGAGGTAACAACGGGGCTCTAATCGCGGACGAAACGAAGCAGGCAATCCAAGTCGACCCTTTGGGTCCAACTGACGCTCATGTACCCCTACAAACACTGTGGCCTCCGCTGCCGCTTAGTACTTCTTGCCTTGCTCTTCGTTTTCCTGTTTTTCTGTTTCCCTTGCTGCCACCGGGTTTGAGCCATCGCTCTCACCAAGTGGGATTACATTATCCCCACTTTCCCCCACTTGCAAGCATTGTCCCCCACTTTCCTCCACTTTTCTTTACTCTTCTCTGCTTTCTCAGCGAATGACTGATTCGGGGCATGCAGCGGCCAGGAGTCATTGCGATTTGGATTGCCAGTAAGAAACTGGGCTTAGTGCAACAGTGCGAGCTGAGTCAGCATCGCAGTCACTACATCACTTTTTGTGACCGTTCCCAACATCTGGCTCATGGGCATGACGCACTGCTCGATGGCCGTACCAAGTCTGGGTCGTGCCATATTGGTGTTGTTCAGTATCCGACCAAGATCATCTGCCTCGACTGTGCCCCACTGCATATACGCAGTGCATTGAAACCGTGCGAATTCTTGCGTGCGGCGCTGACTGATGCCAACAACCTTTGCCTCTGTGCCTCTCGCACCACGAAACATCACTTCACCAGGGCCAACTCCGGCAAAGCACACCAAATCGCCGTGCTCGCCCGTCGTCATGGGTTCACGGTGGACATGTGCCCCGTTCACTCCCAGCGATTCGATCGCAGCCAACCATGCATCGCCCAACCACCACGAGGCGCGCCCAACATCGTCTACCCACAGCGTGTCGGCCTTTGGTATGACCACGTCGAGCCAAATGTGATTTCCGGGCACCAGATACACCATCCCGCCACCGCTGCGCCTTCGCACTATCTCTATTCCTGCTGCGGCACAAGCATCCAAATCGAGTTCGGCTTCAGTCTGTCGCGACCCCAACACAATTGCCGGCCCGACAACATCTACGTTCCACACACTTCTTTCGGCCGGAAGATCGCGTCCATGTTGTTCACTCGCAGTTGTGCGCACGTGATGCACACGCCAATTCTGCTCAGGATGCTGCGGCAAGATATTGCTTCCACTCCTCGGGTACGCGACCTACTGACACAGTGATCCATGCAAGTTCTCGAGGTGCAAGTGGTTGCGACTCAAGCAGCATTCCTGCTTCTTCCGGAGTTCTATCGCGTTTGCGCAAATTGCATGGACGACATGCGGCCGTTACGTTTTCCCAAATGTGCATGCCCCCGCGCGATCGCGGCATGACATGATCGATCGAGTCTGCAACACCCCCACAATATTGACAACGGTGATCATCGCGAGCGAACACTGCGCGACGAGAAAGCGCGGTGCGACGATGATACGGAACTTTGACCATATACCGAAGCCGAATCACGAGTGGACTTGGAATGCTCATTGTTTCCGAATGCACTTGGGTTCCATCATCTTCAATAATTTCGGCTTTGTCAGATAACACCAAACACACCGCGCGTCGCGCAGACACCACACTCAGCGGCTCGTATGTTGCATTTAATACCAGCGCGCTTCGCATCAGTTAAATCTTTCGAGGTCGTCGACGAGTCGACGTTCCGGTACTGTGCCAATCTTTTGACCACTCCAAGTAGTCAATAACGTCAGCGATCTCTGGCTGATGCGTTCCGTGTCCATACTGAGTTGTCATCCGAAAATCAATATACGCACGAGTCGGCACCGGCAAATGACTTCCGCTGCGCCACCATTCACGAGGAATCAGCCGCTTGGCTTGGCGCAATGCGCTTACCCACAATCGAGGTCTCACAATGACAGCACTGATGAGTTGCAAGTACGTCCGACCGTTCAACATCAGATCAACCCGGTTTTGGTTCCTTGGGTAGACCCAACACCATTTCGCCGATGATGTTGCGCTGCACCTGTGACGAACCTGCATAAATAGTGCCTGCGCGAGCATTCAAAAACGTCATTGCCCAGCTCATCGAATCATTCGGGGCACCAGCATCGTCTGTTGAAAATGAGCTAGACGGTTTGCGTCCTGTCGGAGCCATTGCATCCATTCCCAGAATGTCAACACCCAATTCGGTGATCACCTGGTGATATTCGCTCCAGTACAACTTGAAGATGGCTCCATCTGGGCCTGGATGGTGTCCTGCCAGAAACTTGGTCAGAGTCCGCATTCCCAAATATCGCATGACCTGAACTTTTGTATGACACCACGCCAACTTTTGGCGAATGCGAGGATCGTTATTGACACCTCGGTCTTTTGCAAGCTGTAGCAATCGATCAAATTCGGCAGCAAATGCGATAGGCGCAATAGATGCTGCAGCGCCACGCTCGAAGCCAAGCAATCCCATCGCCACTGCCCAACCATTATTAACTCCGCCGACAACATTCTCTTTTGGCACGACGGCATCTGTGTAAAAGACTTCGTTGAATTCGCTCTCTCCAGAAATCATTTTGATCGGACGAACTTCTATACCTGGTTGACGCATGTCAACGAGCAAAAACGAAATGCCTTTATGTTTTGGAGCATCCGGATCAGTGCGGGCAAGAGTAAAAATGTGATCGGCAAGATGTCCAGCCGATGTCCAAATCTTTTGACCGTTCAGCACCCATTGATCGCCGTCCAACTCGGCTCGCAAACCAACGTTCGACAAATCGCTTCCTGCATTCGGTTCGCTATAACCCTGACACCATGTGTCTTGTCCCGCGAGCAATCGCGGCAAGTAATAACGCTTTTGTTCCTCGGTTCCAAACATCAACAACGTGTTGCCAAGCATCTGAATGCTAAACACATCATTGTGGCCACCTGTTGGCACACCAGCGTGTGCAAATTCTTCGGCGATGATCACTTGTTCAAGATCAGATAACCCACCGCCACCAAACTCGACAGGCCAACCCGGCGCAAGGTAACCGGACGAAAATAAGGTCGCGCGCCACTCGGTGATGAAGTGGTCAAGAGCCTCGCCCGTGAGTGCACCCGTCCCCTTCCAATTTGGAGGCAACTTCTCAGCCAAAAAGGCTTGCACCTTCTCGCGATATTCTTCGGCGGCTGCGCTATAAGACGGGTTCATAGGTTCTTACGCTAGTACGAAGACCTGGCAAGACTCGCAGCGCCAATCAACGGCGCAGCGTCTCCCAACCCAACGGGCATTACCTGTATTCCCTGAATAAATTCGAGTCGCGCACATCGATCCAATTCGTTTTGCGCCGCTGCAAAAAATGGTTCTCCAAAGCCAAGCGCAACAGAACCTCCAATCACACACAGTTTCAGGTCCATGATGGCGCCTACCGAGGCAAGCGCTCGCCCAACGAGTTTTCCTGCAGTGATTTTCACATCCTCAGTTGCCTGATTACTTGGACGCCCTGTTATCGCTTCAATTGATCTACCCGACACGTGCGCTTCCAAACATCCATACGCCCCGCATTCACACAGCCTGCCATCGGGCTCCACAATCACATGTCCAATATGCCCTGCGTTGCCAAGCCGACCGGTCACGAGTTTGCCATGAAGCACGATGCCGCCGCCCACGCCGGTCGAGACAACCATGCCAACTACATCATCGACTCCGACTGCGTTTCCACACCACACTTCTCCAAGCACAAGAGCTTGAGCATCGTTGGCAATATATGTAGCAAGTTCGGTTGCGCCCTCGATGGCGGAGCGCAATTGAAATCCACGCCAATCAGGAATATTTAATGGCGAAACCTGTTCGCCACCTCTCGTCATTGGCCCACCGCAACCAACGCCGCAGGCCACAAGTTCAACAGCGGTTTCTTGCATCTGCAATCGAATCAGACCTTCGAGCACGCTCCACACTCCGGTCACTGGTGTAGGAGCTTGCATGCGAGACAGCAACACACCGCTCGTCGACACCACCCCTACAGCAAGTTTTGTTCCACCTATATCGATGGCGAGAAAACCAGAAGTGTTAAATGTCTTTGCCAAATTTGATTCGACTCGCCGATGCGTTCAGACGCGAGTTACGCAATGACGCAGCCACATCTTTTAGGCCAACTTTGCTCATTGCGCGCAATTGTTTCTCGATCGCCAATACGCAACCGAGCATTGCTAAAAAACCGGCGAAGGCAAGAAGAAAGTGCACCTGCAAGGCAATAACGGTAAATACAAGCGAAGCAATTGCGCCAATTCCTGCCCACCACGCTTTGCGTGCCGAATGCGCATAGATTCCGGACGGCTTGACCGCGCTTGCAAAACGCTCATCCGTCTCGAGCGACTGCTCGATCTGCTGCAATATCCGTTGTTCTTCTGCTGACAGTGGCATAGTTCCCTCATCTTATTGCTCTGGACCCCATCTCGAGGCACCTGGTCTGCGCTTTGAGCGAAGAGTACTGGCTAGCCCAATTGCATCGTTGCCAAATCGCAAGCGGATGTCATCAATTGCGGCAGTGGCAGGAGCCCAGACTTCGTCCAAAGATGTCACATCGTCGGTTTTAGTGCCTTCATCGAACAAACTCAACTGCGCCTCGGGTGCCGCAAAATTGCGCGTCGATATCCCAACCAATCTCACACCTCGAGACATATCGATATCGACCAACAATCCTTCCACCAACTGCATCATTGCTTGCGCACTCGAAATCGGAGTGACACTTGTGTTCGATCGAGTGATCGACACGAAGTCGGCATACTTGATTTTGATTGTGCACGTGCGTGGTGTCAACTCTTCGTCTCTGCACCGACGCGCAACCAAATCAGACATCCGAACAAGATGATGACGTACTTCTTCAATGTCAGAAATGTCTTGGCTAAATGTTTCTTCATGACCGATTGATTTAGAACCCGTATTCGGCTCCACTTCGCGGTTGTCGATGCCGTTTGCGAGTTGATGAAGTTGAAGAGCGTGAGCATCGCCAAGTATGTGCTTCAGATTGGACAGATCTATTACCGAAAGATCCGCCACGGTTTTGATACTGAGTCTTTGCAATTTGGCGAGCGTGGCAGGTCCAACACCCCACAGCGACTCCACCTTGAGTCCATGAATAAATTGAATCTCGGCGCCTTCATCAATCCGCACAACTCCGCGGCCTGCACGAACGCCCTGATGATCCGCAATTGGTTTTGCAGTCTTCGATGCCAATTTGGCTACAAACTTGCTTGTCGCAACGCCCACACTGCACACCAACCCAACTTCATCCAGCACACGCTTTCGAATTGACTCGGCTATTGCCACCCCGTCGCCCAACAACTTTTGTGCACCAGTCACATCCAAAAAAGCTTCGTCGAGAGAGAGTCCTTCGACAAGTGGTGTGAAGTCGCGAAAAATATCAAATACCTGTGCACTCACTTGCACATACAAATCCATATCTCCCGGCAAGAAAATTGCGTCAGGACAGAGCCTCCGAGCCCTGATCGATGGCATCGCAGAAAATACTCCAAATCTGCGTGCTTCATATGATGCCGCAGCAACGACACCCCTCTTGCCGTCACCGCCAACAACTACTGGCTTGCCAATCAGTTCGGGGCGACGACGCAACTCAACCGCTACGTAAAACATGTCCATATCTACATGCAGAATTGTTCGGGCTGGTTTCACAACAACAACTACGCTAATCGGGTGCAACAATCCCCCACCGACAAGCGCGCCCTTTCCGCACTCCCTTCACCATTTGCACGAGTGGTTGCCTTTGTTGGGGTGCTGATAGCTGGTGCGGCAGGTGCAGCAATCGGCTTTGCGCTTGTCGACTTGCAATGTGCTGGCACATGCTCAGTTGGTACCGGCATTGGTTTATTTTCTGGGGCGATCATTGGAGCACTTGGAATGGCAGTCGTGAGTGTTTTGGTGTTGCGCGCGGTCGGAGAATGGCGTGAACTTGATGACAACTAGCAATCTCACTACTCAATTACTGCATACTGCTACGACATTGGCAAGACAAGCTGGTGCGATGGCCTTAGAGGGGCGTCGCAACGGTTTACAGAATGTGCAAACCAAATCAACAGCCACCGACATGGTGACCGAATTCGATAAAGCATCCGAAGTGATGATCGTGCAAGGACTTGAATCGATGCGACCCGACGATGCGATCATTGGCGAAGAAGGTGCGAGCCATTCGGGCACTTCTGGTATCACCTGGCATATCGACCCGATAGATGGAACGACAAATTTTTTGTATGCACTGCCAACATGGGCGGTTTCTATTGGCGCAGTCGACGAGCAAGGGCCAATTGCTGGAGCGGTATACATTCCGGCTCTTGACGAAATGTTTTTTGCCACACGCGGCGGCGGAGCCTTTTGTAACGGCGCACCGATCCGCTGCAATCCCCTCGATGACGTGTCGAAGGCACTTGTCTGCACCGGATTTAGTTACGCCGCCGATCAACGCACTCTTCAGGCCACACGAGTTGCACGGTTCATTCACCAAGTTCGCGACATTCGCCGATTTGGTGCAGCATCCATCGACATGTGTTTCGTCGCATGTGGCAGGTTCGATGCCTACTTTGAGGAGAATCTCCACTCGTGGGACATTGCGGCTGGCGACTTGATCGCCCGTGAGGCAGGGTGCCAAACCGGTGACTTCGAGGGCAATGCCATCCGACCAGCCCAAGTACTGGTTTCGCCTCCGCAAATCTTTCGCCAACTCTCCACCCTTATTTTGGCTTCCAGCGCCCGTGATCGGTAAGTATTGAAGCCATGACGATTCGTGTCTTAACCGTTGAAGACGATGAGCGCATTAGAGCGTCAGTCAAACTTGCATTGGAAGACGAAGGTTGGATTGTTGACGAAGCACCAACCGGCGAAGACGCGATCACAATTTTCCAGTCATCCCCTGCAGACGTGGTCCTCATCGACATCATGCTGCCTGGCATCGACGGATTCGAGTTATGCCGCACGATCCGCAAAATCAGCGATGTCCCGATAGTCATGGTTACTGCACGCATAGACACGCACGATGTTGTCGCTGGTCTTGAAGCCGGCGCCGACGACTACCTCACCAAGCCTTTTGCACCAAAAGAACTTTCCGCGCGCATCCGTGCACTACTTCGACGAGTTCGTCCATCTGCACCAGGACACTCCAAACTCGTGTTCGGAAATCTCGAAATCATTCCAGATGAAGGAAAAGTTACTCTCGATGGCAAAGAGGTGCCGCTCACAAAAACCGAATTTCGTTTGTTGTGTGAGCTCGCTCACGATCCAAACGGTGTGTTCAGTCGTGAAGTATTGCTCGATAAAGTTTGGGGTCACGGATATTTTGGTGATGGACGATTAGTCGATGTTCATATTCGGCGGTTGCGCATGAAAGTGGAAGTAGACCCAGCAGAGCCAACACATGTGGTCACAGTTCGCGGACTCGGCTATCGCCTGCAGTCGTGAATAGCGAAAATACAAAAACACGACCGCCGCGTTATCGGCGCACACGAGCCCGACGCATAATCCGCAATTTGACTCTGAGTCTCTTGCCTCGTCGCATTGGCTTGCGGCACCGAATCCTTGTTTCCTTCGGCGCCGGTGCCATGATCCTGTCGGCCGTGCTGGCAATCACCACGTATGGCTTCACGCGCAGCAGTTTTGTCCAACAGCGCGAGACTGCCGAGATCAATCAAGCCTTTGCAAATGCAAAGCGAGTCCAAAATGATTTACTTGCCAATCCGACTGATGTCATTGGCGCACTCGAACAATTCGGTTCTGCCCAACGCTTGGTCTACATCGGTGGTGTCTGGACAAGCAACTCGAAAAATTTTACCCAAGCCGATATTCCAACGTCGCTCAAGACTCGTGTTATTACCGACCTGAGGGCCGCCAACATGATTGTTGATCATGCGCAAAACACTGCGCTCATCGTTGGTATTCCACTCGAACAAGTCAATGCCGTCTACTTCGAACTCGAATCTCTTCGCCAAACCCAAGATGCTCTTCGTAGCGTGTTGATCGCACTTTTGCTTTCTGGCGCAATCACCACCGCCGTCGGTATCGGATTAGGACTACTCGTCTCTGGACGCACTGTGCAACCACTTGTCCAAGCAGCACAAGCCGCCAAAGCAATTGCCCAAGGACGTTTTGATACACGGCTCGAAACTACGCAGGATCGAGATCTGCAGGCACTCACCACCGCGTTCAACGACATGGTCGAGACATTACAAATGCGAGTCGAGCGCGATGCAAGATTTACCTCTGACGTCAGCCATGAGTTGCGCTCGCCACTGATGACACTTGCCGCATCCGCCCAAGTCATGCACTCGCGTCGCGATGAATTGCCAGAACGGTCTCAGGCTGCTCTCGACTTGTTGATTGGTGATGTAACTCGCTTTCAAGGCTTAGTGGAAGACTTGCTTGAAATATCTCGATTTGATGCGGGTGCTATCCGATTAATCAACGAACCGCTCGTGCTTATTGAATTTGTGCGCCAAGCCATCGCAGTAAGTTCGCTGCCTCGCACCGACATTGTCTATGCATCTGCTTCCGAACAAATATTGGTTCAGGGCGACAAGCGCAGACTTGCGCGTGTCTTTGCAAACCTCATCGACAATGCCCGTATCCACAGCGGTGGTAAGCCAAAAATCGTTATTCAGCTAGCCGACGACGACCCAACTATGTCGCATGTTTGGGTCATTGTTGAAGACGATGGAAGCGGACTCATTGATGGCGAGGAAGAAAAGATCTTTGAAAGATTTTCTCGTGGTGGGTCTGCCGGTCAACGTGCCGGATCGGAAGGTGCTGGCCTCGGTCTTGCACTTGCCGCCGAGCATGTCGCACTGCACTCCGGAAGCATTTGGGCCGAAAACAGAACTGATGGTATTCGCGGAGCGCGATTTATCGTGGAACTCGATATTTTTGTCGCCAGCACAGTGCCAGAAAAGTCGCTGCCAACTACTGAGGCAAGCGCATGAGATTGACCACTCGAAGCAAACGACGCGAACGACGCAAAATTCTTGTGCTTCTTGGCGTTGCTCTGGCTGCGTGCGCGCTGTCTGCTTGCGGCATCCGCACCGACCCATCTCCACGCGACATCGACCCATCGCGACAGACCGAACTGAACGGCAAGTAGCGCTCATGAGCGTTGTAGTTGCCATCGACGCAGGCACGACGGGTGTGCGGTCCCGAGCAGTTTTCGCTGATGGTCGTCCATCGATCGCAAGTTACCGCGAGTTTCCCCAGTATTTCCCGCAACCAGGATGGGTCGAACACGACGCACTCGAAATTTGGTCTGCTGTACTCCAGACATTGAGCGAAGTTGTCGCTCTACTAGATGTACCAATCACTGCAATAGGCATCACCAACCAGCGCGAGACAGTTGTTGCATGGGACAAGTCGACCGGCATACCGTTTGGTCGCGCAATCGTGTGGCAAGACCGCCGCACTGCCGACCGTTGCCACGAGTTGCAACCCATGCTTGCTCGCGTTCGCGCCATTACCGGTCTTGTGCTCGATCCCTATTTTTCCGGATCCAAAATTCAATGGATGATTGACAACGGCCAGATTCCGCTTACAACCAACTTGGCCATTGGCACCATCGATTCATGGATCATTTGGAATCTCACTGGCGGAAAATCGTTTGTTACCGACCCAACCAATGCAAGTCGCACCATGTTGTTCGACATTGCAAACATGCATTGGAGCCAAGAACTCTGCAGCACATTCAATGTCCCAATCGATTCCCTGCCAACAGTGGTGCCATCGAGTGGTAGGTGCGGAAACACTGTCGCAGGTCTTAACGCATCCAACGATTTCAACATTCCAAGCGGAATCCCAATTTCTGGAATCGCTGGCGACCAACAAGCAGCACTGTTTGGTCAAGCTTGTTTCGATATCGGAAGCAGCAAAAACACATACGGCACTGGCAGTTTTGTTTTGATGAACGTTGGCACGACTTGCCCGCCACCGATCGACGGCATGCTCACCACCGTGGCGTGGGATCTTGGTTCTGGCAAACCGACGTATGCACTTGAAGGATCAATCTTTGTCACTGGCAGTGCCGTTCAATGGCTTCGCGATGGCATCAACATCATCGACAGTGCATCCGATGTTGGGCCACTCGCAGCATCGGTTCCCGATAGTGGCGGAGTCGTCGTCGTTCCAGCATTCACCGGACTTGGAAGCCCGTGGTGGGACCCACACGCGAGAGGCATCATCTGCGGTATTACACGGGGCACCAGTCGCGCGCATTTTGCTCGGGCTGTTGTGCAGTCAATGGCATTTCAAACGCGCGATGTAGTTGAGGCAATGGTTCGCGCAACTGGTGTACCCCTTGTTGACATGCGTGTCGATGGAGGTGCTGCAGTGATGGACATGATGCTGCAAATGCAGGCCGATCAACTTGGCGTCAGCGTTGTGCGACCACAAGATCTGGAAACTACTTCGCTTGGTGCTGCATACCTCGCAGGATTAGCAGAGGGAGTATGGCCTTCATTGCAGTCAATCAGCAATTCGTGGAAACTGGATCGTACGTTCACACCCCATCCAAACGCCGCGACCGAGAGCGACTACTCAACATGGAAACGTGCTGTAGAACGCAGTCGTCATTGGTCGTAATTTGTTGTGACTGCCGCATGTATTCGAGTCGAGATGCGCTCGGCCATCATCACCACGGGCAAATGAGTGTTACCAGTTGGCAAATCGGGAAAGATTGAAGCGTCACACACCCATACGCCGTCATAGCCGATAATTTTGCCGTCGGTGTCGACCACGGCATCTTCATCGGTCACCGCACCCATTTTGCTTGAGCACCCAATGTGTGAATACGAACCAACGTGGGTGATCAACCACTTTTGCAATTGATCACTGCTCATGTCTACCAACACCGACACAGGTGTACCTTCATCATCACAGGTTACGGCTTCACTCATTGTCGAAAATGCCGGTTGATGAACCATGTCGATCAACATCGATGTCGCTTCTTGCATTGCCAATACATCGCGTTCATCACTCAACATGTTCAATTCAACATCCAATGCATTTGTTGCATCGTCAAGCGTGATGCTCCCCTTCGAGCGAACCCTCATCAAGGCACCAAACATCGCTCCAAAATGTGGCTCGTGTGACCCAACATGATTGAGTGGCAACAGATGAATATTGCCTCTCTCGTCACCGCCTGCAGTTGTTGATGTCGACCTCAACAGTGCCGATACTGCAAATTGGGCGACACTCGGTTCGTTGAGCGCAAGAGTAAACGAAACTGCTGGGTGATCCTTTACTCCACGGCCAATACCATCTCGCTGAATCTTTGAGCGCAACAATATTTGTGGCGTAGCAATTGCACCAGCACACACCACCACGACATCGGCGTCAACGTCGTCTCCATTCACCAATTGCACACCCACCACGTGAGATCCATTCACAAGAAGTCGATCAACAGTCGCATTACCCCGAATCTCCAGGTTGGCTCTCGATCTCGCTGGCTCCAGATAGACGTCGTTTACTGATGCGCGCCGACCACCAGCGCATGTCAGCGACACCGACCCAGCACCACGAGCGCAAAGTGGTGCCATGCTCATGTCGTCTCGGCGTTCAAATCCCATGTCAATTGCCGCATCAACAAGTGCTCGATCTACATTTCCCCACTCCGATTGCAGAGTTGTGTGCATCGGAATTGGCAGGCTTGCAAATATTGGAGCA
Organism: Actinomycetota bacterium; assembly: GCA_007279905.1. Lineage (GTDB taxonomy): Bacteria > Actinomycetota > Acidimicrobiia > Acidimicrobiales > Ilumatobacteraceae > UBA3006. The sequence goes on along the minus strand of QYPH01000048.1, from coordinate 29,015 downwards.
ACATCGCTCCACGACCAGCCATCGCATCCCAAATCGCGAGCCCATCTGTCATAATCGCTTGCCATTCCCCACATGCCAACCATTGCATTTACACTCGAGCTGCCACCTGTGCCTATGCCCCTCACATATTCACTGACGTCTTGAGCAACCGTGCGTCGCACAGGTATTCGCAAATTGCGGCTCGATACATCAAGGGCATCAACAAAATTTGTGCTCATAATGCCAACGTCTTCCTGTGCAGAGGTGACGTCAGGTCCCGACTCCAGCAACAGCACATCGATACTTGAATCCTGCGACAAGCGTGTTGCGATAACGGCTCCAGCCGAACCAGCACCCACGACTACAACTCTGGGCCGTTTAGCTTGTCGTGTTGACTGTTGTGTGAATTGACGCTGTGGTCCCATGAGAGTGCCCCTAGGTTATAGCGTGCGCACTCAATCAATATTTGTGGCGACAGGCAAACCTTGTAGATGTGCATGATCGTTGTAGCGCATCAACATCCAGTGATCGGCTCGAATTTCCACCAACTCAGTCAGTGAACAGTTCTTGGTATGCATCTCAAAAGCACCCGTTTGCGGAGTCTTGAGGTGTCGTCGGATCACTGCGTCCACCACGCCAGCGTGACACGCCACAACAATTGTCTTTTCGTAATGCTCTTTCACCACTTTGTCAAATGCGGTCGCCACTCGCGAATGAAATTGCGCGATCGTCTCGCCACCAGGAAAAAACACGGCGTTGGGATCACCACCCCAATTGGGTCTCCCATACTTGGCAATAAAATCTACATACGTCATTCCGTCACATTGCGGACCAGGATCGTGTTCGCCAAACCCAGCCTCAACATTGATCTCGAGACCCGCAAATGCCGGCGCAATTATCTGTGCGGTTTGCAGTGCACGCGGATATGCACTCGAATACAACACATCAGGCTGTATCTCTCCTGTCGATTCAAGGCGCTTGCGCAAGGCTGCAGCCTGAATCTCACCCAATTGACTCAAGCCTGTACACGAACGAGGTCCACCAAGAATCCTTTTCACCATCACCACCGATTCGCCGTGACGAACCAAAATGATCCGAGTCAGACTCACGCGAGTTTTTCAACGAATGCTTCAAGTTGTCGAAGGTTTCGACACTCGTAAACACCATCGGTAAAACTTCCGTATTCGCCGACAATTGAGTCGCCAGTGTTCCAATAACTTCTCGGCTCTGGATTCAGCCAGTACACATGTCGACCGCGCTTTTGCATTTCCTTGATCACCCATGACGATGCTGCGTGATAGTTGTTGCGTGCATCGCCCAAGAGCAAGATCGTCGTCTTCGGGTTGATGTCTTTGCCATATCGTTCCCAAAACACTTCAAATGCATGACCGTAGTCGCTATGCCCATCAACCCACACCACGTCTGCTTCGGTGTTCACTCGATGAATGGCATCGCTAATATCAACATTCGACTTGAAGTAGTCGGTCACTTCGTCTATTCCGTCGATGAATACGAACGAGCGCACCTTCGAGAACTGACCCTGAATTGCGTACACCAACATCAACGTAAACCGAGCAAACGCCGCAACGCTTCCTGAAATATCTGCCACCACCATCAGTTCAGGTTTCGACGGGCGCGGATACTTGAATTTCGGATCTGCGGGAACACCGCCATAGCTCAGTGAGTGACGCACAGTGGATCGAAAATCGAGCGGACCACGACGTCCATGTCGGCGCTTGCGCGCAAGTTTTGCCGCCAACTTGCGAGTTAGTGGTTGCAACGCTTTTTTCAAACTCTGCATCTCTTCTTTGTTGGCATGCATAAATTCGACATCTTCTGGCAATGGCTTACGCAAAGTCTTGGCCATTGCCTCGGCGCCCCTGTCGGCCACCAAACGCCTACGAATTTCGGCTTCTACTTCCTGCTTAAATTGCTCGATTCGACTTTCAAATTCGTCTTTCTCTAATCGTTCTTCAAGCTTTGTAAGTTCTTGTGCTGCCTGTTCACGGTTTGCTTCCATCAATTTGTCAAGCATGTTGTCGAGGTCAAGATTGCGCAATGTTCGATACAGGTAATACGTGCCCCCAACTGGTCTGCCAGGCTCCATTCCTGCAAAACGTTGCACCGATTGCCGAGCAAGTGCTCGCATCATCGCTTGATCACCATTCATCAACGCTTGCATCAACATCTGGGCAATCTCTTCAGGAGTGAGCGAGTCCATGCCGCCGCCGCTTCCGGCTGCACCATCGCCCTGCAACTGGGCCTCTTGTTCCTCTCGCCACAGCTCTGCTTCGGCGTCGCTCAAGTCGCTGGGAATTTGATGCTCCGGTCCGCGCAGCGAAAAGTAGACCTCAAAAATTGTCTCAAATGCTCGCCAGTGCGAATTGCTCTTGACAAGCGTTGCCGCCAACGCATACTTAAATGCTTGACGATCCTCAATGGGGATCTCCTTGACGGCTTCCATCGCATCCAAGTTCTCCGTCAAACTGACGGGCAAACCTGCTTTTCGTAATTCAGCGATGAAACCCGACATCAAATCGAGCAGCGTCATATTTGGTCCTTACTTGTCGACCGACAGCTCCTTGGCTGCCTTCGTGATGTCGGTCTGATACTTGAGCAAGATGTGCAAGGTGTCTTTGGCTTCCTGTGCATCGATGTTTTCAATTCCCATCAACATCAGTGTGCGTGCCCAGTCAAGCGTCTCGCTTACCGATGGAGCCTTCTTCAAATCCAGCTGACGAATACTGCGAACAATGCGAGCAATCTGATCGGCCAAGTTTTGTGTGATGTCAGGAACCTTGGTCATGACGATTTCTTTTTCACGCTCCATGTCTGGATAATCAACGTGCAAGAACAAGCAACGACGCTTCAACGCTTCCGATAGTTCACGCGTGTTATTCGACGTGAGAAACACCATCGGAATTTGCTTGGCAACAATCGTTCCCAATTCGGGGATCGACACTTGGTATTCGGAAAGAATTTCAAGCAGAAGTGCCTCAGTCTCGATTTCGACGCGGTCGACTTCGTCGATCAGCAGCACTACTGGGTCTGGGCTACTAATCGCTTCGAGCAATGGCCGAGTGAGCAAAAATTCCTCACTGAAGATGTCGTCATGCACTTGCGACCACGAGTCACTTGTTTTGTCTGCCTGAATGCGCAGCAATTGCTTCTTGTAGTTCCATTCGTAGAGTGCCTTCGATTCATCCAATCCTTCGTAACACTGCAAACGAATAAGGCGGGCGTTGAGCATTTCGGCAACGCTTTTTGCCAACTGCGTCTTTCCTGTTCCAGCAGGTCCTTCAACCAAAATTGGCTTGCCAAGTCGTTGTGCAAGAAACACCACTCCGGCAATGCCATCATCTGCCAAATAGTGGACCTTTTTTAGTCCGTCACGGACTTGTTCTACTGACTCAAAGCGATTTTCCATTTGAGCAACCCTAGCGTTTGATCGCCTCTGCATTCCTGTTAGACGATCTACGATGTGTACACATGCCTGGTCTTGGTCGATCCAATCTCGTAGTTGCCACGGGCACTGCTCTGTCCCGCATCACGGGTCTTGCCCGAATCATCGTCTTTGGGGTGATCATTGGTCAGACCGCGCTTGCCGATGCATTCGATGCTGCCAATAATTCGCCTAATTCCATCTACGAACTGCTCATCGGTGGCGTGCTGGCTGCAAGCCTTGTGCCGCTGTTCACCTCGTTACTCAACAGCGATTATGAAATTACGCACGACATCAGCAATCACAGCGTTCGTCAGCGTGGCACCGATGCAATCATCAGTGTCTCACTTATTGCGTTGACCGTGATCACGATTGCAGCAGTTGTTGCATCACCCGCCATCTTCCATCTCTTTTCGCTTCACCCTGCGCCTGGCATCGACGCCGAAGTCTTTCGTCGCGCCGGCACTGCACTCACTCGCATTTTTGTTGTTCAAATATTTTTCTATGGCGTAAGCGCATTGTGTTCCGCCTTGCTCAATGCCCGACGAAGATTCTTTGCTGCAGCATGGTCACCTGCTGTAGCCAACATCATTGCCATCATCTTTTTGTCATCAATTCATTTCAATGGCAATTTCTCTTCGGGCAATACTCAACCACAAATTGTTGATGTACTCAGTGGGTCGAAGTTGATGTGGCAACTCGGTCTCAGCACAACAGTCGGCATCGCAGTCATGGCGCTCATTCAAGTCATTGCAGTGAAACGCAGTGCGATTCCATTTTCGTTTTCACCACATTTTTCTCACCCCGCTGTTCGCAAGCTGGTTCAGCTTTCACTGTGGACATTTGGCTATGTAGTTGCCAATCAAATCGCATTGGTCGTCATCAAAAATCTTGCATCCCCTGGTAGCGGTTTGGTTGATGCATATTCAAAAGCATTCGTGCTGTTTCAGCTTCCGCACGGTTTACTTGCGGTCTCTATCGCCACAACATTTCTTCCCGATCTCGCTCGACTTGCCACCGACAACGATCACCACGCATTTGCCGAGCAGATGAAGCGCGGCGTCACACTTACCGCGCTGTTCACAATTCCGGCTTCATTTGGTTTATTCGTATTGTCAAAACCCATCGTTGGGCTCGTGCTCCAGCACGGCAATTTCTCTTCACTGGCCACACACAACACCGCTCGCGCATTGACTGGCCTTGCGCTCGGCCTCACTGGTTTTTCTGTCTACCTGTTTGTGCTGCGCGGTTTTTATGCTCAGCACAATACGCGCACACCGTTTCTCATCAACCTTGGCGAAAACGCAATCAACATTGTTCTTGCCATCGTTCTCGTCGATCGCTTCGATGTGCTCGGCCTCGGCCTTTCGTTTTCTATTGCCTACATCGTGAGCGCTGTCATTGCACTCGTCGTACTCAACTCCACTACCCACTCAGCCAATCTCGACCGGCTTGTCTTCGACATCCTGCGCATCACTGCTGCCGGTGCCGCAATGGCACTTGCCGTGTGGCTCGCTACCAACTCGGTTGGCTCGACTATTGGAACAGGTGCTTTGGCACGCGTATCACTTGGGGTTGTAGTGGGCGCAACTACATACATCGGCATGCTCGCACTACTTGGCGAACCCCACCTGCGCAGCTATTGGTCGACGAGAACAACCAAGTCATCGCGGTGAACAAGTTCCGCTACGACACCATCGGGTAGCTCGGCACTCTTGCGACCAGCAGCAGCACTTGCGTGCACTGCACTCACACTCACCATTCCACGCGCAAAAGTCACTCCGCGCAGATCCTGAATCTCGACGGTGTCGCCTTCCACGAAATCTCCGTGCACCTCAGCAACACCTGCATGCAACAATGAAGTGTGGCGTTCAATCAACGCTTGCTTCGCGCCAGCATCCACCACGATTACGCCGCTCTGTTGTGCTGCAAATGCAATCCACAACTTGCGTGCCGAGAGGTTTCGATTGTGTGGCAAAAATTGTGTGCCAGCTCCGGGTGTTTGTGCAAGTGCATGCACCACCACATCTTGCTTGGTCGCATCAGCTATTACCGTGCGCACGCCAGACCACGATGCAATTCGCGCTGCAGACAATTTGGACGACATGCCACCGCTACCCCGCGCGGTGCTACTCGCACTTGCGCGCACCGACAATAACGGATCATCAGCAGCGACTTGCTCAATAAACGTTGCGGATGCATCCACACTTGGGTCAGCGGTAAAAAGCCCAGCAATGTCGGTCAACAACACCAGCACATCGGCATTAATGCTGTGTGCAACGAGTGCAGCAATTCGGTCGTTGTCGCCAAAACGAATTTCGTCGCTGGCAATTGCATCGTTTTCGTTGATGATTGGCACGCACCCCAACTCAAGCAATCGCACAAGTGTTTGACGTGCATGCAGATACTGGGTGCGATCGATGAAGTCATTTGGCACAAGCAGCACCTGCGCTCCAACCAAACCGTGCGTAGCCAAATGTTCGTTGTACTTGTTCATCAACTGACTCTGCCCTACGGCAGCCAGCGCTTGCAGTGTTTGCGTATCGGTTGGACGATGTGCGAGACCAAGTGCTCCAACACCGCCAGCGATAGCACCCGACGTTACGACAATGACTTCGTTGCCTTCATTGCGCACAGTTGCCACTTGCTCGCACAACGCACGAATTGCTTCGTTCTTGATAGCGCCACGTTCGTCAGTGACTGATGATGTTCCAATCTTTACAACGATTCGCATCTCTACGTCTCCGGTGTGTACTCGAAACTAAATACCCCAATGTGCACGACTGCACCATCGCTTGCTCCCGCGCGCGACAACAGGCGCGCGACGCCCAGTCGCTTGAGTCGCTCATCAATGTAATTCAAGGCATCTGGTGTTGATACGTCGCTCAGGGCAACCGAGCGCTCTACGTCTCGACCAACCAATCTAAATTCGTTGTCACCAATGCGCTCGATGTGTGTGCCTTCAGGCTCTGGGCGTATCACTACCGAAGATTCTTGTGAAGGTACAAGTGTGCGTGCGCGTTGCACCAACTCGGCAAGCGCGCCCAAGATTGGCCGTACTCCGTCGCCGGTTACTGCCGACATGCGCTTGCCCTTCCATGCCTCGAGCACTTCTTGTGTTGCAGCATCTGTCTTGGTGCCAACAACGAGTCGTGGTCGCTCGAGCAGCTCTGGCTGATACGCCTTCAATTCTTGCAACAAGATCCGCTCTTGCTCATCTGCAGACACCTCATCCATTGGCGCAAGATCTACCAGCACACACAACACTCGAGCGCGCTCGATGTGACGGAGAAATTGATGTCCGAGTCCACGACCTTCGCTTGCACCTTCGATGATGCCAGGAATGTCGGCAATAATAAATTCACTCGACCCACCCATGCGCACGACTCCTAGGTGTGGCTCAAGAGTGGTAAATGGATAGTTTGCAATCTTTGGTTTGGCGGCACTCACCGAACTAATGAATGTTGATTTACCCGCATTAGGAAAACCAACAAGTGCAACGTCGGCCATCAGTTTCAATTCGAGTTTCAACCAACGGTCTTTGCCGTGCTCGCCTTGTTCCGCAAATTTTGGTGCACGTCTGCGGTTGGACAAAAAGCGCGCATTACCGCGACCGCCCTGTCCGCCTTTTGCAGACTGCCAACGTGTGCCGTTGACTGCAAGGTCGGCCAAAATTTCGCCCGTGTACATGTCGCGCACAACAGTGCCTTCAGGAACTTTGATGACCATCTCTTCGCCACGCCTGCCGTGCAAATCTTTGCCCATACCGTGCACACCATCGCCCGCCCGTCGGTGGGGGTGATCGCGAAATGCCAGCAATGATGCAACGTTGTGGTCGGCTACAAGCCATACCGATCCGCCGTCTCCACCGTCGCCACCGTTTGGACCACCAAATGCAACTGGGCCTTCTCGTCTAAAACTGACGCAGCCAGCACCACCGTCGCCACCGCGAACGTTTAATTGGGCTTCATCGACAAAGGCGCTCATAGGGGGTGTCAATCCTACTAGTACACCCTCCACGTATCGTGTAGATATATGACATCTGAACCACTCTCGCGAAGCGTTGCATGGGCTCAAACGATGGAAGGATTTCAATCCGACGATCAGGTTCGCTTTGCTCACAAAGACTCGTGGGCTGGGCCTGGTCAGCGGCACGTCATTGATCGAAACGAGCGTGAATCTCGTCAAGACACTCTTCTTGCCCCATTGGCTACTCGCGCATTTGGTGCTGGCAACAGGGCAATTGCTCAAGAAGCAGACCCGTTTCGCACATGTTTCGAGCGCGACCGCGACCGAATTCTGCATGCCTCAGCATTTCGTCGGCTTGCCGGCAAAACTCAAGTCTTTGTTTTCCCCCAAGACCACCAGCGCACTCGCCTCACTCATGCACTCGAGGTTGCACAAGTTGCGACTTCGGTCGCACGCGCATTGGCACTCAACGTTGCGCTCACCGAGGCCATTGCTTTGGGCCACGATTGTGGTCATGGCCCAGGTGGTCATGCATCAGAAGACGCATTGAGTCCATTTGTACCAAACGGTTTTGATCACGCAGTGTGGGGTGCCGACGTCACTTTGGTTCCACTCAACTTGTGCATCGAAACCCTCGATGGCATTCGCAACCATTCTTGGTCTCGTCCTGCGCCAATGACGGCTGAAGGAGAGGTCGTTTCATGGGCAGATCGCATTGCCTACGTGTGTCACGACTTCGAAGACGCGACTGCTGCTGGCATCGTGACAGTCGATCAACTTCCCGACCAAGTTCGCACCTATTGCGGCACCGCTCGCTCACAACAACTTCGCGCGTTCATTTCGTCAATGATTGCTGCAACAGCATCAACAGGACGTATCGGTATGCAACCAGCACAAGCCGATGCACTCGCCGAGTTTCGCCGATTCAACTACGAAAACATTTACATGCGTGATGCATCTCGCAACCAAGCACAGTCGGTTGTCGACTTGCTCCAAGCACTCGTCGAGCATTACGCAAGTCACCCGCACCTGATGCTTGCCGACAATATTCTTACAAGCGATAAAATCGCGAGTCACATTGCTCCCGCGCATTCCACCGAGGCTCTACACAATGCTGTTGCCTACGTTGGGGGCATGACCGACCGATATGCATGCCGTCAAGGCATTGCATTACTTGGATGGGATTCGAGCAGACTCCCGCAGGGAATCGATACAAACTAACGAGTCGTTGTTAACGAACTAGACAGTTGGAATAACGTCGACAACCTTGCGGCCGCGGCGCTCACCAAACTTGACACTGCCGTGCGAAAGCGCAAACAGCGTGTCGTCTTTGCCAATGCCCACGTTGTTACCTGGGTGCACTTTTGTGCCGCGTTGACGAATCAAGATTGTTCCTGCAGTGATCTTTGTGCCGTCAAATACTTTGACGCCGAGTCGTTGCGCGTTCGAATCGCGACCGTTGCGGGTTGAACCGCCACCCTTGGTTTTCGACATGAGAGTTAGCCTTTCTGAATGCTGGTGATTTCAATCACCGAATATTTTTGGCGATGACCAAAACGACGACGCTGGTTAGTACGACGCTTGTACGTAAAGCCGTCGATCTTTGGGCCAGCAGCAATGCCCATAACCTTGGCGGTAACTAAAGACTTTGCTAGTTCTGCAGGAGTTGCAAGGACAGTTGATCCATCAACGAGCATGATTGGGGTGAACTTCACCTCTGAGCCCTCTTGAGCATCGAGCAGTTCGACATGGACCTGTTGGCCCTTGGCGACCTTCTCTTGCTTGCCTCCGGTTGCGATAATTGCGTACATAAGAAGTCCCTACTCTATCCCTTTGGTCATCCGTTACCCAACCACCGGCTGGACTTTGTTCATTAAACAGTATTAGTCGAGCATCTCCAGGTCGAGCGTAAATCCGCGGCTGTCGCAGACCACACAAGCATCGGCAAAACTCGTCAACAAGCCCTCGCCAATACGCTTGCGAGTCATTTCCACAAGCCCAAGCTCAGATATCTCAAACACCTGAGTGCGGGTTTTATCGCGAGCAAGCGCATCTTTAAACGACTCGAGCACCTTGCGGCGGTTGTCCCTGATCTCCATATCAATGAAGTCGATGACGATGATGCCGCCAATATCGCGCAGACGCAATTGTCGAGCGATCTCTTCGGCCGCTTCAAGGTTGTTGTAAAAGACGGTCTCTTCAAGGTTTGACTTGCCGACGTTCTTGCCAGTATTCACATCGATCACCGTCAATGCCTCGGTGTGCTCAATAATCAGCGAGCCACCAGATGGCAACCACACTTTTCGATCCAGCGCCTTGAGCAACTGCTCGTGAACTCGGTATTGCTCAAACAATGGAAGTTCGTCGGTGGACGGGTTGTACAACTCGACACGGTCTGCAAACTCTGGGTTAAATGCCTGGATGTAGTCGCGCACTTCAGCAAACAACACTGGATCATCGATCACCACGCCACGATATTCACTCGTAAATTCCTCACGAATAACACGCACAGCCAATGGCGGCTCGCGGTACAACAACGTTGGCGAGTTTGCCTTCTCCGCTGCTGCACGAATTGCATCCCACTGCGCAAGCAAGCGGGTCATGTCTGTTGTCAATTCATGCTCGGTCGCATTTTCTGCTGCAGTGCGAACAATGATTCCGTGCTGCTCAGGCTTGATTCGATCAAGAATTCCGCGAAGTCGACGACGCTCGCCATCCGGCAATCGCTTCGATATTCCATATGTTCGCGAGTCGGGAATGAGCACGACAAAGCGACCAGGCAACGACACTTCTTGCGTGAGTCGACCGCCCTTCGCAGCGATCGGGTTCTTCGTTACTTGACACAAAATCAATTGACGCGCCTTGAGCACTTGCTCAATACGAGGATCTGCACCCTGCTCAACAACATCTTCTTTATCAAACTGCACATCGCCGCGATACAAAACCGCATTTTTTGGCGTGCCAATGTCGACGAATGCCGCTTCCATTCCAGGTAGCACGTTTTGCACGCGTCCCAAATAAATATTTCCATGAATTTGCGAGTCGTCATCTGCGGGACACGAAACATAGTGCTCAATCAGGCTTCGTCCTTCAAGCATGGCAACTTGTGTAAAGTCTGGACGCACTTGCACGCACATCAAGTAACGACCAACAGCCTTGCCGTTGCGCTCTTTGCCTTTGCGACGCTCCATCAATTCGGCATCAGTGCCAGGTGTTGACTCTCGATCGTCACCACGAGTAGATCGACCGCGGCGGTTACGTCCACCGCGCTTTCCACCACGACGGCTCTTGTTGCGTTCGCCGCCTTGTGTATCGGTGTCGTCCTGCTGATTGCTGTTCTGTTCTTTGTTCTTGTTTTGGTCTTTATTCGCGTTCTGGCCTGTTCGTCTTGGTTGTTTAGACGCCTGCACTGTCGGTGGTGTCGTCTGTGCAGCAGCTGGTGCTGGGCGTGTGTCACCAATTTGGGGTTTTCGCACCAATGCGTCGGCGGCCACTTCGGCAGTCATCATTCGACCTTCATTTGGAAGGTCAGGAAGTTCTGGCAGCTCAACTTGATCCTGCGGACGCGGCACACGAGGAGCACGAGGAGCACGAGGAGGTTGCTCAGATTTCGTGACCAATACGGCGCTGTCTGCATCAACACTGCCTGCATGAAAATTGTCGACTTCGTCAATCAAATCGTTGTCGTTCTCATTGCCGCTCTCGATGTCGTTGTCGTCTGCAGTGCCGACGCCAGCACCAGCCGAGTTTGTGCGAGTGCCCGATGCGCTTGTGCGATTGCGATTTCGGCCCCCGCGACGGCCGCGACGTCGTTTTTTGGCAGCAGCAATCGCCGCCATCGACTGTGGGCTTAAAGCAGCACGCTCGGTAGGCGCGCCGCCGACTTCTGTATCACTGCCCGACTGATCGCCTGCATACTCAGATACAGCGTCTCCTGGAACTACTTCACTCATATTCTTGCTCGTTTCCTTGATGAGATATCGCACCGAGGTGGCAGCGTTGCCATCCACGTGCAATATCGTCGCGGTCCAGCGCTTCAGATTTCGAAGACTTGTCTTCGCGTCCGAATCGCTATCGCGTGATCGACCTTGGGATGGGCAAAACGCCCGTCCTTACCCTTCAGGCTACCCCGTGGCTTCCTGCCTACAGCGGCACATTTTTCCTATTCCAGGCGCCTCATATGCACACTCTGCACGAGACCAACCATGATCCCCATCGACAGCATGTGCGACCCTCCATATGAAATAAACGGTAGGGGCAGTCCGCTCACCGGGGTCAACCCAAGGGTCATGCCAATATTCTGAAAAATCGTAAAGGTCATCAGGGTAAAAATTCCGCACGTCATGTAATAGCCAAATCGATCTCGAGCCATCTGGGCAATTCGCCATACTCGCCACAACATCACAGCAAACAACGCGATCACGATGCCTCCCCCCAGCATTCCAAATTGTTCTGCAATTGCAGAAAATGGAAAGTCGGTGAACTGCACCGGAATGTACTTGCCGTTAGTAAGAGGTCCTTGCAAATACCCTTTACCAAAAAAACCACCTGTCGAAACAGCACGCTTTGCAAAACGAACTTGCAATACCACCGACTCAAGAGCCTTGTCTCGCGAGTCTTGGTGCAGCCATGAAACAAAACGTCTCAACTGATACGTACCAATAAAACCGTTGACCATCACGGTGCCCATAGTCGCAATTGAAAGTCCTGTGATCATCAGCAAATAGCGACGTCGCGCGCCAGCAACAATCAAAATTCCAACAACACCTGCGATGATCACGGTTGCCGAACCAAGATCGGGTTGCAACAAGATCAACGCAATTGGTACACCAACGATGTACATCGACATCACAAAATGATGCCAATCGATCGTCTTCTCACTTGCTTCACTAAAATAACTCGCTATCAATATCAAAATTATTGGTTTCACAAATTCGGCAGGCTGCAGTGAAAACGAAATGATTGGTACGTTGAACGACAATCTTGCGCCACCGCGTACCGCTCCATAGACGAGCACCAAAACGAGCAACAACATCAGCCCGCCATACAGCAGACCAACTTGAGTTCTAAACCATTCATGCCCTACCGCCATCACTGTGGCTGTGGCGGCTGCTGCAAGGACAATAAATCCTGCTTGGCGTTGTGTGTACACGAATGGATCAAAACTCTGATCGAGTAACCGCAAGTGAGTTGTTGAAAAAACATTGAATATTCCAATAATTGATTGGGCGGCAACAACGAAAATCAAGATCCAGTCGATGTTACGAATCGGGTCGGCGTAGCTACCGCTAAAGCCAAATGTGTTTCTAGAATTTTGTTGCAGAAGTTTGCGTTTCAAGGTTTGAATTGGCATCAGTCGCGGCTCTCCGATCGTCCACCGGCCAAACACGAAGGATTACGCAAGTACGTCGGCGGTGCCGCAATTCCACTTTGAACATTGAGCGGATCAGCGGTGACAACGCCATCCAATTTGTATCGGCCTGCTAGCGCAGTAAATATGCATTTCAAAACAGGTGCGGCGGCTTGCGACCCGTATCCAGCTTTTTCCAAATACGCAAAGGCCGAATACGGCTGTAGCGGATCGAGACTGTATGCACCGAACGCAGACGAGTCGTTCCATGGCAGGTTTCCAAATCCTTGCGCTGTTCCAGTCTTGCCAGCAATTGGAAGCAGGTCATACGGGTACCCTTTAAACAACAGCTCACCAGTTGTCTTGTGGTAGAAATCAAAATTCACACCAGGTCCAGTGATTACTCTCGACATACCGCGCACGATTGGCTCACGTCGATCCCCTGTCATATCCAGAGTTTTTGCGGGGTCGAGTGCATCAAACCGCTCAACAACTTTTGAAAGTGTCAAGTCCGCAATTCCTGTCAATTTGTCGGGAGTGCCTGGAGCAAGAATCGCTTGTACGACGTGCGGCGTCATGAGTTTGCCTCCATTGCCCAAAACTCCGTATGCGGTTGCCACCTGAAGTGGCGTAGCCGACAACAGGCCCTGACCAACTGCGAACAACACTTGATCGCCGACGTAATACGCCTTACCCGATTCTTGTGAGATGGCTCCAATATCCGCCATTCGCTTCTTCAAGGCCTTGCTCGGAATTGTGCCAGCAAATTCGTTCGGCAAATCGATGTTGGTCGGCGAACCAAATCCAAACAGTCGTACTTGCTCTTCAAGAATTGGCTTGTACCCACGCTCGGTCAAAATCTGTTCGCCAATCTTGTAAAAGAATGCATCGCTAGAAACAGCAAGCGCATCTTCTACCGTGACGGTCCCATACCTACACGGTGATCCGGTAGCTGCACAGACGGCATTTCTAAACACGCACTTCACACCCTGTTGACATCGATCATCAGGAATACTTTCAAGTTTGTATGTGCCGCGGTCGTCCAATTCGTAAGCCGAGCCGCCAGGAAGTTGTCCTGTGTTGAGCGCTGCATAGGCAACAAAAGGTTTAAACGACGAACCCAAGTTGTAACGGCCAGAAAGTGCGCGGTTGACCAAGATCGACAAGTCAGGATCATCGGTTTGCGGAAAAACCTGTGCAAATTTATTGCTCGAAACTCCTCCACCAAACCATCGATTATCAAATCTCGGGTATGACGCCATTGCGATCACCTGCCCCGTGTCGTGATTCATCACGACAACCGAACCTGCGGGTGCTTTGTAATACACAGCATCAGGAAACAACGGGTCAAGCGTGCCGTCCGGTAGACGCACGTTGCCGGCTTCAACACGGCGGCGCAATACCAATTGAGTTTCCAATGCTTGCTCAGCAAATTGCTGAATACCCATATCAATCGACAAGTGCAAATCGTTGCCAACAATTGGCTCCACACGCTCAATGAGTCGCAACAATTTGCCTTGGGCATTCACTTCATAACGCAAATACCCAGGTGTTCCCCGCAAGATTGGTTCATACGATTGTTCGACGCCATATCCCCCAACGCGTTCATTCGGGTCGTAACCAATCGATTTGTAATACGCCAGAGTCTTTTGCAATATTGCGCCGATATAACCAACGACGTGGCTACCAATTGCGCCAAAAGGATAATTTCGTTTCCACTCTTCGCGTACATAGATACCCGGATAATCCTCAATGCGTTCTTCCAAAAATAGGGCAGTCTCCTCAGAGACATCCTCTTTCAATGGCAATGCTTCTAGTGGTCCAAACCTTTTGTCTTCGTAACGCTTAAACAGAAGTTCGATCGGCATCTCTAATGGACCAGACAATCGCTGAAACATTTCGAGTCGATCGATCGGGTCTTTCAATACTTCGCGATCAATAGTCACTGTCAAGATGCGTTTGTTGTCGGCGACCACTCGACCCTTCGCATCAAAAATGCGGCCGCGCTCTGGGAGCAACCGTATGGTTCGAGTGCGCACCGCTAGTACAACAGTCTCGTTGTCTTTGGCTTGAATGGCTTGCATGAACCACATCCGCACCGACAGCGATCCTAAAAGTACGAATGCGGCAACCGCCAATGCAGTAAACCTCTTCGAACGATTATTAATTGCCATCTCGACTAACCAACAAGCGTTTCTTTAAGCGTCCAACGACAAACAAGCAATAACAGCGGTGCGCCAAGAGTTCCCGCCACTGCTACAAGGCCAATTACAACAATCACACGCGGTTGCAACTGTCCGCTAAAACCCACCATTGATTGAGCAATCGGAAACGCCAACTCTCCCAATGCACCAACAACACCAATGGTGAGTGCCCTCGTCCACCAAGTTGGTTCGCGAATAAAATATGGCAACATGCCGGCCACAAAAGCCGTGGCACCAAACACCAATGACGCAAGGCCAAGTGGCGTAGAAAGCACCATGTCATACATCACTCCAATGATGAGTCCTGATATTGCTCCTACTTCAGAGCCATAAATGGTTCCAGCAGCGACTGCAAACAACAACATCAGTGGCAACATGACTTCAAATGGGCGCATGTCGTTCAGCACAGTGGTTTGTAGACCAAGCAACAGTAACGACACCAACACAAGTCGCGTCCAGCGACTTGCCATAAAGCGCAAGAGTCTTTCGCTCACGGTGCCGTTCGTTCAGTAATCGGTTGATAGAGCAAGATGCGCACAAAACTCAAGTTGCTGAGGTCTGCAACAATGTCAATTTCTAGCAGTGGTCCTGCTGTACCCAGCCTTTCTCTCACGCGAGAGACTGTGCCAACAACGATGTCGGGCGGAGCAAGGCTGAGTGAACCACCTGCCGTCACAATTGGCGAGCCTGCTTGTACAACCCCAAAGCGTTGAGCCGTATCGATGAATCGCACAGTTGGAACTCGACCAGCGCCCCTTCCCTCCAAGACTCCAGTTTCACGCACCGACACATTGCTACCGGGAGGAATAGTTAATGATGAGGAAATGATCGGTGTTCGCGGGGCAACAATTGAACCCGGCGTAAACCCTGCAATATTTGACGTCACAGCAACTGGCGGAATTGTCACCTGTGGATCAATGGTTTCGGGTACTGACACCACAGTTACAGCAGTTGCAGGGTCTTGCAGTGGCAATGTCGTTGTTGTTGGTTTTGGTGTATTAATAATCTTGACCGACAGTGCGTATTGCGGATCAGTAATCAGCATCACTACCGCTCGGTTTGCAAATACTTGCGTGATCTTGCCCACTAGACCTGCTGCGTTCAATACCGGCATCCCAACTTTGATTCCGCTCTCTGTGCCCTGATCAATTTCTACGCTCTGAACAAAATTAGAAGGTGAATCACCAATCACTTGTGCACTCACCGAGTTAATGCCGGCAAGCGTAGGCAGACCGTTCAGCGCAAGTAGCTCTTGTGACAATCGCACCGAAGCAGCGGCGGCAACTGCGGCACCTTCTTGTTGTGCAATCTTTTCGCGCAATAACTCATTTTCGGCGGTTACATCGTTGTAATGGGTGATGCCGTACCACGCATTTGATGCGGGGCGAGTCACCACTCGTGTCACGCTTTCAATTGGTCTGAAAATTGTGCCGAATGTCGAACGCAACGCACGTGTTGCTGAACTTCCTTGCAAATCGAGGGTTATCAAAATGATCGACGTCAACGCAAGCAGTGCCATGATCCGTCTTGACTTCATTGACCGAACCGGCATAGTGCAACCCTACGCAGACCTACTCAAATGAGGTCTGAGCAGTCAGACCTTTCATGGCTTCAATGTTGTCAAGCGCCATGCCGCAACCGAGAACCACCGAAAACAAAGGCTCGGGCGCCAAGTAAGCATGGATTCCGGTGTCGTGCGTTACGCGTTCAGCAAGTCCGGTCAACAATGCGCCACCTCCCGACAATGTCAGTCCGTGGCCGATAATGTCGGCCGCCAACTCTGGCGGTGTGCGCTCAAGTGTTGTCTTGATTGCGTCGACAATTGTGGTCACCCCTGGGTTTATGGCAATCCGCACGTCTTCACTCGTGACTACTTGCGTGCGAGGAAGACCAGTCATTGTGTCGCGACCACCCACGTCGGCAGTGAGCTCTTCATCAAGTGGCCAAGCCGACCCAAGTTGCAGTTTTACTTCTTCTGCAGTGTTCTCGCCAATGTCTAACGAAAACTCGTTCTTAAACATCGCAATTATTGCTTGGTTGAGTTCGTCGCCAGCAACACGCGCCGAATAGGCAGTCACAATGCCACCCATTGAGATGACAGCAACTTCGGTTGTGCCACCACCAATATCGACAATCAAACTTGCGCTCGGCAAATGCACCGGCAAACCTGCACCGATCGCTGCGGCCATCGGTTCTTCAATGATGTACACAGGTCGACGCGCTCCAGCAAACTCGGCAGCTTCTTGAACTGCTCTGCGCTCAACGCCTGTGATCTCCGACGGTACACAGATAATCATTCGTGGCTTATTCCACCTACTGGTGTGAACTTGTTGAATAAAGTAGCGGAGCATTTTTTCGCACACATCAAAGTCCGCGATAACACCATCTTGCAAAGGTCGCACAAGTCGGATGTTCTGCGGGGCTCTCCCCCACATTCGTTTGGCTTCAAAACCAACAGCCACTAGTTCGCCAGTCCTGCTGTCCACTGCAACCGATGACGGTTCGTTTAAAACAACGCCTTCGCCCTTTACGTAGACAAGGGTGTTGGCCGTACCCAAATCGATGGCAATGTCACGTCCCAACGAAAGTGCGCCTCCACCAGCCATGCTTTGGTCTCCTTAGCGCGCCAACGCCGTGGTTGAGCGCGCGATCAATGAACAAATCCTACCTAAACCTGCATATTGATCAGGTTCTACAGGTTTGGAAAGAAGATTCCGATCTCGCGAGCTGCAGAAGCTGCTGAGTCACTTCCATGAATGAGATTCTCGGTAAAGAGTGTGCCGTAGTCACCGCGAATAGTGCCTGGAGCAGCAGCCTTTGGATTGGTTGCGCCCATCATCGTGCGCAATACTTCCCAAGCATCTTCTGGGCCTTCAATCACCAGTGCAACCACAGGGCCACGCGACATAAATGCAACAAGCTCTGGATAAAAACCCTTGCTCTTATGTTCTTCGTAGTGACGCTCAAGAATTGCAGCATTCAATGTGCGCAACTCCATTGCCACGATTTTGAGACCTTTGGTTTCAAACCTTGAAAGGATGCTTCCAACGAGACCGCGCTCGACTGCATCTGGCTTCAATAGGACAAGTGTTTTAGTGCTCATCGTTACAGTTTACGGCGCAAATAGGTCCGGGCACTACCTACGACATACAAACTTCCAGCCACAAGCACCGCATCGTCTTCGTGTGCAATCTTGAGTGCTCGATCGCATGCTGCTTCCACCGTTTCACACACCACAACCTCTTCGCAGCCCATTTGCTGAGCCGCATCTCCAAGATCGCTTGCATTGAGTCCGCGTGGTGAGGGTGCAGTGCAACAGATCACCACATCAAATTCGTCTGCACGCAGTGCAGAGAGCAACATTTGTGGGTCTCGACCCTTGAGTGAACCGACAACCAATATTCGCTTACCCTCTGGCGAAAAATCATCGAAAAATACTTGGGCACATACATCGGCCCCAGCAGGGTTGTGCGCGCCATCGATGATGACAAGTGGTCCTCGTCCAACCACTTCAAAACGACCAGGCATCTTTACTGCTGCAAAGCCTTCACGCACCACTTCAATGTCTAGTGCGTTGCCAAAAAACTCTTCTACCGCAGCAATCGCAACTGACGCATTGTCGCCTTGGTGTTGCCCGTGCAAAGGAAGCGGCAGTTCTTTATACACAGCTCGTTCTGTTCGTACATCGATCATTCGACCGCCAACCGCCAACTCGTTTTCTGCGCATTCAAAATCATTTCCACGCAGCAACACCGACAACGAATCGGCGGTATTCCATATCTCTCGCAGATCCTGATTGGTGTCGCCAATCACGAGCACACTGCCTGGTTTTGAAATTCCTACTTTCTCGAAAGCAATGTCTTGCAAAAGTGGTCCTGCAAACTCGGTGTGATCAAGAGCGATATTGGTAATCACAGCAACTGACGCGTTGACAACATTTGTTGCATCCCACCTACCGAGCATTCCTACTTCAATGACAGCCACGTCGACTGCGGTGTCTGCAAAATACCTAAAGGCTGCTGCGGTCATGACCTCAAAATACGATGGCCGCACCCCTCCAAGCACTTCGATGTCTGCGATTGCCGCAACACAGTCAGCAAAATCTTGTTCGCTGATGGGCTCGTTATTGCGTGATATTCGTTCGGTCAGCGCTTCCAAGTGCGGACTTGTATACGTACCAACTTGCAACCCGTGCGCCATCAGCAATTGGGTAATGATTTGGGTTGTCGAACCTTTGCCGTTTGTGCCAGTGATGTGAATGACCGGGTAATTCAAGTGCGGATGCCCCATCAAATCCATAAATGTATTGATGTTGTCGAGTGAAGGAGACTCCACTCGCCCAGTCTTTTCATAGCTGGCGTGCTCGTCTAGATATGTCAGAGCCTCACCGTATTGCATAATGCGCAGGCTAGTTCTTAAGAGGCGGCGCGGCGCTGGCGTGTGACACGAGTATTTCGCATAACAAGTTCAGGGCTCGCTTTTGTGGTGATCGACTCAACATTAAAGATCACGCGAGCCACATCGGTGCGACCAGGTATTTCATACATGGTGTTGAGCAAAACTTCTTCCAAAATCGCTCGCAGACCGCGAGCACCAGTGCCACGATGCAAAGCCTGTTCGGCAATAGCAACGAGTGCATCAGGGGTCACTTCAAGTTCGATATCTTCAAATTCGAAAAACTTCTGATATTGCTTGAGTAGTGCATTCTTTGGCTCGGTCAAGATCGAAATCAATGCTGCCTTGTCAAGACTGTGCACCGCACCGACCATTGGCAATCGTCCAATGAACTCAGGAATCATTCCAAACTTCAACAAGTCCTCTGGCAACACTTGGGCAAACAATTCGCCGGCGTTCTTCTCGGCTTTCGAGCGAACTTCAGCATGAAAGCCAACGCCCTTGTGACCGATCCGATTTTCAATAATCGAGTCGAGACCAGCAAATGCTCCTCCCACAATAAACAAAACGTTGGTGGTATCAATCTGAATGAACTCTTGGTGCGGATGTTTGCGACCACCCTGTGGCGGCACCGATGCAACGGTTCCTTCAAGAATCTTGAGTAGTGCTTGTTGAACACCTTCGCCCGACACATCACGCGTAATCGAAGGGTTTTCGCTCTTGCGCGCGACCTTGTCGATTTCGTCGATGTAAACAATGCCCATTTCGGCGCGCTTGACATCAAAATCGGCGGCTTGCAGCAACTTGAGCAATATGTTTTCTACGTCTTCACCTACATAGCCAGCCTCAGTGAGCGCAGTTGCATCAGCAATTGCAAACGGCACATTCAACAAGCGAGCAAGTGTCTGAGCCATGTGCGTCTTGCCGCAGCCAGTTGGACCGAGTAGCAAGATATTGCTCTTTTGCAGTTCCACTTCATCTCTACGGGAACTACCAGAATTTTTGTACTTGATGCGTCGATAGTGATTAAACACCGCAACAGCCAAAACTTTTTTAGCTTGTTCTTGGCCAACAACATATTCATCCAAAAATGCACGAATATCACGAGGTATCGGAAGTTCTTCTAAACCAACTTCGGCAGCCTGACCAAACTCTTCGTCGACGATTTCGTTGCACAGCTCAATGCACTCGTCACAAATGTGTACGCCAGGGCCAGCAATAAGTTTTTTAACTTGCTTTTGCGACTTGCCACAAAATGCACACTTGATCAGTTCGGCTGTATCACCAAATTTTGCCATGAGTTAGTTTCCAGTGCTCAGCGGATTGGGCCAGTGCGATCGGTATGTTTGCGCGCCGTAATGATTTCGTCAATCACGCCGTACTCGAGCGCCGCAGGAGCCTCGAGCACAAAGTCACGATCGGTGTCGTTGTGCACTCGCTCGATCGACTGACCGGTGTGCTCTGACAAAATCTCTTCAAGCAATTCGCGCATTCGCAAAATTTCGCGAGCAGCGAGCTCGAGGTCTGTCACTTGGCTGTAGCCAACTTGTCCGTATGGCTGGTGCAACAAAACGCGCGAGTGCGGCAATGCAAGTCGCTTGCCCTTTGTGCCGGCTGCCAACAACACGGCGGCGGCGGATGCAGCCTGCCCCAGGCAAATAGTGGCAATATCGTTTTTAATGAACTGCATTGTGTCGTAAATCGCAAACAGTGCGGTGATGTCTCCGCCAGGGCTGTTGATATAGATGTTGATGTCTTTATCGGGATTTTCGCTCTCTAAGTGAATCAACTGTGCACAAATCAAGTTGGCAATCGTGTCGTCAATAGGGGTACCCAAGAAAATGATGTTTTCTTTGAGCAATCTGCTGTACAAGTCAGACGTACGCTCTCCACGGCTGGTCTGCTCGGTGACATTGGGAATGTAGTAATTCCGCATCACATTCTGTTCACGCATCACGCCGTCTCCTTGCAAGGTTTTTAGCCGGCAGACAACTGCACGACCGTCTCGCTAGATAGTAGTTGGAGCGATTGGTTATTCGGTGGAATTCCCTTGTGACTCATCACCAAATAGATCATCAGCGTTGATTGGGTTGCCTTCTGGGTCTACGAGGGTTGAATTGCGTAACAACCAGTCGACTGCTTGCGACTTGTGAATTTGGGCAGCCAATTCGGTCAGGGCATCGTTCTCTTGGTAGGCCTTGCGCACTTGATTGACCTTGCGGCCCACTTGCATCGCAATGCGCTCGATCTCTTGTTCGATGTCATCATCGCTTGCCGAGATCGCTCGTGCAACTGCAACAGCACGAAGTGCAAGATCAACTTTGACTGCTTTTTGTGACTCGGTGCGCAAGTTTTCGATGAAGCCCTCTGTGGTTTGTCCGGTTGCCGACAACCACTGATCGATTGAAACCCCCTGCGACTGAAACTGCTCGACGGTATTGCGCACGCGCGACTGCAAGTCATTTGCAATCATTGCTTCAGGAATCTCGATTGTCACGAGCTCGGCCAATGCTGCTGTTGTGCGCTCCACAAACACGCTGCGTGTCTGATTGAGCTTGATCTCTTCAAGTCGCTTGCGCAGTGATGCCTTCCATGCGTCAACTGTTTCAAACTCTGAAACATGCTCGGCAACCCACTCGTCATTCAATTCATTGAGCACCATCTCTTGCACTTTTTTCACGACGACAGTCATCTCGGCTATGTCGGTGGTGCCGTTTGGCGCTTCAGAATAAGTAATTGTCGAACCCAATTTTTCGCCAACCAACTTCTCATCAAAACTTGCAGACACCCAACCCTTGCCCACTTCGTATGCCCAGTCTTCAACGTTGAGTCCTGGTACAGGATTACCTTCACGAGTGCCGCTCAAGTCGAGCGACACATGATCGCCTGTGGCAATCGCGCGACCATTGTCTACGTCTTTCAATACACCATGGCGAGCGCGCTCAGACTTCATCGCATCGGTCACATCTTCTTCTTTGACAAGCAGCCCTGGGAGTTCGATGCGCAAACCGTTGTAGCCCGGCACAGTGATGACTGGTCGCACTTCACACGTTGCATCAAAACTGACAATGCCTTCTTCTTCGCCCTTGGTGACTTCAATCTGTGGCGTTGCAATCAAATCAACATCGTGCTCGCGCACTGCTTGTGCCAAATATTCGGGGATGGAATCTTGAATCGCTTGCGATCTCGCAGCGCCAAGTCCGATCTGGGCCTGCAACAACTTTCGTGGCGCCTTGCCTTGTCGAAACCCAGGAATTCGGATTTCATGTGAGATTTTGTGGAATGCCTTATCGATGTTTCGATCGAATTCGACCTCGTCAATTTCCACTGACAGTTTGACTTTGTTGCCCTCGAGGGTCTCAATGATGCTTTTCACAGAGCGCAAAGTGTACCCTTTTCAGTTGTGACAGCCTCATGGAAACCACATTCACTTGCCACGCCGCATGCTGGCCAGATCGACCTCAAAAATGGCGACAAGGTACAGCTCATCGTCGACCTCGAAGGGTTGCCCGCCGGCACCGAGGGCAAGGTCATTTTGGCCAATGGTTTCAATTGGTTGCGCTATCGCGTGCGCTTTGCAAATGGCACCGAAGTAGGCGATCTTGACCACCGCAACATTGCGCCAATTGGCAAGACTGCTCGCCGCCTTGAGCGCGCTGCCAAGCGCGCCTCGTAACGTACAAAAATTCAGCTGACTTGTAATACAGTTCGCGCCATGACAACACCAGTCGATATTCGCAATCGTTTTCCCGGCACCAGCAATGACTGGGCTCGTTTCGATGGGCCCGCGGGCACACAGATGGTTGACTCGGCTATTCGCGCGATGAGCGACTTTGCAGCCAGCGGGTCAAACGCAAACACCGGTGGATATTTTTCTTCTGCCAACGACTGCGATGCCCTACTGGAGCGCACACGCCAAGTTGTTGGCACATTGTTTGGTGCAGACCCAGAAGGCATTTGTTTTGGCGCCAACATGACCACGATGACAATGGCGTTCACTCGCGCTGTTGCTCGCACGCTGAAACCTGGCGACAGAGTTGTCGGCACCAAACTCGACCACGATGCAAACGTTTCTCCATGGCGCATTGCGTGTGAACTCTCGGGTGCAGAACATGTGCTCGCGCCATTTAGTACCACCACATTTATGCTCGATACGCAGGAAATGCTCAAGTTGATTACACCAAACACCAAGTGGGTTGCAATTACTGGCGCATCCAACTTGCTCGGCACTGCTCCAGATCTCAAGCCAATCATCGATGCCGCGCACGACGTCGGTGCGCGAGTTTTTGTCGATGCGGTGCACTTGGCAGTGCACCGCCCTATCGATATTGCACAACTTGGTTGCGATGTGTTAGCCACTTCGCCATACAAGTGGTATGGCCCGCATGCCGGCGTGTTGTGTGTCGATCCCGATGTACTCAACTCACTTCCCATCGCCAAAGTTCGTCCTGCTGAAAATGTTGGTCCCCGCAGGTTCGAGACTGGTACTCCAAACTTTGAAGGCATTGCAGCAGTCGAAGCCGCTGCGCGTTTCTTACTTGAAGAAGACATGCACAAAGTCATGGCCTACGAAAACGATATTTTTTCGCCACTTCTTTCAGGGTTGTTAGCAATCAAAAACGTCAAAGTCTGGGGTATTCCAACCCTCTCTGGGCGTGTCCCCACTGTTTCTTTCACTATTGACGGCCACCATCCCGATCATGTTGCTCAAGTACTTGCCGATGCCCGCATTGCCGTGTGGTCTGGCAGCTCATACGCAGTAGAGGCCGTCGACCAACTCGGACTTACCGAAAGTGGTGGTGTAGTTCGTGCAGGAATCACGAGATATGTCACGAGCGACGACGTTTCACGATTACTACAAGTTGTGACTTCGCTCGCGTCTCATCACTAATTCACATCGCTAGGATGTTCAAGTCCGGGGAGTGGCGCAGTTGGTAGCGTGCCTGGTTTGGGACCAGGAGGCCGGGGGTTCAAGTCCCCCCTCCCCGACAAAGTAGTACGGTACCCGACAAAGTAGTAAGGTAATAGATATGACATCTACACCTCACCACGAGATCGACAACGCCAAATACGTTTCGTTCGTCTCGTTTCGCAAATCAGGCCAAGCCGTAGCTACCCCGGTGTGGATTGCGCCCTTTGAAGACGGATACGGCTTCACCGTTGAAAGCACCTCGGGTAAAGCCAAGCGACTCGCCCATACATCTCGTGCAACCATCCAAGCGTGCAACATCAAGGGTGTTATTACACCAGGTGCCACCATCTACAACTGTGAGGCATCACTTGTATTGCACGAACGAGCCGAGGAAGTACGAGATGCGATTGCGCACAAGTACGGGCTCACCTACAAAGTGTTTTCGATCTCGCTCTGGTTCAAAGACCGTTTCGGAAAATCAAAAGGCCTGCCCGAAGCTGCGGTAATTCTAAAAATCACGCCGTAAATTTTTACCGAAGCACTGAGTGCTTCGTCGTCTTTGAAGACATTGCATCAAGCACATCGGCTATTGGTCGCACGCCAATCCCTACCGTGTTTGGCACATCGATGTAGCCGTCACGCAGCACAAATGGTTCGGTCACATCTTGAGTGAAATACCGAGACGAAGCCGAAGTATCACCCGGCAATGTAAAACCTGGAAGTGCAGCGAGCGCCAAGTTTGCAGCACGCCCAATGCCTGTTTCTAGCATTCCCCCACACCACACTGGCACGCCACGCGACACACACAGGTCATGAATTTTCTTCGATTCCAAATATCCGCCAACCCGCCCAGGCTTGATGTTGATAATTGAACAAGCACCAATATCTAGCGCACCTCTAGCCACATCCAATGTCGTAATCGACTCATCCAAGCAAATTGGTGTCCCTACTTTTTTGCTCAATTCAACGTGTCCGATCAAATCTTCTTCAGGTAGTGGTTGTTCAATCAGCAGCAAATTGAATTCATCGAGCTTCGCGAGGTGCGATGCGTCGTCAATCGTGTATGCTGAGTTGGCATCCACTTGCAACAACATGTCATCACCAAACGCTTCGCGCACAGCACGCACGCGCTCAATGTCTAGGCCCGGCTCTATTTTGAGTTTGATACGCACATACCCTTGCGCCAAATACCCGCTTACCGCTTCTAAGAGTTCTTCAGTCGTTGACTGAATGCCTACCGACACGCCAGACGCAACACGGGTTTGGGTTGCTCCCAAAAATGTGGCAAGCGATATCTTGTCGCGTCGCAATTGATAGTCGAGAAGTGCAGTCTCTACTGCGGCTTTGGCCATGAAGTTGCCCCGAATACTTGAGGCCGCCAACACAAACTCTTGAGCCGTCATTGTTGGTGTGATCATCGGAAGCAAATACCTCGTGATCACTTCATCACAGCCATCAACATATTCAGACGAATACAACGGAGCGGCCATCGCCACACACTCGCCCCACCCTTCTTCGTCGCTACCCACAACATGCACATACAAAAGATCGCGATCGACCTCCACCCCAAATGAAGTTCGAAATGGCGAAACGAGATTGATGTGCGCTCGCCTGATCTCTATGTGTTCAATCGTCATAACACTCCATCTGTTTCATCTAGTACATACGAAAAATCGTTACTCAGCCCAACCACTCGCAAACCATTCAAATGCGCAGATTCAAACGCTGCGCGCTGTCGAGCCCTCCACCCATCAGACTGCACACGATCAGTCTTGCGCAAGTGCTCGATGTCGGCTGGTGTCTCAATAACAACTGCAGACTTTGATGGTTCAACAAATGTGTTTGCTTGAGGTGCCTCAACACCAGCAACATTCCAGCGCACCAACACTCGGTCACTCTGCTCGCCAGCATTGATGCCGTCATCGAGTTCACCATAAAAGTTTTGGTGATACCCAAGCACTCGGACACCCAGTTTGACAAGGTTGAAATGCGCGTTACGTCGCACAAGTGGGTCAAAGGTCCAGGTGATGGTGTCAAAACCATTCTCCTTTGCCCAGTCCCACTGATGCCTCTTGATCATTTCGCCAATGCCCATGCCCACAAATTCGGGCACTACACCAGTGGCATGCGAATGAAGATTTGGGCCACTGCATCCCGGTAGAGCCCTGCCCACAAGAGCAAAGGCCGCCCCAACCGGCCTGCTCCTATCACCGCTACCAATATCGTTGCCGCTCTCTATATATACGACACTTCCGTAGCCGCCGTTGTGCAGGCTTGCGGTCATGATCTCTGGCGAAACCATTGATTTCACGTCCCACACCTGATCAAACAACTCGGCAATCACAGCCGAATCGGCAGGCGTATGGGCGATCCGAATCTCAACTTGCCCCAATTTTCTTGGGTCGTTGGGGTTCGCATTTTTGTCCATTGGTTAAAACCCTACCGATCAGCCAAGATGGTGGGTATGCCCGTCACCGTCACCATTGTCGATCACCCAATTGCAGCCGAAGCCCTCACCAATCTGCGCGATCAAAATTCTTCCAACCAGGTCTTTCGCGCCGAGATGCGCAGGCTTTCACTCATCGTGATTGCCGAAGCCACACGATCGGTGCCGACGCGAAAGGTGCGAGTAACGACTCCATTATGTGAAACCGATGGTTGGCAAATCGCCCAACGACCAGTGCTCGTTCCAATCCTTCGCGCAGGTCTTGGCATGTTGCCAGCAGCAATGGAGTTGTTGCCAGATGCAGACATTGCTGTTGTCGGTGTGCAACGCGACGAAGTCACTCACGAACCAAGTGAATACGTTGCAAAACTTCCGGCGCGTCTCGACGGCCGTCACTGCATCGTGCTCGACCCGATGCTTGCGACTGGTGGATCACTCGAGCATGGTTGCAAAATTCTTGCCGCACGCGGCGCTCCACAACCGCTCACTATTGCATGCGTGCTCGCCGCACCAGAGGGCATTGCCTATCTCGAAAAATCTGGAATGAACTTGCACATCGTGACCGCATCAGTCGATGAGCGACTCAACGAGCACGCCTTCATCGTGCCAGGTCTTGGCGACGCAGGCGACCGTCAATTTGGTCCTCCAAACTGATTTCGGTTTCTAGCTAGCCAAAAAAAGTTTTGGCAACATCATCAAATAGCGCAAGGTCTATCGTGCGCGTTTTCCCTGCAGTGACCGTCATCGACTCGCGCTCTATGTTGTCTCCACGCAACACCACCATCTGGCCAAAGGCTCGGTCGTGCACGGCGTCAACTGCAGCCAAACCAAATCGTGTGGCAAGTACGCGATCGAAACTTGTTGGCGTGCCGCCTCGTTGCACATAGCCAAGTTGCACAACGCGCGAGTCATACCCTGTGCGCGCACTTATCGCGGGCGCAATCACGTGCGCAATATCGCCAAGGCGTTCGCGCCCGTACAAGTCGTATTGTCGATCTGGCAACACCAACGCGTTGTCCCCCAACCCGCTTACAGGTTTTGCACCTTCTGCAACAACCACAACAGATGCGTACCTGCCGCGATCATGACGATGTGCAACCACGTCTGACAATTTGTTGATATCAAAAGCAACTTCAGGAACAAGAATTGCAGTGGCGCCTCCAGCAATGCCTGCATGCAAAGCAATCCATCCCGCATCACGCCCCATCACTTCCACCACCATCACCCGATCATGACTCTCGGCCGTTGTGTGCAATCGATCAATTGCGTCTGTGGCAATTTGCACCGCAGTATTGAAACCAAATGTGGTATCGGTGCCGACTACGTCATTGTCGATCGTCTTGGGCACACCAACTATTGGCAAACCATGTTGCTCGGCCAAAATAGATCCAACAGTGAGTGATCCATTTCCGCCGATCACTACCAATGCGTCGATGGCCAGGTCGGCAAAAGATTTCTTGACACGATCCACACCATCGCTTGTTTCAAGCGGGCTTCCACGACGAGTGCCAAGAATTGTGCCACCGCGAGGCAGTGTCCCTCGCACACTTGCATCATGTAATAACAATCCACGTTGTTCCATGACGCCGTCCCACGCGTCATAAAAACCAAACACTTCGTTTGCCCCGTCTCGAGTCGCCTTGCGCACGATTGCGCGAATCACCGCATTGAGGCCGGGACAATCACCGCCACCAGTCAAAACTCCGATGCGCATCACTTCAGCCTACGAGTGCAATTTGACACGACTTCTGATGTGACTTGTGTTCTGAGTAACACTTCAAGTCGTACTAATTAGTACTATCAGTGGCATGACGAAACATGCACCACGAGCAACTGCAAAAACCGCCATAAAGCCTGCTTCCAAGCCAAGCGAAGCAGCGCTCAAGCGCGATGTCCTCACTATGCGCACCGAGCTTGCCGAGCGCTTGCTCACATTGCGAGCCAAACACGACCTCAGCCAGGCCCGCCTTGCCGAATTGGCTGGAGTCGACCGCAAGACCATTAACCGTATAGAAAACGGCCATTTCTCTCCCGCCCTCGACACCCTCGTACGCCTCAGTTCTGCCCTTGCGGTTACCCCCGCCAGCCTGCTCAAAGTCTGATCCTCAAAGGGGTTTGAAAGAAAGTTGACACCGACCCTTCGCTTGTGGATAAAGGACTCCCTACCAATTACCAAACAGGGGGAAGTACATGTCAGAAGTAAATGAAATGGTCCAAGAAGTAGCGACAGCAGGAATTTCGCGTCGTCACTTCGTGCAAGGTGCCGCTGCAGTTGCAGCAGGTGCAGCACTTCCAATGACACAGATTCTTGGAGGCTC
>QYPH01000034.1 GCA_007279905.1 Actinomycetota bacterium | reverse complement strand
GCAACACCCGATACATGTCAAACCATGCCGAAATCCCATTTTCATACCTCCGGCAATACCGTCGCGCCAAAAACGCATAAAGAATGTCATAGGAGCAACGCACTGCGTCAGGCAATTCTCTTTCAGTGCCGAAAATTGGTATGCGCCAGCAACAACAAGTAGCACTCCGCTCAGCCACACCGCAGAACGGTGATCCTCGACCCAACCAAAATCTGTCAAGATTCTTTGTATCGATGTAGCAAACACTGCAAAACCGATCCACATTGCGCAATACGTTGCAACAAACATCCACCACACCGCAATTGATCCTGTGCGCAATATGTTGCGCAATGCACCAAGCACCGGAACTGCAGTTGTCGACATCATCACCAACGACATGAGTGCCCACATTGCAAACGTTGCGCGCCAACCAACTTGATGCTGTGTGGCCTGCGTGCTTGATACCCGAATCAGAGCAATCCAGCCGAGTGTCACCAACATGAAAAAGCCAACCCACGCAACATCGGGTCGCGGCATTGCACGAAGCCCAACTGGTTGACTCGTTGTTTCCATGATCTGATCACTATAGTGATCAGACCGTGAGCAACAAAATCAAGCACCACAAGAACCACAAAAACGAATCATTCGTGTTCGACGCTGTTGGTTTTGCCCAGATGCTCACCCATCGTCGCCTACAACTCGGTCTCACCACGCGACAACTTGCGAAGCGGGCAAACATCTCTCAGCCATACGTGGTTGCCTTAGAGCGATCAAGAAATGGCGTTGATACCAAAAGAACCAGCGCAATAAGCCCGTCACCCACAGTCGACATGGTCGCCAGGCTTGCCACAGCATTGCGAATGAGCGCAAGCGAATTGTTTTCGCTTTCGATTCGGCCCGCAGGTAAACACGTTTTGCTTTTTATGGAAGATGACATGATGACATCTCTCGAAAGAGCTCGTACTGCCTCGTTGAAGAGCGCAACAGCAACAGAGAAAACGCCTCAAGAGTGGTTGTGTGCTGGCGGCACAACAGATCGCGACGCACATAAGGCCCATACCTGCCTTTCCATCAATCTGCATCGCGATATCAACAATGCATACAAACCGAAAGCGATTACCGCATCACTCAGCAACGAATTGTCTAGACACCAAGCAAATATTTCGGGAAGCAATATCGGAATTGTCTTTGACGAAACATCATCATTGATGAACCACGTCAACAACCCGATGTCAATTGTGGAGTTTGAACATGATTGGAAGCAAGTGGTTGCCGACGCGACTCAAGCGGTCGGCGCATTTGCGGCATGGAACATCTGTGTGTATCGCATCGACAATCTCTTGAGTCTTCACAATCCGGCCGAGGTTGTCCAAGACCTTCTGCGTAGTCATGACAATGTTTGGTCTGCGCGCAACAAGTCAATAACAACCGGCAATACTGCAGCCAAGCGATTGCTCACTCTTGTGCGTCCAAATAATGTTTCAGCAAAGAGCTGGTCGGCACACACCAACGCCGTTGTACAAGAATTACAACTCAGCGCATAAAGTTTTCATACACACCGAAAGGCACACAACATGAGCACCCCAACCACATCGCGCGCGTTTACCGTCGGCAAGATCAACGACGTATGGACACAACAGATCACCGACGTGTCAGTAGACAATCTTGGCGAAGGTGACGTGTTGATTGCTGTCGAGTACTCATGCATCAACTACAAAGACGGTCTAGCCACAAGCGAAAAAGGTCGCGTTGCACGCATCGATCCGTTGATCGCAGGCGTTGATCTTGCGGGCACCGTTGTCGAATCGTCAAGTCCAGATTTTGTTGTTGGCACACAGGTCATCGCTCATGGTTACGACATTGGTGTTGCAAAGCATGGCGGATACAGCGCGTTTGCTCGCATACCCGCTCAATGGTTGGTGGCTCTACCAGCAGGCATGACCACTCGCACCGCGATGATGATCGGAACTGCTGGCTTCACTGCCGCACTTTCTGTTGACGCACTCGAGCGCGCTGGTCTTTGCGTTGGCAGTGGCCCGGTTTTGGTGACGGGTGCGACAGGCGGCGTCGGTTCAGTTGCGGTTGGCATGTTGGCAGCGCGTGGCTATGAAGTTGTTGCGTCCACAGGCAAGGCAGCATCGAGCGAGTGGCTGAAGTCGATTGGCGCAAGCGACATTATTTTGCGCGAAGAAACCAGCGCTGAGTCACCAAAACCGCTCGAACGCGAACGCTGGGCTGGCGCAGTTGACTGCGTTGGTGGATCAACACTCGCCTACGTGCTACGCACGCTGAACTACGGAGCATCAGTTGCGGCAAGTGGACTTACTGGCGGCAATGGATTAGCAACGACAGTGCTGCCGTTTATCTTGCGCGGCGTCAATCTGCTCGGCATCGACAGTGTGCAAACACCGATCGCCATCCGTCGCGCGATGTGGACACGTATTGCAACCGACTTACGGCCATCGTGGCTCGACACCGCGCATGCACAAATTATTGGTCTTGCAGAACTTCCTGCACAGCTTGACAACATTCTCGCCGGCAAGATGCAAGGTCGAGTACTCGTCAACCCGAATCTCTAAATAATTACTGCGCCGTGTTGATCGATTGCCAACTCGAGCACATCACCAGACTGAGGTAACTGCGAAGCAATGTGCTTTGCATCAGTCTTATCGCACATCACGGCAACCGTTGGCCCCGAACCAGACAACCACGCGCACCACGCATTAGTGCTTAAGGCTGCATCGAGTGCGGCTTTAGATGTTGGCGCGTGAGCCAACCGAATGTCTTGGTGGATGCGATCTTGGGTTGCAGCACGCAGCACCGACACATCACCTGATGCAAGAGCGCCAATCAAGAGCGCTGTATGACCAATATTGAACACCGCGTCCCCACGTGAAAGTGTGTCTGGCAACGCTGTGCGCGATTTTTCGGTACTTGTTTGAGTGTCGGGCACCCAAGCGAGGATTACTGGATCGAGCGCAAGCGGTACACGCACCACTTCGCCTGAAGCACTTGCGCTAACACCACCAACAAGCGAAGCCGCAACGTTGTCTGGGTGACCTTCGAGTTGAGTACTTGCATGCAAGATCTCTTTGCGTGCCGACACCAGTGCCTCGCTGCTAGTGCCGTGCAGTTGAGCGTGCGCCGCAACTATTCCGGCGACTCGCGCCGCTCCACTAAAGCCAAGACCTCGACCCATGGGAATTTTTGAGCGGACCCATACGTCTCCGACGCCTCCGTAACTGCGAAACGCAATATGACCGGGGTGATACTGATCAATGACTTTCGCACCAGCGGGAACTTCATCGTCGACGACAGGGCCAATTTCGAAATACACAGTGAGTGCCATACCCACTGCGTCAAAACCAGAGCCAAGATTTGCCGAACTTGCTGGCACGCGAACGAAAAAAGATGTTTGACTCATGGCGAACTATTTTGCCACAGCGTTGCTTGTTGCAATCAGTGCATCGACCACTCCGTTGGCTGCACCAGAATCAATGCTTGCCTGCGCGCGCTCAATTCCGTCCACCAAATGCATCGCAACACCCGCCACTACCAGACCAGCCGCGGCATTTAATACGACGATGTCACGCACTGCGCCACGAGTGCCACCAAAGGTGTCGCGAATGACTTGCGCATTATGTGCTGGGCCACCACCACGCACGGCCAGTACATCGGCAGGTTGCAGACCCAAATCTTTTGCGTTGACAACAAACTCCGTCACATTGCCATGATCGATCTCAACAACAGGGCAATCACCACTCAATGAAAGCTCATCGAGTCCGCCATGACCATGCACTACCCATGCACGCTGCACGCCACGACCAGCAATTGCATGTGCCATTTTGTGCGCCATGTTTGGGTCGCCCACTCCAACCACCATGAATGAAACTTGGGCGGGGTTGGCCATTGGACCTAACAAGTTGAAGACTGTCGGCACTCCTAATTCTTTGCGAGTCGGACCAGCGTGGCGAAATGCCGGATGAAACTTTGGAGCGAAACAAAAACCCATACCCACCTGTTCAACACAGTGAGCAACCCCTTCGCCATCCAAATCGATCTTGATCCCAAGAGCCTCAAGCACATCGGCTGTTCCGCATTGCGACGAGGCAGCACGGTTTCCGTGCTTACACACCGGCAAACCTGCTCCGGCAACAACGAATGCTGCCATGGTCGAGATATTGACAGAGTGCGATTTGTCGCCACCAGTACCGACAATGTCGATTGCACGCGATGACAATTTTGCACTCAGCGGCACGGGTTCTGATACTTCAAGCACCGCTGCCAACATGCCTTGCAATTCTTCTGCGGTTTCTTCTTTTGAGCGAAGCGAAGTTGCAAAGGCTGCAATCTGTGCTGACGTTGCTTCACCAAGCAAAATTGCTTCCATCGCAATCTGCGCATCATTGCTTGACAAATCTTCGCCACGCAACAACGTTGCGAGCAGCTGTGACCATCCGCCGATGCGATCAATCGCGCTCATCGCGCGCTCCGGCTATGCAGTTTGTTTGCGTTGACGCAGCATTCGGCGTCTGTCGCGGGCAGTTGTGGCACCCCAGACACCCTGTTGTTCACGATTATCGAGTGCATAATCCAAACACGCTATGCGCACCTCGCACTCAGAACACACCGAAATAGCAAAGTCGGCATGATCTTCATTGTCTGGATAGAAAATTTCGGCATCCAAGCCCTGGCAAGCGCCTTTGGTTCTCCACACAACATCTGCAACCGACATCCAGGCCCCCCTTGTGCTCAGCATTGAGCGCAATTTTCCTAGACCCGACTGTAGAACCGTGGGTCATCCCCATGCCAATCCAAATCACCACGACAGGCCGACTATTCCTTTGCCCGACAAGGGTCAGAGGTGCTCCTACTAATTAATTGCGAAGATCGGTCAATAATTCGTCAACCACAAACTTGGGCAACTGCACCGATTCTCGATACGCCGGGTGCACGCTCAAAATTTCGACATCACCGCTTGCAAATGCTTCAACCTGCTGCTGCGAAAATTCAAATCGGATGTAGTGGACAGCAGCGGTTACGTTGTCTCGCGTCAGTGTTTCTGCATGACCCTCTTCTGCAATGGACATGACAGTTGAACCATCAGTGAGCTTGATCGCGATCGACGTCTCAATATTGACGAGCTTTGGCAACCACTCGAGCATCTGCTCTGGAGTCGTCAACTCGATAAACAACGTTGCCGACAACTGCCCTGCTTCAGGAATCAATGGATTGTATGCGTGAAGTTCTGCGAGAATCTGCTCATCACGCACGACTTTTTCGGCGCGCATCATCTCGTGGATTTGCGATTGCATTGTCGCCCGATTTTCAAACATCAGCGTTACGACGGTGCCAAGTTGTACGCGGCGGCGACGCTTGATCTCGATGATCTCGACGCGACGCTCATCACGAATGCGCTCGTATGCGCGAAGATCCAAGATGTCGGATAGCTGCAGTTTTCGTGAAGTATTCATGATCATTTTTGCTCCTCTGGCTGAATGCCGTATGCGCGAGCGACTACTTGTAGCGGGTGAAACGCTTGCTTGCCTGTCTGTTCGTTGATGGCAGTGTTGGCGAGGTGGCAATCACCCGTCACAACATCGCCCTCTGCATCGTTGATCATCTGCCCGAGCTTCTCGGCAATAGGTATTGATAAGTGCGCATTTTCCGCGCGCAGACCCCACATGCCATCAATGCCCGAGCACTGCTGCACAAGTTTGATTTTTGCTCCTGTGAGTTTCATCAAGTCGCGGCTCTTCAGTCCAATATTTTGTGCACGTAAGTGACATGGCGTGTGATACGTAATGGTTTCAGGTATTTCACCCGTGAAATTGAGGTCGAGCGACTTGCCCTCAGTTTTGTGCAAACGAATCAAATACTCGGCTGCGTCATAGGTGTTTTCGGCGACAAGGGTCGCGTCAGCACCACCCACGTAGTCGACATAGTCTTTCTTCAACACATACCCACACGTTGGCTGTGGCACAACGATTTCGTTACCGGCCCGCACTTCATCGGCCAGCATCTTGACGTTTTTCTTTGCGATCTTGGTAAACGTGTCAACGTCGCCGCTGTGCAAGAAAGGCGCACCGCAACACGCGGCTTCGCCAGCAAGCGAACACTCAATGCCATTGCGCTCATAGACCTTGATCAAATCTTGGCCAATACCTGGATCTTGGTATTCCACCAAACAAGTTGGGAAAACAGCAACTTTTGCCTGGCGATTGAGCAACGTTGTCTTTGGTCGATTTTTGAACCAAGTCGAAAAACGACTGCGTGCAAATGGCGGAAGCAATCGAACACTCGATATTCCTGCTGTTTTTTCAACAACTTTGCGAATCAGTGATCCTGGTTTTGCGCCCATTACTACGTCGGTGACGACGCCCATCGATGTTGCGACTTTGCCGATTGCATCTGTGCGACCCATGACAGCTGTCGTGAGTTTGTTGCGCAGCGACATTTGTCCGTTCTCACGACGCATCGCATCGGCACGAAGCATGAGGCGTGGAAAATCGAGCGCCCATTCATGTTGATTGGGTGTGTATGGGCAATTGATGTAACACAACTTGCATTGGAAACATTCGTCGATCACATGATCTTGTTGTGCTGGCGTCATCTTGCCGGCATCTTGGTCGTCGTGTACGTCGATGTATGAAAAGAGAGTTGGAAAGGAAGGGCAAAACTTAAAACACAATCGACATCCGTGACACAAGTCGTAGACGCGCTCGAGTTCGTGACGAGTATCGGCCTCGTCGAGATACATCGGATGTTTTGGATCGTATGTAATTGTCATGAGTGGGGGCTTTCACAGAACATTGAAGAGAACTCACCGAGTTAAGAACAGGTAACACTTCGCATTGAGTGGTTGTGCACCTAGACGCACAACCACTCGCTGCAACGATAATGAATTAGCTAAGCGAGGCTCTTGAGTCCTTCGGAGAAACGACCAGCGTGACTCTTTTCGGCGCGTGCAAGTGTCTCAAACCATTCGGCGATTTCCGAAAAACCTTCATCGCGTGCTGTTTTAGCGAAGCCTGGGTACATCTGCGTGTACTCGTAGGTCTCGCCAGCAATTGATGCTTTGAGGTTTTGCTCGGTGTCACCGATTGGCTCACCAGAAGCAGGGTCGCCAACTTCGGCGAGATACTCGAGGTGTCCGTGTGCGTGACCGGTCTCGCCGTCTGCAACGTTTTTGAACAACGATGCAACGTCTGGAAGACCTTCGATGTCTGCCTTCTGTGCGAACCACAAGTAGCGGCGATTGGCTTGGCTCTCGCCAGCAAACGCTTCCTTGAGATTCTCATGTGTCTTTGTGCCATCTAATCCGGCCATGATGTTTCTCGCTTTCTGTTTTGTTTATGGGACTTGTGTTACTTACTGCTGCTTTTTGGTTTCTGGCTCATTTTCGCCTGCAAAGCAGGAGACCTCTTTGATCCGCGCGCTTCGCATTCTGCGCAGAGTCCCTTAAAAACAACTCCAACTTCCGAGATCAAAAAATCTCTTGCGTCGTTTGGTTTGAGACTCGATGCACCCTTGACATGTACGTCACGAATCTTTCCACAATCGCTACAGATTGCATGATGGTGCTCGTCGATATTTGGATCGAAGCGAGTGCCACCTTCACCAATGTCGATCAACAGCAACTCGCCCATCTCGGCGAGCTCGTTGAGGGTTTGGTACACGGTGCGCAATGAAATTCCTGGCATCTGCGCACTCGCAACCCCATACAGACTCTCTGCTGTCGGGTGAGATTGGTTGTTGTGCAGAAGCGAAAAGATCAACTGACGTTGCGGGGTCAGTTTGCGGCCCATCGACCGAAACTGCGTAGCCAATTCGGCTGGGGAATGCATGAATTGAACGATAGCCCAAGAAAGCCCTAGTTTGCAAGTATTGCTAACTAACAACTGTTGTGACTTAGGACAATTGGACTCCTTCGGACGTTTGCCGATACTCGCCAAGACTGGCTCGTGATTTAGAATTTTGCAGTGAACTTTGATCGACTACGCAATATTGATCGTTTGCAAACCGAAGCATTTGATGTACTCGTTGTTGGAGGTGGCATCACCGGTGTTGGAGTTGCACTCGATGCGGCTTCTCGCGGACTGCGCACCGCTCTCGTTGAGCGTGAAGACTTTGCTTCTGGGACCTCGTCTAAAAGCAGCAAACTCATCCATGGAGGGTTGCGCTACCTGCAGCAAGGCGAGATCGGTTTGGTTTACGAAGCACTTCACGAACGCCAACGCCTGCGACGCAACGCCCCACACTTGGTCAGCATCTTGCCATTCATGATCCCGATTCTCACGCACGATGGAGTCATCTCTAAAAAGATTGCTCGAGCACTTGGAAGCGCATTGTGGATGTACGACCTCACTGGCGGTTGGCGGATTGGCAAGTTGCACAAACGACTAAAGGCACCACAAGCCAACAAGCATTTACCCACCATCAATACTGACCGAATGTCGTCGGCGTATCTGTACTACGACGCTGCGGCAGATGATGCTCGGCTGTGCGTGACTGTTGCGCGCACTGCAGCACTCTTCGGAGCAGTTGTTGCCAATCAATGCCCTGTACAACAAATACTTCACGATGAAAACGGCAAGGTGCGTGGCGCAAGAGTTGCACCCGTAGGTTGCGAGCCGTTCGAGATCAAGGCTCGCTGTGTCATCAATGCCGCAGGTGTGTGGGCAGACAACATTCGCGAAACCGATGAAGGCGTTCACCCCAACAGCATTCGTCCTGCCAAAGGAATACACATCACCATTCCGTGGAAGATGGTACGCAACGACATAGCAGTCGTTATACCTGTCAAAGTAGACAAGCGAAGCCTTTTTGTAGTGCCATGGATTTCGAATCACGACGGCACATATCAATACACCTATATCGGGACCACCGACACAGATTTTGTTGGCGGTGTAGATGAGTCGCAATGCTCGACCGATGACATCGACTACGTACTTACCGCGCTCAACGCGGCCATCAATACCAACATCACACGCGACGACATCACGGCCGTTTGGTCGGGCTTGCGACCACTTGTGCGCAACACCGATGGCACGACAGCCAAGGGCAAGACAAGCGATCTCTCACGTAAACATCATGTGCGTGTTTCTGACGCCGGATTGATCTCGATCACCGGCGGCAAGCTCACGACATACCGCAAAATGGCAGAGCACGCAGTAGATGCGGCGTGTACACAACTTGATGTGAATCCTCGCTGTCGCACAAAACGTTTGGCATTCGTTGGTGCTCAGGGATTTCGCCACTCAATGCTCAGCGGCAAAAACGCCGGCCTCGCCGAGAGATTTGGTGCCGAGTTCACACAGATCAATGAACTCGTGGCACAAAACCCGCGCCTCGGCGAGCCCCTCATCGGTGGTCTGCCGTATATCAAAGCCGAGGCCATTTTTGCTGTACGCAATGAAATGGCACGCACACTTGACGACGTGCTCTCACGGCGCACACGCGCACGCATTATCAATCGACCAGCCGCACTTGCAAATGCCCGAAGTGTTGCCGAGCTCATTGCACCCGAATTGCACTGGTCACTCGCACAAATCACTCAACAAGTTGCAGACTTTGTTGACTCTTGCGCTCGCGAAGAGTCTGCTGCGATGGTCAGCGAAGCCGAATTTGTGCAGTCAACTACTGTTCAACCATCAATCGAGGCGCAATGACACAAGCAACAGATCCCATCGAGTTTGTCGGCCTCGCATCGCCAATTCAAGAACGTTTTGCGCAGCAACCAAACGAAACCCTCTCGATCTCACTCATTGAAGAACTTGCAGCGATTTGCGATACATCAACCGATGATCAGGATTTGGCCGACCATGGTCGCGATTGGTGGCCACTCGCAATGCATTGGGCAATGCAGGGCAAAACTCCGCGCAAACCCCACGCTGTTTGTCGACCTACTTCGACAGAGCAAGTTGTATCCATCGTTCAGTTGTGCAACAACAATCGAATCCCGCTCACCGTCTCTGCTGGACGCAGCGGTGTGTGCGGAGCAGCAATTCCCGTTTACGGTGGCGTAGTGCTTGACACCTGCTTGCTTGCGAGCATCGTCAGTGTTGACAGGATCTCTGGAGTTATTGAAGTACTTCCAGGAATGTTTGGTCCGGATTTTGAAAACGAATTGCGCGACATGTACGGCGTAACCGTTGGTCACTTTCCACAGTCATTCGACATCTCAACCGTTGGTGGATGGGTTGCGTGTCGTGGCGCCGGTCAGTATTCGACGCGCTACGGAAAAATCGAGGACATGGTTGTTGGACTCGAAGTCGTGCTTGCCAACGGCACGGTGGTGCGCACCGGCACCGCCCCAGCAGGCGCCAACGGCCCAGACCTCACTTCGCTCTTCGTTGGCAGCGAGGGCACACTCGGAGTAATTACTCGCGTGTGGTTGCGCTCTCATCCACTACCAACCACCCAGCAACGAGCGGCATATTTATTCCCCTCGTTTGTGGACGGCATCAACACGTGTCGCACTGCGGTGCAGCACGGCGCAACACCAGCAGTGTTGCGGCTTTACGATGCCGACGAATCAAAAAGGTCGCATGGCACTGACGGCAAGCAATGCACTCTGCTCGTACTCGACGAGGGTGACGAGCGCATTGTTTCGGCAACCTTGTCAATCGTGCACGACGCTGCGATGGCACATGGCGCTCAAGTTGGAGATGTTGATCTAGTCGAAAATTGGATGCATCATCGCAACAACACGAGCGGATTACAAGAAGCAACTCGGCGTGGCTTCATTGTTGACACCATGGAAGTTGCCGCGCAGTGGAGTTCACTAGAAGCGATTTTCGCGAACGTTCGTGCTTCGCTCATGGCGGTTGAAGGTGCGTTAAGCGCTACATGCCACCTATCGCACAGCTATCTCGATGGTGCATGTCTCTATTTCACATTTGCCGCTAAACCAACACCCGAGTTTGAAGAGCGATATGTGCAGTTATGGAATGCCTGTCAGCGAGCAGCGCTTAATGCGGGCGCAAACGTCTCTCATCACCACGGTGCTGGTCTCAATCGCGGACGCTTTTTGCCAGAGTCGCTCGGCGCAGGCATGGGCGTTTTGCAGTCGATCAAAAACACACTCGATCCGCACAATATTTTTAATCCAGGCAAACTCGGGCTCAATCCCGACTCGGATACAACCAAACGAAATTCGGTGTGGCCATGAGCATTCTTGTTGTCGACGTAGGTACAAGTGGTCTTCGTGCAGCAGTGGTGCGACCAACAGGCTCAGTTGATCATCTTGCATACGAATCACTTGCGCCAACCTCTCCTGTGCCAGGTCTCGTTGAGTTTGATGCCGCCGCAATGCGTGATGCAGTGTTGCGTGTAGCCACTTCGGTACTTGACGCTGCAGGCTCGGTGGACGCAGTTGGAATTACGAATCAACGAGCATCCACTATTGCGTGGGACAGAAATACTGGCATTCCAATCGGACCAGCACTCGGTTGGCAAGATTTGCGTACCGTCATGGAGTGCATCACCGCTCGTGGCGAACACGGATTGTTTCTTGCACCAAATCAAACAGCCACCAAGGCTGCTTGGATACTCAAAAATTACTCAATCCCGACCACCGCAAAAATCTGCATCGGCACTGTTGACACATGGGTTGCGTTTGTTCTTTCGCAAGGTGAACTTTTTGTCACCGACGACACCAATGCTGCAGTCACCGGTTTGTGGACACTGCACGATCAAACATGGTCGCCTCGCATTCTTGACATTTTTGGAATTGACATCGAGATGATGCCAACTATCGTGCGGTCATCAGGAGTCGTTGGCACAGCAACTGCACTCAAGGGTTCGCCGCCTATTGCGAGTCTCGTTGGCGACCAACAGGGTTCGCTTGTCGGTCAAGGTTGCATCACTCCCGGAAAAACAAAAATCACCTTTGGTACGGGTGGCATGCTCGATACATGCAATGGTGCTACTCCACCGAGCGAAAATCGTCGCTCTACTGGGGGCACATTTCCGATTATCGCATTTAGCGATGCGAGCGGTCTCACTTGGGGCACCGAAGCGATCATGCTGTCGGCAGGCACCAACATCGAGTGGCTATGCAGCGATATGCAACTCATCGACTCTCCACAGCACAGCCACGATGTCGCCTCTCAAGTAGCAACATCGGACGGTGTGGTGTACGTGCCGGCACTGTTTGGTCTTGGCACACCTAAATGGGATTATGGTGCGCGAGGCACACTGCTCGGAATCACACGCGGAACATCACGCGCGCACGTGGTACGTGCTGTGCTCGAGGGCATTGCCCATCG